>JAFSRR010000083.1 GCA_017446025.1 Bacteroidales bacterium | reverse complement strand
CGAGCCCACCAACCACCTGGATGCCGAATCCATCGACTGGCTCGAACAACACCTGCAGCAATATCCCGGCACGGTGATCGCCGTGACGCACGACCGCTACTTCCTCGACCACGTAGCCGGCTGGATCCTGGAGCTGGACCGCGGCGAAGGCATTCCCTGGAAGGGCAACTACAGCTCATGGCTCGAACAGAAGACCCAGCGCATGGCCCTCGAAGAAAAGCAGGCCAGCAAACGGCGCCGCACCCTGGAACGCGAGCTGGAATGGATCCACATGGCCCCCAAGGCCCGCCACGCCAAAGGCAAAGCCCGTCTGAACTCCTACGACACGCTGCTCAACGAAGACCAGAAACAACGCGAAGAAAAACTCGAACTGTTCATCCCCAACGGCCCGCGCCTGGGCAACAAAGTGATCGAGGCCGTCGATGTGTGCAAATCGTACGGCGAGCGCTGCCTCATCAAGAATCTCAACTTCATGCTGCCGCCCAACGGCATCGTGGGCGTCATCGGTCCCAACGGCGCCGGCAAGACCACCCTCTTCAAGCTCATCATGGGCTTGGAGAAGGCCGACAGCGGCCGCTTCGAAGTGGGCGAAACCGTCCGCATCGGCTATGTCGATCAGAGCCACGAAGCCATCAAGCCCGACAAGACGGTCTATGAGATTGTCTCGGGCGGCAACGAGTTTATCCGCGTAGGCGGCCGCGAGATCAACGCCCGCGCCTACCTGTCGCGCTTCAACTTTACCGGCGCCGACCAGGAGAAGAAGGCCGGCGTGCTTTCGGGCGGCGAACGCAACCGCCTGCACCTGGCCTTGAACCTGAAGTCGGAATCGAATGTGCTGCTCCTTGACGAGCCCACCAACGACATCGACGTGAACACGCTGCGGGCCCTGGAAGAAGGCCTCGAGAACTTTGCCGGCTGTGCGGTGGTCGTGAGCCACGACCGCTGGTTCCTGGACCGCATCTGCACCCATATCCTGGCCTACGAAGGCGACGGACAGGTGTTCTTCTTCGAAGGCGACTATTCAGAATACGAAGAAAACAAGAAAATGCGCCTCGGCGACCAGGCCGCGCCCAAACGCGCCCGCTACCGTGCGCTGGAATAACAGACTAACAACAAGAACGATGAAAAAGACGATGATCACTTGCCTGCTGGCAGTCCTGGGACTGACCGCCATGGGGCAAAACAATCTTTACGAAATGGACGAGTTCAACACCCCGGGCGGCAAGACGCTCACCTTTCATGCGCTGGTCCACGCCAGCATCCGCCTCCAATACGACGGCAAAGAAATCTACATCGACCCGGTCACCAGGCAGGGCGGCAAGACCATCGACTACGCGGCCATGCCCAAGGCCAACTATATCCTCATCACCCACGAGCACGGCGACCACTTCGACAAGGCAGCCATCCAGCAACTCACGGGCGATAAGACACGCCTTGTCACCAACCCGCGTTGCGCCCAGCTCTACGGCAGCGGCGAGGTCATGGCCAACGGCGACATGCTGCAGCTGGCCAATGACATCATGATAGAAGCCGTCCCGGCCTACAACATCAGCGAAGGCCGCACCCAGTTCCATCCCAAGGGACGCGACAACGGCTACATCCTGAATATCGACGGACTGAGGATCTATATCGCCGGCGATACGGAAGACATACCGGAAATGGCCAATATCAAAGGCGTCGACATTGCCTTCCTGCCCTGCAACCAGCCCTACACCATGACGCCCGAGCAGCTGGTCAAGGCAGCGCGCACAATCAGGCCCAAAGTGCTGTTTCCCTACCACTTCGGCCACACCAACCTCAGCGCCGTTGCCGCCCAATTAGAGGGCATCGACGTGCGCATCAGGCATTACGAATAATTGTGATCTACCACGATGACCACCTGCATGCCGGGCACCAGGGGCTGAATCTCCTTGCTCAGCCGGCCGATCAGGGCCTCGTCATCGTGGACGGAGAAATCGGGAACGACATCGACCGACAGCATCCCGTCCCGCTCTGAATAGTAGAATCCGTGCACCTGGACTATCTCCGGGTGGGCGGCGAGTGTCTGCATCACCTTGGCCTGCAGATCGGCACGGCGGTTGTCGCCCGTGGCCACCGCATAGACGCCGACGGTGAGGATGATGCCGTATTTCTGGTACATTGCGGTCGATATCTTGCGTGTCAGACCATGGATCTCATGGGCCGACATCGTGTCATAGACATTGATATGCAGCGAGCCGATCTTCACCTCGGGTCCATAGTGGTGCAATATCAGGTCGTACACGCCGTGAACCCCCTCAAATCCGGAGACATCCTGCTTGATCTCTTTGACCAGTTCGGCTGGAATGCTCGTGCCCAACAGTTCGTTGACGGGCGATGCCAGCATCTCGATGCCGGCCTTGATGATGAGGGCCGAGATGACAGTGCCCAGGATGCCGTCGAGCGAGACGCCCCACAGCAGCATCACACCGGCAGATACGAGCGTGGAGAGCGTGATGACGGCATCAAACAGCGCGTCGGAGCCGGAAGCCACCAAGGCATCGCTCTTGAGCCGCGTGCCCTGGCGTTTGACATACCAGCCCAGCAAGAGTTTGACAACGATGGCCACGACGATGACGATCAGCGTGGTAGCGGTATAATTGGGCTGCGTGGGTTCGATAATCTTCTTGACCGACTCGATGAGCGAGGTGACGCCCGCCGAGATGACGATGACGGCGATGATGATGGCGCTGAAATACTCCACCCGTCCGTAGCCGAAAGGATGCTTGCGGTCGGCCGGGCGCTGTGACAGCTTGGTGCCGACGATGGTGATGACACTCGACAGCGCGTCGCTCAGGTTGTTGACGGCATCCATGACAATAGCCACCGATCCGGCCAACGCTCCGACCGCTGCCTTGAAAGCCGCCAACAGCACATTGGCCGCAATCCCGACCCAACTGGTCCTGATAATCTGTGAATTCCTGTCCATGCTGCAAAAGTACGAAATCATCCCCATGCAACAAAACCGAACCACAATCCCCTATTCCGCAAACTGATTAGAACTGCAACAACTGCCGTCGCAACGGGCGGCATGCCAGGAACCATCCCGGCTGCTGAAATCTGGCGCTCTGCCGCTCGGCACAGGACAAAACAGTGCCTCGCCACCAGAGCGCCCGATTTGTACCGCAGCCGGAAGACTGTCTTTTACTGATTTTGGTTGACAGCGTCTAGGCAGCGTCTAGCCAGCGCCTAGGCAGGGTGCAGCCATACCCTTTTCAGCGATATGCGTCGCTCAAACCGCAGGCATATCGCTGGCATATCCCTGCCATATCCCTGCCATATCGCTAGCAGTACCGAGAAAAAAAAGAGAATTACCAACCATCGAAAACACAAGAGCCATGACAATCGATTTGCTTAGAGGTTTAGTGCTTTCGATCTACCCGGAGCACCAGATACTCCGAGCGGGTGCCGATACGGATTATCGGGCCCCAGATGCCCAGGCCTGAGCTGATGTAGTAGCGGGTGTCGCCACGGGTGTGATGGCCCCAGGATTTTTCGAACAGAGCATCGGTGATCCACGAGACGGGCCAGAACTGGCCTCGATGGGTATGGCCGCTAAACTGGAAGTCTATCCCTGCCTGCTCGGCTTCCTCCAGATGGAAAGGCTGATGGTCGAGCAAGATGGTAAAAGCCTCCGTGTCCGACACCAATGCCTTCAGCGGCCGGCGGCCGGCGTTGGACCTGTCGTCACGCCCGATCACCCGGATGCCGGCAAAGGTCTGCACACTGTCGCGCAGCAAGCCGATGCCAGAAGCCTCCAAAAACCGGCGAGCCCCTTCCACATCGCTGAAATACTCATGATTGCCCAGAATGGTCCAGACAGGCGCTTCCAGTCGCTTGAACTCCTCGGCAAAGCCCCCTTCCAGCACCGTTCTCACGCTACGGTCCACGATATCGCCGCCAAACAGCACCAGATCGGGACGCTCGGCATTGATCAGGTCTACCCAACGACCCAACTCCTGAGGGCGATTGTGGTATCCCAGGTGCAAATCGCTGGCCAGCACGATGGTCAGCGGCTTTTCGAGAGGCTTTTCCGTGTGGATGGTAAGTGTTTCCCGGTATTTGTGATGGTAATGGATGCCGCCCGCAGACAGCAGGACAGCCAGCAAGCCGACAAGGGCCAGCAGGCCCGCGGCATTGTCATGGAGCAGCGACCGGGGCAACACCTGGCAGGCCGAGGCGATGTCGGCCACCAGGAATATGATGAGCAGATACACAAAGGCCACCAGCCAGGGATGGCCTGCCTCGTAGAGAAAAGTGGCCACCTTGACCGAACATTTCTCCGTGAAGAAGAAGGCAGCCAGCATAAGACCCAGCCACAGCAGGAAGAGGCCTGTGACCGTGAGTTTGAGCGGCCAGCCCATCGGCGTCAGTCGCCACAGATGCCAGGCCTCGTAGGCCACTCCGCCCGTCATAAGAGCAAACAACAACAGGAACACCGCTTTCATGTCTTGAAAAGCATGAATTCTGATTCGACTCGGCAAAAGTATATCACAATCCCCTATTCTGCAAACTGATTAGAACTGCAACATTGGCAAATAAACTGGCAAAAAGGGACTCAAAAAGGCAAGTGACCGGGCCGCTTGCCCAATCATTGGCTACTCTTCGCGGTACTGTGTGGGAGTCTGTCCGGTGTGGTTTTTGAAGAACCTGAAAAAGAATGACTGGCTGGGAAAATTAAGTCGGACCGAAATCTCCTTGATTGTCATGTCGGAATGGCGAAGCATATTCTTTGCATCCAGTATGAGCAGTTCACTGAGCCAGTCGTGCACCGAGCGGCCGCTCGTCTCCTTGACAATCTTGGAAAGATATTTCGGAGTGACGCACATCTTGTCGGCGTAATAGCCCGCCAGATGTTCGTGCGCATGATCGTTGACAGCCAGTTTGATGAACTGTTCCAACATCTGGCGTTGGCGGCTGGTGCGCATCGGAGCCTCCATGTCCTGCCGCTGTTTGGAATCGGCCAGGAATCCCGCAAACTGATAGAAGACCGAGGAAACCAGCCCCCCGATGCTCTCTTTGAGAAACTGGGGATTAGTTTTGGTGATGTCGATTGCCAGGTTGACATATTTTTCCAGCATTCCTGTCTCGTCGGAAGAGAGATGTATGCATGGGTCGCGCAGCACATCCATGGCTTCGATCAGAAACTTGCTGGGGTTGATGCCGATGCCTGCAATAAAAGAGGAGGAGGCGCAGATAAGCGTGAGATGCAGATGGCAGTCTTCGGTGATCTTGACAATGTTGCCTGGTATGAAAAGCAGCAGGGTCCCGGCTGTTAGATGATAATCGGTCAGGTTCACGCTGCAATCCACAGATCCTTCTTCACAATAGGCGGCCACATAGCAGTCTATGCGGAACGGGTATTTCAGGTAGTTGAATTCGGGTTTCTCCTGCAAATGGGAGATAAAAAAGTCGTCGCCTATGCCGAGCAAAATGCCGGAGGGGATCATTTGCCTGATTTTGGAGGGCGTCAGGAGCGTCTCTGAATAAGGTGTCATCTTTGATCGCTTTGATATTGCTCCAAAAGTAATAATAAATCCCATGTAGCCGTATCTATTTGTTTATTTTTTCGACCAAAAGATACAATCAGTGTTGAAAAAGACTACTTCTGAAACCTGTCACGGCACTAATTTTGCGGCGTTTTTTGAAAGGAGAAACAAATACACGACGATATGAAACAAATCAAAGTATTTCTTGGTATGGTTTGCCTGGTGGCATTCCTTGCGGCCGGCCCTTCCAAGGCTCAGACCGTACTGACGCTCGAGGAGTGCAGGGCCATGGCGCTCGAAAACAACAGCCAGTCAAAGGTGGCCAGGGAGAAGGTGGCTGCGGCCGAGTACGACAGCAAGGCCGCGTTTGCAAACTATCTGCCCAAAGTTTCCGCCACGGCCCTTTACCTGCACAACAGCGAAAACATCAACCTGATCAATGATGAACAACGTAATTCCCTGTCGAGCCTGGGCACATCGGTCAGCAACATCTCCACTTCCTTGATGTTCGACGCGAAATTCCGCGACCTCTATCTCAATGACGAGACTGTGAGGAATACGGCCAATTACATCATCCAGAAAATGAAAGCTTCCGATGTCAAGGGTACGTTGAACCAATTGGGGCAGGGTATTTCGGACGATCTCACGCTCGATGTCCAGAATGTCTATGCGGGAGCCATCACGGTAGAGGAACCTCTCTATGCGGGCGGTAAGATACGCGCATACAACAAGATGGCCGACTATGCCAAGCAACTGGCCGAGACCCAGTTGAGCGGTGAGGACCAGAAGGTGATCGTGACCGTGGACGAGGCCTATTGGCAGATCGTCTCGATTGCCAACAAACTGCACCTGACCGAGCAGTATGTGGACCTGCTGCGCCAGATGGACCAGAATGTCGAGATAATGAAACAGGAAGGTGTGGCCACCGCTTCGGACCAACTCTCCGTGAGGGTGAAACTGAACGAGGCCGAGATGAGCCAGATCAAGGCCCAAAACGGACTGGCACTCTCCAAGATGCTGCTCTGCCAGCTATGCGGAATGCCGCTCGACTCGGAGATCATGCTCCGCGACGAGATGGAAGGGGCACTGGACATTCCTGCCGACACGGTCGTTTACACCCAGGAAGATCTCTATGAGAACCGTCCGGAGCTCAAAAGCCTCGAACTGGCCGTGAATATCTACGATATGAAATCCAGGATTGTCCGTGCCGACTACCTGCCCACCGTGGCGCTGATGGGCAACCTGCTGGTCACCAATCCCTCGGCCAGCAACGGATTTGTCAACGATTTCCATGCCATGTGGAACGTAGGTGTGGTGGCCAGGATCCCGGTGTTCCACTTCGGCGAGGGAATGAGCAAATACCGGCGCGCCAAATCGGAAGTCCTTTTGACACAATACCAGTTGGAAGATGCCCGTGGCAAGGTTTCGCTGCAGGTCAACCAGTATGAGCAGAAGATCGCCGAGGCCGATTCACGGCTCCAGATGGCCCTCAAGAACATGGAGAACGCCGAGGAGAACCTGCGCGTGGCCAACATAGGATTCAAGGAGGGAGTGGTGGAGTCGTCGCTGGTGCTCGCCGCGCAGACGGCCTGGCTCCAGGCCCACTCCGAGGAAATCGACGCACGCATAGACCGCATCATGGCAACCGTCTATTTGCGTCAGGCAACAGGACAGCTCAGATGACACAAGCAAAACGATAAAAACAAAAAAGATATGGACAACAAGACTCAAAAAATGAACATTGCGCTGTCATTGACAGCGTTTGCAGTGGTTGTAGCGGTTGTTTGCGCGGTGGGCGTCTACACCTTCAACCATCGTGTCCCCGAGATTGTCCAGGGACAGGCCGAAGTGAGCGAATACCGTGTGTCGAGCAAGGTGCCCGGACGTATCCTGGAGATCAGGGTACACGAGGGCCAGCAGGTAAAGGCCGGTGACACACTGGCCATCCTGGACACTCCCGACATCAATGCCAAGCAGGCCCAGGCCGAGGCCGTACTGAGTGCGGCCACTGCCCAGAACGCCAAGGCTCAGAAGGGCGCCCGCGAGGAAGAGATCCAGGGAGCCTACGAGATCTGGCAGAAGGCCAAGGCCGGACTGGAAATCTATGAGAAATCCTACCGCCGTGTCGAGAATCTATTCAAACAAGGTGTTGTGAGCGAACAGAAACGCGACGAGGCCAAGGCCCAGTACGATGCCGCTTACGCCACCGAGAAAGCGGCCAAGTCGCAGTATGACATGGCTGTGAACGGTGCCGAGAAGGAGGTCAAGGAGATGGCCGCCGCTCAGATGCGTCAGGCCGAGGGAGTCGTGGCCGAGGTCAATTCCTATATCGGCGAGGCTGTCCTGACAGCCTCGCTCGACGGTGAGGTGAGTGAGATCTTCCCCATGGTGGGCGAGCTGGTCGGTACCGGCGCTCCCATCATGAACGTAGCCGTCATGGACGATATGTGGGTTTCGTTCAACGTACGCGAAGACCTGCTTCAAGACCTGACCATGGGGGCCGTGCGCGACGCCTACGTACCCGCCCTGGACAAGACGGTCCCGGTCAAGGTGACCTATATCCGCGACCTGGGTTCATACGCTGCATGGAAAGCCACCAAGGCTAGCGGCCAGTACGACCTGAAGACCTTCGAGGTGCGTGCCGTACCGCAGGAGACCGTTGAGAACCTGCGCCCTGGAATGACGGTGATCATCGACCGTAAATAATAAGTGTCATGTCTCAAATGAAGCAAGGATTCTGGGCGATAGTCAGGCGTGAGATACTTCGCATGAGCTCGCGCCGGCTGTATGGGCTGAGCATGGTGCTTGCGCCGATGTTCTGCTTCATCTTCTTTACCACCCTGATGAAAGAAGGCCTGCCGCAAGGTCTTCCCGCCGGAGTGGTCGATGAGGACAACACCACCGTGTCGAGGTCGATCCTGCGCAACCTGGACTCATATCAGCAAACTGAAATCATCAAGCAGTATGCCAGTTTTGCCGAGGCTCGTGAGGCAATGCAGAAAAATGAGATCTACGGATTCTTCTACATCCCCAAGGGCACTGAGCTCAAGGCCTCCAGCCAGCAGCAGCCCACCATCTCCATCTACACCAATGCCATTTACCTGATACCATCTTCACTGTTGTACCGCGACATGAAGACCATGGCGGTGATGGCCGCCGCGGCGGTGGGGCGTGAGGTCTTGTTTGCCAAAGGCGCCAACCTGGACCAGGCCATGGGATTCCTGCAGCCCATCCAGATGGACATGCACCCCCTGGGCAACCCCTGGCTCAACTACAACATCTACCTGAGTAACACCATGCTGCCCGCCGTGCTGGTGCTGATGGTGCTCCTGGTGACCTGTTTCTCGATACACACTGAGCTCAAGGACGGCACCGCCGGCGAGTGGCTCTCCATGGCCGATGACAGTATCCTCAAGGCCGTAAGCGCCAAGCTCTTCCCGCAAACCATGGTGTTCTCGCTTATGGCAGGGATCTACCTGGTACTCCTCTACGGCTGTCTGGGATTCCCCGCACACAACGGCTTCTGGCCCATGTTGCTGGCTGCAGAGATGCTCATTCTGGCATCGCAAGGATTCGCCGTGTTCATTGCATCGGCCATCCCCTCACTGCGCTGGTCACTAAGCCTTTGTACGCTCTGGGGCGTGCTCTCCATCCCCATCAGCGGATTCTCATTTCCTGTCATGGGTATGCCGGCACCGCTGCAGGCCCTCTCATACCTCTTCCCGCTCAGGTACTATTTCCTGATTTATGTGGATCAGGCCTTGAACGGCATCCCCATGGCCTATTCGGCATGGTTCTACACAGCCCTTCTGTGTTTCCTCGTCTTGCCGCTCCTGGATATCCGGATGCTCCGAAAGGCGGCCCATAAGTACACTTATCTTCCTTAAAAACAAATTGTTATGTGGTTTAGAGATCTTCTTGACGTGGCAGGAAAGGAACTCCGCAAGACGGTGTCGGATGTGGGTGTGCTGGTATTCTTCATCATCGTGCCGCTGTTGTATCCTTTGCTCTACGCCTATCTGTATGGCGGTGAAGTGGTGCGCGAGGTGCCTGTCGTGGCGGTCGATGACTGCCGCAGCACCACCAGCCGCGAGTTCCTGCGCAAGAGCGACGCCACCCCCGACCTGAAGATAATATCGTACTGTTCGGATATGGAGGAGGCCCGTAATGTCGTGCACAACCATAAGGCCTACGGAATAATCCAGATACCGTCCGAGTTTGAACGCTCCTTGGCCGATGGCCGGCAGGCAACCATCAACCTCTACTGCGACATGAGCGGACTGCTCTATTACAAAGCCCTGTTGAGCGGCTGCACCATGGTATCGCTCGATATGAACCGCGACATCCAGATGGTCCGCCTGTCAGGCATATCGGACCGCGAAAAAGAGGTCATGATCATGCCCATAGAGAACGAGTACGTGACCATGTTCAACCCCGCCAACGGATTCCAGGCCTTCCTGATTCCCGCCGTGTTGATCCTGGTATTGCAGCAGACACTGGTCCTGGGCGTGGCCATGATGGCCGGCACCGAGCATGAGCGCCGCCGCAAGGGTGAACTTATTCTGGGCAATGAGTACTCCAATCCTATCACCGTACTGGGCGGCAAGGCTTTGGCTTATCTGTTGGTGTATGGTTTTACGTCCACCTACGTGCTTTGCCTGGTCCCCTGGTTCTTCCATATGCCCCAACTTTGGCATCTGCACACCCTGGTGGCATTCATAGTACCGTTCCTGCTGGCAAACATCTTCTTTGCCATCAGCATATCGTTCTTTGTAAAAGACAGGGAATCCTGCTTCCTGCTGTTCGTGTTCATATCGGTCCCGCTCATATTCATGAGTGGCATATCCTGGCCTACCTCCAACATGCCTGCATTCTGGAAGGTTCTGGCGCAGATATTCCCCTCGACGCACGCCGTGAACGGGTTCGCCCG
Source organism: Bacteroidales bacterium (assembly GCA_017446025.1). Taxonomy (GTDB): domain Bacteria; phylum Bacteroidota; class Bacteroidia; order Bacteroidales; family UBA1402; genus UBA1757. The sequence continues at coordinate 9,199 of JAFSRR010000083.1, read as the reverse complement.
AATCAACACCGCCGGAGCCCTGCTGCAGGATGTACGTTATGAGTCGATCGCCCTCTGGATCCAGACCGCCGTCTATTTCATGACCTCGCTGCTTATCTACGAGCGTCTGTACCGTTCGGACAAGATGCCGGGCATGGAGTTTGTCATGGCCATGCGTAATCGCATGCGCAAGGATTTGCGTAAAGTCGAGCAGGAGATCAAACATGAGATCCAGCGCGAACTCAAGGCCGTGGGCCGGAATTACAAAAAGAATTGATTTGCCCGTTGGGCCGCTTGTCACGGATGTCTGTTGTAGCAGCGGGCCACGATGGCTCCGCTAATGTTGTGCCACACGCTGAACAGCGATCGTGAGTTCTAATTAGAACTGCAACAACTGCAACGCAACGCCCGCCTAGTTGGAGAAAAAAATTTTTCCAGTTGGAGAGAAAAAAGAGGATTACTCGATGTCGAGCAGATGGTTCAGCAGGGCATAGACGGTGAGGCCGGCCACGGTCTTGATGCCCGTCTTGTGGGTGATGTTTTTGCGATGGCTGATGACCGTGTGGATGGAGATGTTGAGCTGGTCGGCGATTTCCTTGTTTATCATACCTTTGGCCACACAGACCAGGATCTCTTTTTCGCGGGCCGAGAGCGTGTTGTCTTCGGGTTTGTTCTCCTTGCGGCCTTCCAGAACGGTTTCCTCCAGGAGGATGTGCTTGTGGATATCGTCTTGCAGGGAATTGATCACCGACAAGACGCGATAGGCTTCCTGCTGGTCGGCGCTGGCCGGCAGATGGTTCATGACCAGGCTCTTGAGATCTTCCAGGGTCTCCTCCACCCCGGAATGGTCCTCTTCCGAGATAACAGCCTGACAGCCATCGACATGGGGAAACACATACGCTTCCTCGAAATCGAAATGCTTCTGTAGTTCTTCCTTGAAATCGGCAAAGAATTTCCAAATGACACGCTGCGTCTCGTCGGGGCACAGGGCCATCATCCGACCCAGGCTGGCGGCCAGGTCCTTCATGGCCACATTCATGTAGTGGGTGTGCGAAAGGCTCAGGTACTTGACGATGACCGAGCGGTCGGCCTCCTGGAGTTCTTCTTTCGAAGGCCGGTAGGAATCCTGAGAATAGATCCGGCTGATGAGCAGGAAGGTGCCGGGGTCGATGTCGGCGTCGCGGCAGACCTCGGCCACTGTGGCATCGCCATAGCCGAAGGTGAAGCCCATGCGCGTGAACACGCCCAGCAGCGACGGGTTCCCTTCCAGGAGTTCCGCCATTTTCATCGAAGGACTCAATTCGTTTGTCATATCGCAAAGGTACGGTTTTCACCGCTTTCTGCCAATCCCCATTTATAGCTATTTCCAAGGGTCGGTACAAAGCTGCCTTCCGACGGCATTTTACCGAACATTCGGGATTTTTGGGCGCCGGCGGGCAGCCTAATTTTGCCGACGCAAAGCGATGACCGGCCCTTACGGAATTGTCGGCCGGCATCGGAAGAATGGAAATCATTTGTCAAACAATAAACACTATGTACACTGTGAAAAGATTGGTTTTGATGGTAGTGGCCGCACTTCTGAGCTTTCAGCTTCCGGCCAAGACGGCGCTGGTCGTCATCGCGCATGGTTCGCCTTCGCAGGATTGGAACAACAACGTGCTTGCACTCGAAAGCAGGCTGGATCAGGTGGACCTGCCCGGCATCAGTTACAAACGGGTGGCATTGATGGAGTTTGCCCAGCCCAACATCGCCTCCGTGATGCGCGACTGCGAACAACATCAGATAGACACGGTATTTGCCCTGCCTTTGTTCATCTCCCCTTCGGGGCATTCCGAGGACGACATTCCCAACATTCTCGGGTTGAAATACCATCCCGCCGTGCGACGCGAACTGTTGGCCGAAGGCACAGAGATGGTGCATACCCAAATGCATGTCATCACCGGCCCCACCCTCATGGAATCGGGTGTCATCGAGAAGGCCATGACGCAGCGTGTGAAGAGGCTTTCCAAGAATCCGGCCCAAGAGGCTGTAATTTTCCTGGCACACGGCGACCCCGACCGCATAGGTTTCTGGAAGAGGATACTGGAGCATTGCACCGAGGCAGTCAAGGCCGAAGGATTCGACTATGTTGACTACCAACTTGTGGGGATGGGCCAGCGCTTCGTCCAGGACGTAACGCCCCTTTTGGATCGCGCCCGCGGGCAGAAGGAATCGGTTATTGTTCAGGGCATCTACCTGGTTTCAAGTGTTGGAGCCATGGCCAGGATGTCGGGCATGGGCAACCGGAAGGCCGACCATATCGTTTACGGCGAAGAAGGCATCTTGCCGCAGTCTGTCGATGATGTGATGGAATGGATTGTCAAAACAACTTCGGAATGGACAGCAGGAAAATAATACTTGCAGCCCTGATGATGGCCGCCACGTTTGCCGCCGGTGCCCAGGAGCTATGGATGGACAGCACGCTCAAACTGGATGCCATCGTGGTGACGGGGACGCGAACAGAGAAACGGCTGTCGGAGGTGCCCGTGCTGACCACCGTCATCAGCCAAAGGGAGGTCGAGAAGGCTGGAACCACTTCCTTTCTGGAAGCGCTGGAAGACAACATCCCAGGCATTGTGTCGGAGCCAAATGGCGTGGGCAACAATCTGCGTATCAGAGGGCTCAACAGTCGATATATCTTGTTTCTGGTAGATGGTGAACGGCTGGTTTCCGAAGGTGCGGGGGGCAATATCAACCTGGATCAGATCGACGTCAACAGCATCAAGCGCATCGAGGTGGTCAACGGAGCTGCATCGGCGCTCTACGGTTCCAATGCCGTGGGTGCGGTGATCAACATCATCACTAAGGAGCCCGAGGATCTGCTCAATGCCGGATGCCAGATCTCCTGTCAGAGCCACAACACCTGGCAGACTCGCATCTTCGGGGAGTCCAAACGCAACAAACTGACCACGCAGGCCAGTGTCTTTCGCAACTCATCCGACGGATTCGGAGGCAACGGCAGCGGGCCCTATGCAGCTTCTTATGCCGACTGGGGCGGCCAACTCAAGCTGGGCCGCCAATTCGACAAACAGCTGGATGCCCAGTTCAACACGCGCTATTTCCGACATGAACGGTTCAATCCGGCCAACAGTCTGAACACCACGCATCCGCTCACCCATACGCTCTCGCTGGGCGGCAGCGGCGGCTATGTTTCCGAGGACCGTCGCCTCCAACTGAAGGCCAGCGTGAACTGGGACAAGTATTTCGACTTGGATTATTACGAAAAACAAGGCACGGCAAAACTGGCGAACACGGCCTATTACCTTTCGTCGCGCATACTAAGTACATTCACTCCCGACGATACTTGGGAGTTGGTGGGCGGTGTGGAATACAATCACGAAGAGAACTATGCCACCAAGACACTGGGAGCGGTCCCGACCAGCAAAGCCCTGGACGACGCCAATCTTTTCGCCCAGGCCCAGTACAGCCCGCTGGAGGGCCTGGACCTGATCGGAGGCGCCAGATGGACCCACAATTTCCAGTTCGGATCGATGGTGACGCCCAAACTGTCGCTGAAATACCACTACGACAAGATGACGCTGCGTGCCGGCACGGGCACGGCCTTCAGGGCGCCGAGCATCAAGGAACTGTATTACGACTTCGACCATCAGGGCAGTTTCTGGGTCTATGGCAATCCCGACTTGAAAGCCGAGCGGGGGCTCTACAATTCGGTGTCGGCAGAATACAGCGGTTCCTGGTTCTATGCTTCGGCCACGGCCTACCGCAACGACATCCAGGACAAGATCACCCAATACGATGTGGTGAACAGCCTGGGAGGACTGGAGAAATACTACCGTAATGTGAGCAGCGCCACCATAGCGGGCATCGACAACAATGTGTCGGTGATCTTGTGGAAACACCTGTTCCTGAAAGGGAGCTACAGCCTTTGCGATGCCAGGGACAATGACACGGGGGCACAACTCTCGGGCAATGTCAAGCACAGCGGGACGGCCTCGGCCACCTGGAACGGACTGTTTCACGGTCCCTGGTCGCTGCAGCTGGCCGGACGCTTCACCAGTTCGAGACAATACCGGGAAGACGACCAGATTCTCCAGGCCAAGCCCTACAACATCTGGAAAGCCACGTTTACCAAGCAGTTTCTGCTGGGGCGGCACTTTTGGGAACTGACCTTGAAATGCGACAATCTGTTCGACTTCCACGACGCCACCTTCATCGACCCGGGAAGACAGTTCCTGGCCGGATTGAGATACACTTTTAAACAATAATCAAAAACTAACTGTTATGAAAAAGAACATGATCCTTACACTGGCCGCCACACTCACGGTGCTGGCATTTGCCGCCTGCCAAAGAGCAGAAAACCAAGAACAAGAAACCAACGAGGCCTATATAGACGCCACCTCGAAAACCACCTGGACCTATTTTTCCCTATCCAAAGGGACGGTGGTGGGAACGGGCGAGGAAAACGACACGGACAATGCCCTCTGGGCAGCCCGCGGCGACTGGGACCTAGCCGTCTGCCGCTACAATGTACGCACCAACAGCGGCGCTTCCTCCTCGACCGCTGCCAAGGGTGGTGTCTATGTTTCCAAGGAGAGTTTCGACTCGCTCAAGAAGTTGCCCAAGGATGCCAGCTTCGCATCCGATGAGATAGTCACTTCGAAAGGAATGTCGGGCACCACTTCGGTGGCCCAGTCGATGGCGACCGTCATCACCTTTATGACCAACGAAGACGGTTCCAAGGTGATGCCTCCAGTCTATCTGAAAGCGCCGGTCTATGTATTCCGGACAGCCGACGGGGCTCAATACTACAAAGTGGAATTCACTCAGTACCAGGACGACAACAAGGAGACTGGACACGTGAAATTCCAGTACGCACGTATCCAATAGTGCCGGGCCGAGGGGCTGCAAGCATCAAAGCATTCCCTTGGTCGAGGGCAGTTCGTAGTGATAGATGTCGCGACGAACGGCCATTTTCAGGGCGCGGGCCAGGGCTTTGAAGATGGCCTCCGCACGATGATGGTCGTTGTCACCTTCGGCTTTGATGTTGAGGTTCATCCGGGCGGCGTCGGAGAGCGACTTGAAGAAATGCAGGAACATCTCGGTGGGCACGTCGCCCACGTATTCGCGCTGGAACTTGACATCCCAGACCAGCCACGGACGGCCGCCGAAATCCAGGGCCAAAGAGCACAGGGAGTCGTCCATGGGCAGGCAGAAGCCGTAGCGCTCGATGCCGCGCTTGCTGCCCAAGGCGCTGCGCAGGGCCTCGCCCAGAGCGATGGCCGTATCTTCGATGGTGTGGTGCTCATCGACTTGCAGATCGCCCCGGGTGACGATGGTCAGCGACATTCCCGAATGACGACCTATTTGCTCGAGCATGTGGTCGAAAAACTTCAGGCCGGTGTCGATGTGCGTGCCAGCGGCTGTTTCGGAAGCATCTGGGCCCAAACGCACCGGTTGGCCGTCGAGGTCGAGTTCGACAAAGACATCGGTTTCCTTGCTCACCCGGTGCACGCTGGCACGGCGTTCGCCGGCAAATAACCATTCGCAGGCCTGGTCCCAGGAGTCCACCTGCACGGAGCCTTCGGGCAGACTTAAATGGTGCTGGGAGAGCAACGCTTTGTCGCTGTTGATGAGGATGGCGCGGCAGCCCAGGTTCTGGGCCAGGCGCACATCGGTGGCCCTGTCGCCAATGACAAAGCTGCCAGCCAAGTCGTAGCTGCCGTCCATATAGGCGGTGAGCATGGCCGTGCCGGGCTTGCGTGTGGGGGCATGGTCTTCCTCGCGGCTCTTGTCGATGTAGATGGCATCGAAAGTGATGCCCTCGTTGCCGAGGAGGGTGAGCAGTTTATCCTGCACCACATCGAAATGCGCCTGCGGATAGGCTTCGGTGCCCAGGGCATCCTGGTTGCTCACCATCACCAGCTCGAAATCGAGGTGCTGGCGCAGGAAATAGAGGTTGCGCACCACGCCGGGCAGCAGTTCCAGCTGCTCGAGCGTATCGACCTGCAATGTGGGCTGCGGCTCGACAATGAGCGTGCCGTCACGATCGACAAACAAAACTCTCTTGAGGGTACTCATATCTTGGTTCTTTATTCTGTTTTCCGACAAAGTCAATTCAAAATGGCCGCGCTACTTTTCCCATCGTTTCAAAGTCTCCAGCAGGATGTCGTTCTCGCGCGGCGTGCCCACGGTGATGCGCAGGCAGCCTTCGCACAGGCGCACGGAATGGCGGTTGCGCACGATGATGCCCTCCCCGACCAGCCGATGGTAGAGGCCCACGGGGTCGTCCACCCTGACCAGCAGGAAATTGGCATCGCTGGGATAGATGTGCTGCACGACCTTGAGCTGCCGAAGGCCGGCGGCCAGACGGGCACGCTCTTCGAGCAGGATGGCCACCCAGGCACGCACCTGGCTGGGCGTCTGCAAATGATCCAGCATCTGCTGTTGCGTCAGGACATTGATATTGTAGGGATATTTAATCTTGTTGTAGATAGCAATGATTTCCTCGCTGGCAAAAGCCAGGCCCAAACGCAGGCCGGCACTGCCCCAGGCCTTGGAGAAGGTCTGGAACACCAACAAATTGGGATAGTCTTCGAGCCGGGTGAGCAGCGACGGCTGCGACGAGAAGTCGATATAGGCTTCATCGACGACCACCAGCCCCTCGAACTGTTCCAGCAGTTTGACAATCTCTTCAAAAGGCATGGCATTGCCCGTGGGATTGTTGGGCGAGCAGACAAATATGAGTTTGGTGTGCTCATCGCAGGCGGCCAGCAATGATTCGGCCCGGAAACTGTAGTTCTCATCGAGCAGCACCTTGCGGTATTCCACATCGTTGATGTCGGCGCATACCTGGTACATGCCGTAGGTGGGTGCGATGGCCACTACGTTGTCCACCCTGGGCTCGCAGAAAGCGCGGAAGGCCAGGTCGATGGATTCGTCGCTGCCGTTGCCCAGGAAGATCTGTCCGGGGCGCACGCCCTTGATCTCGGCGATGCGGCGCTTCAAGTCGCGCTGCAGGGGGTCGGGATAACGGTTGAAGGGCTCGTTGTAGGGGTTCTCGTTGGCGTCGAGAAAGACCCGGGCCTCCCCTTCAAACTCGTTGCGGGCGCAGGAATAAGGCGCCAGCGAAGCGATATTCTTTCGTATCAGTTTACTGAGTTCCATAGTATTGACTATTTACCGCAGGCGGGATTGGAAGTTTTGCCACCGGCGGGATTGCCACTGCCGGAATCGGATTTCAACGATGCCAGCCTGAGGCTCACGGCATTCTTGTGGGCGAAGAGCTGCTCGTTGGCGGCCATTTCCTCGATGATGCCGCCTATCTGCTGCAGCCCTGCGGGGGTAATTTCCTGGAAGGTGGTCTTCTTGAGGAAACTGTCGAGGCTCACGCCGCTGTAGGCCTTGGCATAACCCTTGGTGGGCAGCGTGTGGTTGGTGCCCGAAGCATAGTCGCCGGCGCTCTCGGGCGCATAATTGCCCAGGAAGACCGAACCGGCGTTGCGCACCTGGCCGGCCAGCTCAGCGTAGTCGCCGGTGGAAATGATCAGGTGTTCGGGCGCATATTCGTTGGTGAAGTCCATCATGTCCCGACGGCTTTTCAAGACGATGATGCGGCTGTTTTCCAATGCTTTGGCCGCAATCTCATGACGCGGCAGGGCCTCGCATTGACGCTGTGTCTCGTCCATGACGGCCTGGGCCAGCAACGGTGAATCGGTCACCAGCAGCACCTGGCTGTCGGGGCCGTGTTCGGCTTGCGACAGCAGGTCGGCAGCCACAAAGGGCACCCGTGCCGTCTCGTCGGCCAGCACTTCCACCTCGGAAGGACCGGCGGGCATGTCGATGGCGGTGTCTTCCATGCCGACTAGCTGTTTGGCAGCCATCACATACTGGTTGCCGGGGCCGAAGATCTTATAGACCTGAGGCACGCTCTCCGTGCCGTAGGCCATGGCGGCGATGGCCTGCACCCCGCCGATGGAAAACACCTTGTCGATGCCGCAGACCTGGGCCGTATAGAGCACGGCCGGATGGATCTGCCCGGTCCGGCGGTCGGCCGGCGAACAGAGCACAATCTCGCGGCAACCGGCCAGGCGGGCCGGGACGGCCAGCATCAGCACAGTCGAAAACAGCGGTGCCGTGCCGCCGGGGATATACAGGCCCACCTTTTCGATGGGCAGGGCCTTTTGCCAGCATGTCACGCCGGGCATGGTCTCCACGCGGGGCAACTCGTGACGCTGGGCCGTGTGAAAGGCTTCAATGTTTTGTTTGGCCCGGGCGATGGCCTGCTTGAGCGAATCGGACACCTGTGCAGCAGCGGCCTGGATATCGGCAGCCGATACCGGCAGGGATGCCGGCTCCACTCCGTCGAAGCGACGGGTATATTCCTTGACTGCCTCGTCGCCGCGACGGCGCACATCGTCGAGGATGGCCGACACGGTGCCGTACAGGGCGGTCCGGTCGCTGGCCGGGCGGCGCATCAATGAGGGCCACTCTGCCCTGTCGGGATATTGGTAGATCTTCATTGTCTGTGGGTTTAGAGTACCATCTTTTCGATGGGCAGCACCAGGATGCCTTTGGCTCCGATGGCCTTGAGCTGGGCGATGATTTCCCAGAAACGCTTTTCCTCGACCACCGAGTGGACCGACGACCAGCCGCTTTCGGCCAGGGGCGTCACCGTGGGCGATTCCATGCCGGGCAACAGGGCGCAGACGTCCTGGATCTTGTCGTTCTGGATGTTGAGCATGATGTATTTCTTGCCTTCGGCTTCGCGGATGGCGTTGAAACGGAACATCAATTCCTCGAGGATGGCCCGCTTTTCGGCGTCGATGTCGGGATTGACGATGAGCAGGGCTTCGGACTGCATCACCACTTCGACTTCCTTGAGTCGGTTGGTGACCAGCGTGCTGCCCGAGCTGACGATGTCGAAGATGCCGTCGGCCAGGCCGATGCCCGGGGCAATCTCGACCGAGCCCGTGATGACATGGATCTCAGCTTTGACATGGTTCTTTTTCAAGAAATTACGCAGGATATTGGGATAGGAAGTGGCTATCTTCTTGCCCTCGAACCACTGCACACCGGTGTATTCTTCCGACTTAGGGATGGCCAGCGACAGGCGGCAGCGGCTGAATCCCAGGCGCTGGGCGATATCGGCGGCTTCCTCCCGTTCGACATATTCGTTCTCACCGACGATACCGGCATCGGCCACACCCGAAGCCACCGACTG
>JAFSRR010000082.1 GCA_017446025.1 Bacteroidales bacterium | reverse complement strand
CTCATCTTCGCCTTCTTCCCGCTGGCCGCCCTGCTGGCGCAGCCGCTGGGCGTCCGCTTCGACACGCCCTGGTGGCCGGCCATCCTCATCGGTCTGGCCGGCGCGGGCCATCAGGCCTGGAGTGCCAACCTCTTCTCGACCGTCGGTGACATGTTCCCCAAGAGCACAATCGCCACGATTACCGGCATCGGCGCGATGGCCGGCGGTATCGGCTCGATGATCATCCAGAAGGTGGCGGGCAACCTGTTCACCTATGCCGAGAACGCGGGCGAAGCCTTCCGTTTCCTCGGTTTCACCGGCAAGCCCGCCGGCTACTTCATCATGTTCTGCTTCTGCGGCCTGGCCTACCTGATCGCCTGGAGCATCATGAAGTCGCTGGTTCCGAAGTATAAACCCATTGAACGGTAAGACGATGAAAAGGCTGTTGGCTATTGCGTCGCTGCTGCTGGCCCTGGCCGGCTGCGCGACGACTCCGGAGACCCTGGTCATGGCCCGCTTCGTTCCCGAGCGGTCCGATGACTTCGTGTTCGAGAACAACCTCATCGCCGGCCGTTTCTACGGCGAGGCCCTCGAGGGCAATCCCACTTCGCCGGGCATCGACGTCTGGGTGAAACTCCCCGGCCGGCTCGTGGCGAACGAATGGTACAAGGGCGCGATGGAAGATCCCGATTACTACCACCACGACCACGGCGGCAAGGACTGCTACAAGGTGGCCGTGTCGCTGGGCGGCGGCGCTTCGTCGCCCCTGATCGACGGCACGCTCCGCTATCCCGCCACGAACTTCCGCTCGCACGAAGTGCTGCACGTCGGGGCCGACAAGGCGGTCTTCGTGCTGCACTATCCGGCCTGGCAGGCCGCCGACGGGATCACCGTCTCGCTCGACAAGCAGGTCACCGTCGTCCCCGGCAATCATTTCTGCTTCGTGGAAGATATCTACACCTTTACCGGTGCGGAGACTCTGACCGTCGCCGCCGGCGTGAACCGGCATCCGGCCCAGCAGACGCTGGTGGCGGAACTCATCGAGCCCGGCTGCTATGCGTTGTGGGAGAATGCCTCCGACCAGAGCATCGAGCCCGAGGACGGCAAGCTCGGCGTGGCCGTCATCGTCCCCGATGCGACCGCGACCTTCGTGACCGACGACGGCCTCCACGGCCTGTGCGTCAAGGAAATCCGCAGCGGCGAGCCCTTCCGCTACCGCTTTGGCTCCTGCTGGTCCAAGGGGAACGTGAAGGATGCCGAAGCCTGGTTCAACCTTGTAAGCGAACAGTGATGAAGACGCTCTTTTCCCTCGAAGGCCGGAACGCCTGGATCACCGGCGCCGCCTACGGCATCGGCTTCGCCATCGCGAAAGCTTTTGTGGATGCCGGTGTCGACAACATCATTTTCAATACGTCCAACGAGGCTTCGATGCAGAAAGGCCTCGAGGCCTACCGCGAGGCCGGCATCAAGAACGTCCACGGCTATGTGTGCGACGTCACCGACGAAGCGGTGGTGAAGGCGCTCGTGGAACGCATCCACGCCGAGGTGGGACCGATCCACATCCTGGTCAACAATGCCGGCATCATCAAGCGCATCCCGATGCACGAGATGTCGCGCGAGGAATTCCAGCGGGTCATCGACATCGACCTCGTGGGCCCGTACATCTGCTCGGCCGCCGTGGTGCCCGAGATGATGGAGCGCCGCGAAGGCAAGATCATCAACATCTGCTCGATGATGAGCGAACTTGGTCGCGAGACCGTGTCGGCCTACGCCGCCGCGAAGGGCGGCCTGAAGATGCTCACGCGCAACATCTGCTCAGAGTACGGCGGCTACAACATCCAGTGCAACGGCCTGGGACCCGGCTATATCGCCACGCCCCAGACCGCTCCGCTGCGTGAACGTCAGCCCGACGGCAGCCGTCATCCTTTCGACAGCTTCATTTGCGCCAAGACGCCTGCCGGCCGCTGGCTCGAACCCGAAGAACTGGGCGGTCCGGCCGTATTCCTGGCTTCCCATGCCTCGGACGCTGTCAACGGTCATGTGCTGTATGTGGACGGCGGTATCCTGGCATATATTGGCAAACAACCTAAATAACTGATTTTAAATTAATAAGGATATGAAAAAGAGTGCTTTATTGATGGTCGCCACCTTGGCGCTGCTCCTGAGCGCCTGCGGCCCCAAGTACGATGCCCCCAAGGCAAAACTCAACCGGGCTGATTTCCAGAAGGAAATCGACGGCAAGATGAACGATCTCTACATTTTGAAGAATGCCGCCGGCATGGAGGTGACCCTGATGAACTTCGGTGCCCGCATCGTTTCGATCTGTGTGCCCGACAAGGACGGCAAGTTCGCCGACGTGACCCTGGGCTTCGACAATATCGACGGTTATCTGAACAACAAGAGCGATTTCGGTGCCTTCATCGGTCGTTACGGCAACCGCATCAAAGAGGGCAAGATTGTCATCGACGGCGTGGAATACCAGCTCTCGGTCAACGACGGCGCCCACAGCCTGCACGGTGGCGCGAAGGGCTTCCAGTACTGCATGTTCGACGTCGAGCAGCAGGACGACCAGCACCTGACCGTATCCTATACTGCCGCCGACGGTGAAATGGGTTTCCCCGGCCAACTTACGGCCAAGGCCAATTACACGCTCACCGACAGCAATGCCATCGTCATCGAATACGAGGCTGTCACCGACAAGCCGACCATCGTCAATTTGACGCATCATTCCTATTTCAACCTGACGGGCAAGGCCCAGTCGGTGCTGGATCACAAACTGATGGTCAATGCTGACGGCTATACTCCCGTGGACGCCACTTTCATGACCACGGGCGACATTGCCTGCGTCGAGGGCACGCCGATGGATTTCCGCCGTCCGACCCGCATCGGGGAGCGCATCAACGACTATGATTTCGAGCAGCTCAAGAACGGCAACGGCTATGACCACAACTGGGTGCTCAACACGCATTGCCCCAAGTGTCTGGCCAGCATGATTTGCGATCCGGAATCGGGTCGTACCATGAGGGTCTATACCAACGAACCCGGCATTCAGGTTTATACGGGAAACTTCCTGGACGGTTCTCTCACCGGCAAGCACGGTGTGGTCTATAACCAGCGCGCCGCCATCTGCCTGGAAACCCAGCATTATCCCGACAGCCCCAACAAACCTGAATGGCCTTCGGTGGTGCTGCGCCCGGGCGAGACCTACCAGAGTGTCTGCATCTATCAGTTCGGTGTCTGCTGCGAGAAGGCCTGCTGTGACAAGCAGGAGGATTGCTGCAAAGACCAGGCCGGCTGTGAAAAGGCCAAGGTCGGCTGCGACAAGGAAGCCGGCTGCGACAAGGCTGCAGAAAAATGTGCTGAATAATCAACAGAGAAATATCAACTACGATGAACCAAATTCTTGAAAGCCTGAGTGCCAACGGGTTTGCGACTGTGGACTACATTGTCTTCGCGGTCTATCTGGTGGTGCTCGTCAGTCTGGGTCTCTTCCTGTCCCGCAACAAAAAGGGAGAAGAAAAAAGTTCGAACGACTATTTCCTGGCAGGTAATACCCTGACTTGGTGGGCCGTCGGTGCTTCTTTGATTGCCGCCAACATCTCGGCCGAGCAGTTTATCGGCATGTCGGGATCGGCTTATGCTTCGGGTATCGCCATCGCTGCTTACGAGCTGATGGCTGCCGCCACGCTGATCCTGGTGGCCAAGTTCCTGCTGCCGGTGATGATCAAGCGCAAGATCTTCACCATTCCCCAGTTCCTGAGTGAACGTTACAACAATGGGGTAGGCCTGGCATTCTCCATTTTCTGGCTTTTCCTCTACGTGTTTATCAACCTGACTTCTGTTTCCTGGTTGGGTGCCCTGGCCATCAAGCAGATCCTGGGCCTGCCGACCATCCACGGCATGTTCCTGGGCATGCAGGTGGATTATGTGACGTTGTTCATCATCATCGCCCTGTTCGTCATCGCCGGTATCTATTCCATCTATGGCGGTCTGGCTTCTGTGGCCTGGACCGATGTGCTGCAGGTGACCTTCCTGGTGGGTGGCGGTCTGATTACGGCCTATGCCGCCCTGGCAGTCATTGCGCCCCATGTCGGGGCCAGCGGTGCCTTGGACGCTTTGTCGGTGGTCTTCCAGAAACTGTCTTCCGTGCCGGGTGACACGCACTTCCATCTGGTGGTCGAGCGCAACATGGATCTCTATCCTGTGCTGCAGGGTACGGCTACCCAGGCCCCTGATCCTTATTTTACCATTCCGGGTATCGTGGTCATCGTGGGTGCCTTGTGGCTGACCAACACCGGTTACTGGGGCTTCAACCAGTACATCATCCAGAAGGGTCTGGCTGCCAAGAACCTGGGCGAAGCCAAGAAAGGTTTGATTTTCGCCGCCTTCCTGAAGATTTTGATTCCGTTCATCGTTTGTATCCCCGGTGTCTGCGCCTACCTCATCTGGAACGATCCCGAGCTGCACAGCAAGATCGACCTGGCCGGTGCCATCACGCGTTCGGACGATGCCTATCCTTTCCTGATCCGCAACTTCACGCCGGTCTTTGTCAAGGGCCTTTCGTTTGCCGCCCTGACGGCCGCCGTCATCTCGTCGCTGGCTTCGATGTTCAACTCGACTTCGACCATCTTCACGATGGATGTCTATAAGAAGTTCCTCCACAAGGGCGCCAGCGAGCGCAACCTGGTCAAGACGGGTCGTCTGACCTCCCTGGTTGCCTTGATCATTGCCCTGTTGGCCGTTTATCCCATCATGGGCGGCGCCGATCAGGCCTTCCAGATCATCCAGGAATATTCCGGTTTCGTTTATCCGGGTATCGTGGTCATCTTCGGTCTGGGTCTGCTGTGGAAGCGTTCTTCGGGTCCGGCTGCCATTGCTGCCGCCCTGGGTACCTTCGTCTTCAGCATCCTCTTCAAGTTCATTATGCCGAATACGCCCTTCCTGCTCCGCATGGGTTATGTCTTCATGGTCCTGGTGGCTATGTTCATCCCGATTTCCTTGCTGAGCAAGAATACGGTCAAGGCTGCCGAAATGGATGCCCGCACGGTCAGCCGTCAGATGTTCTGGAGCCGCATCCTGCTGTGGAGCGGTATTGTCGTGGCTGCTGCCGCTCTGGTCGCCAAGATTGCCTGGTGGTGCGGCGGTCACCTGGCCGTGCTGCAGTTCTACGGTTTCGAGGCAATGTTCTTCCTGGCCGCCATGCTGGTGGTATTGGGTATCTATCTGAGATCCAATGCTAAGGACAAAGTCCAGGATCCGAAGGCTGTCGAGGTCGACCTGGATCTGTTCCATACGGACAGAGGTTTCAATATCGGTGCTATCTGTATCATTGTCATTTTGACGGTCCTTTACGTAGCACTGTGGTAATAAATAACTATGAAATAAGCTACTATGCTCTCCAGACCGTCTGCGCCCACGCAGTCGTGGAACGACGCGAGAGCGAGCAAGGAGCAAAACTCTTTTGCTCATTCGAGCGAAAAGGAGTTCTTGGGCACAGCCCAGAATGGGAGGGGCCCAAAGCTTGCTTTGGGAGGGATAGGACCCGCAGGGTCCGTAGTCTGGAGAGCATAGTAGCTTATTTCACTGGTAATAACGAGTAATATGCTGGAAGAATTGAAAGCAAAGGTCTGCCAAGCCAACCTTGACCTGGTGCGTCAGGGACTGGTGATCTTCACTTGGGGCAACGTCTCGGGCATCGACCGGGAAAAGGGCCTGGTGGTGATCAAACCCAGTGGCGTGAGCTATGACCATATGAAGCCCGACGACATGGTGGTCGTTGATCTGGCCACAGGCCGGGTGGTGGAGGGAAGTCTGAACCCTTCGTCCGACACACCCACCCATCTGGTCCTGTATCGGGCCTTCCCAAACATCGGCGGCATCGTCCACACGCATTCGACCTACGCCACGGCCTTTGCCCAGGCCGGCAGGCCCATTGCCAACATCGGGACGACCCACGCCGACTATTTTTACAAGGACATCCCCTGTACGCGTGACATGCGCGCCGAGGAGATGGCCCGTTACGAGGAGGAGACGGGCAATGTCATTGTCGAGGCTTTCCGCGATATCAATCCCGACCATACGCCCGGCGTGCTGGTCAAGAACCACGGTCCCTTCAGTTGGGGCACCTCGCCCGACAACGCTGTCTACAATGCCAAGGTTATGGAGCAGTGCGCCAAGATGGCCTTCATCTCCTACAGCGTAAATCCTCACACGACGATGAATCCGCTGCTCATCGAAAAGCATTACATGCGCAAGCACGGTCCGAATGCCTACTATGGCCAGAAGGGACAAAAACATTAAGCAATCAACTAAAAACCAAATAATTATGAGTGCATTTGACAAATTGGAAATCTGGTGGATCACCGGTGCACAGCTTTTGTACGGAGGTGATGCTGTCGTCTCTGTGGACGGACACTCCAAGGAAATGGTCGAGAATCTAAACCGTTCCGGCATCATTCCTGTGAAGATAGTATATAAAGGTACGGCCAACAGCAGCCAGGAAGTGGAAGCTGTGATGAAAGCCGCCAACAACGAGGAGAAGTGTATCGGCATCATCACCTGGATGCACACTTTCTCTCCGGCCAAGATGTGGATCAAGGGGCTGCAGGCTTTGCACAAACCCCTGCTGCATTTCCACACCCAGTACAACGCCGAGATTCCCTGGAACGAGATCGACATGGACTTCATGAATCTCAACCAGAGCGCCCACGGCGACATCGAGTTCGGTCATATCTGCACTCGTATGCGCGTGGCCCGCAAGGTGGTCTGCGGTTATTGGAAGAATGCCGACGTACAGCAGAAAATCGCTGTCTGGGCCCGTGTTTGCGCCGGCGTGGCCGATGCCCACAATGTGCGTTGCCTGATGTTTGGCATGAACATGAACAATGTGGCCGTGACCGATGGCGACCGCGTGGAATTCGAACAGCGCCTGGGCTATCATGTGGACTATTATCCCGTCAGCTCCCTGATGGATTATTTCAAGAAGGTGACCGATGCCGAAGCCGACGCTTTGGTGGCACAATATAAAAAGGAGTACACCGTCAAGATCGATGAGAGTGGCGAAAAGGTTTACTGGGAAAAGGTGCACAACGCCGCCAAGGCCGAGATTGCCCTGCGCCGCGTTTTGAAGGACGAGGGTGCCACGGCTTTCACCACCAATTTCGACGACCTGGGTGATGCCGACATCAACGACCCGAACTTCGTCGGATTCGACCAGATTCCCGGCCTGGCCTCGCAGCGCCTGATGGCCGAGGGTATCGGTTTCGGTGCCGAAGGCGACTGGAAGACGGCCTGCCTGTATCGCACGCTCTGGGTCATGCAGCAGGGGATGCCTACCGGCTGCTCCTTCCTGGAGGACTACACGCTCAACTTCGCCGGCGACCGCTCGTCATGCCTGCAGAGCCACATGCTGGAAATCTGCCCGCTGATTGCAGTGGACAAACCCAAACTGGAAGTCCATTTCCTGGGCATCGGCATCCGCAAGCAGCAGACCGCCCGCCTGGTCTTCACCTCCAAGGTGGGCCACGGCATCAAGGCGACCGTGGTGGATCTGGGCAACCGTTTCCGTCTGATTTCGCAGGAAGTGGAGTGCATCGAGCCCAAGCCCATGCCCAAACTGCCGGTGGCCAGTGCCCTGTGGGTGCCGCAGCCTACATTTGAGATCGGGGCCGGTGCCTGGATCCTGGCCGGTGGCACGCACCACAGCGCCTTCTCCTACGACATCACGGAAGAATATTGGGAAGACTTTGCTGAAATCCTCGGCATCGAGTATGTCCGCATCAACAAGCAGACCACCACGGCCGACTTCAAGCAGACGCTTCGCAACAACGAAGTCTATTATATGTTGAACAAAGCCCTTAAATAAATCACAATATGGACGCTAAAACAATTATTGCCAACGGCCAGGCCGTTTTGGGTATCGAATTCGGTTCGACCCGTATCAAGGCGGTCTTGATCGACCCCGACAACAAGCCCATCGCCCAGGGCAGCCACAACTGGGAAAACAAATTGGTGAACGGTCTGTGGACCTACAGCCTGGAGGATATCCGGGGTGGTTTGCAGGGTTGCTATGCCGACCTGCGCAAGCACGTGCTCGAACAGTATGGTGTGGAAATCGAGTCGCTGGCCGCCATCGGCGTCAGTGCCATGATGCACGGCTACATGCCTTTCAAGGGCAACGAGATGCTGGCAGAGTTCCGCACTTGGCGCAACACGAATACTGCTGCCGCCGCTGCCGCCCTGTCCAAGCTCTTCAAGTACAACATTCCGCTGCGCTGGAGTATCTCGCATCTGTATCAGGCCATCCTCAACGGGGAGAAACACGTGCCTGAGATCGATTTTCTGACTACGCTGGCCGGTTACATCCACTGGCAGCTGACAGGCCGCAAGGTGCTGGGCGTAGGCGATGCCTCGGGTATGATCCCCGTGGATCCCAAGACCTGTGACTACGACAAGGTGATGGTCGAGAAGTTCGACAAACTGGTGGCTCCCAAGGGCTATGCCTGGAAACTCTCCGACATTTTGCCCGAGGTGCTGGTGGCTGGTGAGAACGCCGGCAGCCTGACACCCGAAGGTGCCCGTCTGCTCGATGCCTCAGGCCATCTGAAACCCGGCATTCCTTTCTGTCCGCCCGAAGGCGACGCCGGTACGGGCATGGTGGCTACCAATGCCGTCAAGCAGCGCACGGGCAATGTCTCGGCCGGTACCTCTTCCTTCTCGATGATCGTATTGGAAAAGGAACTGTCTCGCCCCTATGAAATGATCGATATGGTAACGACTCCCGACGGCAGCCTGGTGGCCATGGTGCACTGCAACAACTGCACCTCCGACATCAATGCCTGGGTGGGTCTGTTCAAGGAATACCAGGAACTGCTGGGTATCAAGTTGAGCACCTATGAGTTGTATTGCAACTTGTTCAATGCAGCCCTGACGGGTGATGCCGACTGCGGCGGTATCGTGTCGTACAACTATGTTTCGGGTGAACCCATCACCGGTACGTCCGACGGCCGTCCGCTCTTTGTCCGCTCGGCCAATGACAAATTCAACCTGGCCAATTTCATGCGTGCCCATCTCTATGGTGCCATCTGTGTCCTGAAGATCGGCAACGACATCCTCTTGAACGAAGAAAAGGTCAAAGTGGACCGGCTCACGGGTCACGGCGGTTATTTCACCACGCCCAAGGTGGGTCAGCGCATGCTGGCGGCTGCCCTGAACACGCCGATTTCCGTCATGGAGACGGCAGGTGAGGGGGGTGCCTGGGGTATCGCCCTGCTGGCCGGTTTCGTGGTCAACAACAAACAACACCTCAGCCTGCCCGACTATCTGGATAATGTGGTATTCGCCGGCAATGAAGGGGTGGCCGTGGATCCCGATCCCGAGGATGTGGCCGGTTTCAACGTCTATATGAAGAACTATCTCGACAGTCTTCCCATCGAGAAGATTTCCGTGGAGTTCAAGAAATAGCAGATAACAATCACTTACAATATTCAAATCACACGTAACATGAACGATGTCAAATTAATGAATCGGGCAGCCGACAATATCCGTATCCTGGCTGCTTCGATGGTGGAAAAAGCCAAATCGGGTCATCCGGGCGGTGCCATGGGCGGAGCCGATTTCATCAATGTCCTTTATTCAGAATATCTCCAGTACGATCCCGAGAATCCTGCCTGGGCAGGTCGTGACCGTTTCTTCCTGGATCCTGGCCACATGGCTCCGATGCTCTACGCCCAGCTGTCGCTGATCGGCAAATTCACGCTCGATGAACTGCAACAGCTGCGCCAGTGGGGTTCGCCGACGGCCGGTCATCCTGAACGCAATATTGTCCGCGGTATCGAGAACACTTCCGGCCCGCTGGGCCAGGGCCACGCCTATGCCGTGGGTGCCGCCATCGCCGCCAAGTTCCTGGCTGCCCGCACGGGCAACCCGACTTTCGCCAAGGAGACCATCTATGCCTATATCTCCGACGGCGGCGTCGAAGAGGAAATCTCTCAGGGCGCCGGCCGTATCGCCGGTCACCTGGGCCTGGACAACCTGATCATGTTCTACGACTCGAACGACATCCAGCTGTCGACCGAATGCGCTGCCGTCATGAGCGAGAACACGGCCATGAAGTACCGTGCCTGGGGCTGGAACGTGATTGAGATCAACGGTAACGACTGCCAGCAGATCCGCCAGGCCATCGAAGCGGCCCAGCAGGAGAAGGCCCGTCCGACCCTGATCATCGGCAAGTGCATCATGGGCAAGGGCGCCCGCAAGGAAGACAACACCTCCTATGAGCGCAACTGCAAGACCCATGGCGCGCCCCTGGGCGGTGAGGCTTATCGCAACACGGTCAAGAACCTGGGTGGCGATCCCGACAACGCTTTTGTCATCTTCGACGATGTCAAGGCCTTGTATGCCAAGCGTGCCGAAGAGTTGAAGAAGATTGCCGCCGAACGCTATGCTGAAGAAAAGGCCTGGGCTGCCGCCAATGCAGACAAGGCTGCCCAGTTGAAGGACTGGTTGGCTGGCAAGACCCCGAAGGTCGATTGGAAGGCTGTCCAGCAGAAGGCCAACGATGCCACCCGCAACGCTTCGGCTGCCGTTCTGAGCGTCCTGGCCGAACAGGTGCCCAATATGATCTGCGCTTCGGCCGATCTGTCCAACTCGGACAAGACCGACGGTTTCCTGAAGAAGACCACCGCCTTCCAGAAGGGCGATTTCTCGGGCGCTTTCTTCCAGGCTGGCGTAGCCGAGCTCACCATGGCTTGCTGCTGCATCGGCATGGCCCTGCACGGCGGCGTGATTCCCGCCTGCGGCACCTTCTTTGTCTTCTCCGACTACATGAAACCCGCTGTCCGTATGGCTGCCTTGATGGAACTTCCCGTGAAGTTCATCTGGACCCACGATGCCTTCCGCGTCGGTGAGGACGGTCCGACCCACGAACCCGTGGAGCAGGAAGCCCAGATCCGCCTGATGGAAAAACTCAAAAACCACCGCGGCCGCAACTCCATGCTGGTGCTGCGTCCGGCCGATGCCGAAGAAACCACGGTCTGCTGGAAGCTGGCCATGGAGAACAACGACACGCCGACCGCATTGATCTTCTCGCGTCAGAACATCACGCTGCTGCCTGCCGGTACGGATTATGAGCAGGCTGCCAAGGGCGGTTACATCATCGCCGGCTCGGATGCCCATCCCGATGTCATTTTGGTGGCTTCCGGTTCGGAAGTGGCCACGCTGGTGGCCGGTGCCGAGCTGCTGCGTGCCGACGGTCTGAAGATCAGCATCGTCAATGTGCCTTCCGAAGGCCTGTTCCGCAGCCAGAGCGAAGCCTATCAGCAGCAGGTGCTGCCCGCCGGTGTCAAGAAATTCGGCATGACGGCCGGTCTGCCTGTCAACCTGCAGGGCCTGGTCGGCAGCGACGGCAAGATTTTCGGTCTGGAAAGCTTCGGTTTCTCGGCTCCCTACAAGGTGCTCGACGAGAAGCTCGGCTTCAACGGCCAGAATGTCTATGAGCAGGTAAAGGCCATGCTGGCTAAATAATCTGCTCTGCAGTTTCATGGCAAATCGTAGGTACGCAATCCTCGGTACGGGCGGTATAGGCGGCTATTATGGCGGCCGTTTGGCACAGAGCGGGCAGGAGGTTCACTTTCTGCTGCGCAGTGATTACGAAACGGTCAAAAAGGACGGCCTGAGGGTGGATTCCGTAGGCGGTGATTTCCATCTGTTCCCGGTCCATGCCTATGCCGACACCCGTGACATGCCTGTCTGCGATATCGTGCTGGTCTGCATGAAGACCACCGGTAACGACAGGCTGGGGGAGATGCTGCCTCCTTTGCTGCACAAAAAGAGCCTGGTGGTGCTGATCCAGAACGGCCTGGACATGGAGCAGGAACTCTCTGCTGCCTTGCCTTCTGTCGCCCTGGCGGCCGCCACGGCTTTTATCTGCACTTTCAAGGTGGGGCCGGGACATATCCATCACGCCGCTTACGGCGACTTGAGCCTGGCCCCTTTCCAAACGGATGCCACCGCCTTGTTGCCGGGTCTTGTCGAAGACCTCCGACAGGCGGGCATCGGGGTGCATCTGGAAATGGACGCCCATCTGTTGCGCTGGAAAAAGCTGGTCTGGAACATTCCGTACAACGGCCTGACGGTGGCATTGAACGCCACTACGGCCGAACTGACTTTCCAGCCGGACAGCCGCCGGCTGGTCATCGGCCTGATGCAGGAAGTGGTGGCGGCCGCGGCCTGTTGCGGGGCGGATATTCCGGCAGGCTTCATCGATCACATGATCGACCTGACGGAAAAGATGACGCCCTATGCGCCCAGCATGAAGCTGGACTACGATGCCGGCCGGCCGATGGAAATCCGAACGATGTACCTCAATCCCATAGAGGAGGCCCGTCGCGCCGGTTTTGAGATGACGCAAGTGCAGATGCTGGCCGATTTGCTGCTATTCAAGCAGGAGCAACGGCTGAAGCGTAAAATAGATTGTTGAACCACATAACGACAAGCGATCATGTCACATCTCTTTTTGCTGTTGGGACTCGGCACGGGTGAACTCATCGTCATCGCCCTGGTGATCCTGCTGTTTTTCGGCGCCGCCAAGCTGCCCGAACTGATGAAAGGCCTGGGCAAGGGCATCAAATCCTTCAAGCAGGAAATGAACACCCCCGATCAGGAAACGGCCAAGACGGCTGACAAGGCCGAATCCAAGGAAACGCCTAAGGAAACGGACGGCAAGGCTGAATAACTTGTCCTGCGAGCGTATTTCCCCTATGTCGGAAACTGCTGGGAAAATGTCTTTCTGGAGCCATTTGGACGAGCTCCGGAAAGTGTTGTTGAGGATACTGGCGGCCGTGCTGGTCGCCGGCATCGTTGCATTTTACTTCAAGGAGGGTCTGTTTACAATCCTGCTGGCACCCCAGCACAGCGATTTTGTGCTCTATCGCCTGATGAACCGTCTTTCGGAGGCCTGGCAGATGCCTTCCCTGGGTGCCGGCGCTTTCCAGGCCCAACTCATCAGCACGCAGCTCACGTCGCAGTTTTTCATCCATATGTATGCGGCTTTTGCCGCCGGTGCGGTGGTGGTTTCGCCCTATATCCTCTTCGAACTGTTCCGTTTTGTCTCCCCGGCCTTGTATGTCAATGAAAAACATTATGCTTTTCCGGCGCTCATCTGGGCTTTCCTGTTGTTTTTCCTGGGCGTGCTGCTCAACTATTTCATCATTTTCCCGTTCTCTTTCCGTTTCCTGGCCACCTATCAGGTGAGTGCGGAGGTGCCCAACATGATTACCCTGGCCTCGTATATGGAGGCGCTTCTGGTCATGTCGCTGCTGATGGGCCTGATGTTCGAGCTGCCGGTCCTCAGCTGGCTGTTTGCCCGACTGGGTTTCCTCAGTCCCGGTTTTATGCGCGAGAAACGCCGCTACGCCATCGTCATCATCCTCATTGCTGCCGCCGTCATCACGCCCACGGGCGATGCTTTCACCCTGGCCCTGGTGTCGCTGCCCATCTGGGCCCTCTATGAGATCAGCATCCTGATTGTGGCGGCCGCCGTCCGACGATCGTCCCGGCTGGTGGAAAAAGCCTCGTCGAAAGAATAAATATTTGCAGTACAGAAAATCTTCGTATATTTGCGGTTCCAAATCTCACATTATTAGACATGAATTCAGACGATGCTGTTCCGGTGGCGGTATGTAGCGACCACGCGGGTTATGAATTGAAGGAAGCTGTTTGTGACTGGCTCACGGAAAAGAACATTCCTTTCATCAATTTTGGCACCTATTCCCCTGACAGTTGTGATTATGCTGATTTTGCCCATCCTCTGGCTGAATCGGTCGAGGAAGGCGAGAGCCGTTGCGGTATTGCCATTTGTGGCAGCGGCGAAGGCGTTTGCATGACGGTCAACAAACATCAGCAAATCCGCGGGGCGCTCTGCTGGTCGGAAGACATCGCACGCCTGGCCCGTCAGCACAACGATGCCAATGTGTGCTGCCTGCCAGCCCGTTTCATTTCCAAGGAAGCGGCCGTCAAGATCATAGAGATCTTTCTTGAGACTGAATTCGATGGCGGGCGTCACCAGACCCGCATAGAGAAGATTCCGCTTACGGATTGAGCGGCCGGCTGCCGAAGATAGCCGTGCCGATGCGTACCATCGTGCTGCCGCACTGGATGGCCAGCGGATAATCATCGGACATGCCCATGGACAGGTGGCGGAAACCGTCGTCTGCGGCGAACCATTTTTCTTTGGCCGTATCGAAACATTGTTTCAACAGCCCGAACTCTTCGAGTACCTGGGCCTGGTTGTCGGTGAAGGTGGCCATGCCCATCATGCCGCACAGGCGGATGTGCTCCAGGGACCGCCACGTGCCGCCGGCCAGGTAGTCGAGCGCTTCCTGCGGGCTGAAACCGAATTTGGTCTCTTCGCGGGCGATGTGCAACTGCAAAAGGCAGGGAATGGTGCGGCCGGCTTTTTCAGCGGCCCGGTCGATGTCTTCGAGCAGCTCCGGGCTGTCGACCGAATGGATCATGGCGACAAAGGGCGCGATATACTTGATTTTGTTGCGTTGCAGATGGCCGATGAAATGCCATTGGATGTCCTGGGGCAGCAGGGAGTGCTTGTCACGCATCTCCAGGGCGCGGTTCTCGCCGAAAAGGCGCTGGCCTGCCTCGTAGGCTTCCTGCAGCTTCTCGACCGGTTGGAACTTGGACACGGCAATGAGCCCGACCTGCGGGGGCAGGGTGGCTTTCAGCTGCTGTATGTTGGTCGTGACAGACATGTGGATGTGGCGCGGGCACTGGCCTCGCTTTTTATTAAGGACAAAGTTAGTGCTTTTTTCGCGGTTCATGCTCGGAATCCCGTTTTTTCTTCGTATCTTGCCGCTGAATAACGGGTTCCGGACCCTTTTTAGTTAAATCAACTTAATGCCAGTTTACTTTCGGCCTTTTGAGTCATCTAAGGGATAGAAAACAGAAAACCGATAACCTTTTAATAATTGAGCCTTATGAAAACCAGGATTTTGACGCTGACAATTTTGTTGACAGGCTTGTTCTGGCCGAATGTCATCAATGCACAGTCTTACGACGATGATCTCTATTATCATCCCAAGTATGCAAAAAAGCAGGCCAAGACTATGTTGGCCACGGCATCTGAGGCTCAGACCGTAGAGGAACCGGTGGTTTACACTGCTTCCACGCGCAACGTGGATGAATACAACCGCCGTCCTTCGGCGCTGGCTGCCCTCAATGCTGAAGCGACCACCGCCGAGCCTGATTCCGTCCTGATCAGTGCCGAGGAATACGAGGCCTATCAGGAGTATCAGTACAGCGAACGCATCCGCCGCTTCTATGACAAGGATTTCACCACCCATGTCACCGAAGACGGTTACCTGAATGTCTTGGTCGAAGACGGCGCCACGCTGAACATCTACTATGACAACGACGAGCCCGACTACTATTACAGCGGCTGGGCCAGCCCCTGGTACTACGATTATTACTATCGTCCCTACTATTCATGGTACTACAGTCCCTACAGCTACCGTCACTACTGGTACAGCTACCACGACTGGTACTATTGGGGCACTTACGATCCCTGGTATTATGGCTGGTATAATCCGTGGTATCACGACTACTACTATTATCCCCGTCATTACTACAGCTACCATCACCACCGTCATCACGGTCCTTACGACCTCTGGGGACATCCCTCGCACTATGCGTTGAACGAACGCCGTCCGCATTCCGACCACAATGCCGCCCGTCCCACGGGTGCCTTGACCCGGGGTGCCACCACGGCCAGTCCCAGAACGCGCTCGGCGGTATATAACGAGGTGGAACTGCCGCGCCTGGCTTCCAGCACGACTTCGGGCAGGGCTACGACCACGGCTTCCGCCACACAAGTGGCTACGGGCAGCCGGGCCGGCACCGGCAACCGTTCCGCTGCCAGCAGCCTGCGCACGGCTTCCACGACTTCCAGCCGCTCGGCTGTGACGTCGACCCGCACCACGGCAGGACGTTCTTCGTCGGCCAACACCGCGACGGGTAGAAGGGCTTCGACGGCCACTACGGCCACGACGGGCCGCAGTTCGGTGAACTCATCGGCCAGCACGGGTCGCAGCATCCTGGGCAACAGCTCCAGCCGCAGCTCTTCTTCCACCAGCCGTTCGACGGTGACGACTACGCCGCGTTCGTCTTCGAGCTCCAGCAGCACTGGCCGCACGAGCAGCTCCAGTTCGAGTACCCGCTCCAGCAGCAGTTCGTCTGCCAGCCGGGCCAGCACGGGCACCAGCGTCCGCTCCTCTTCGAGCTCCGCTCCGGCCACAACCAGGTCGTCCAGTGCGTCGACTTCCAGCCGCTCCTCGGTGAGCTCCTCTTCTTCGAGCAGCAGCCGTTCGAGTTCGTCGAGCTACTCCAGCGGATCGTCCAGCAGCTATTCGTCCAGCAGCTCCTCGAGTTCCTCGGGCCGTTCTTCGGGTAGCAGCTATTCCGGCGGCTCTTCGAGCAGTTCGGGTGGTCGTTCCTCTTCGGGTTCTTCCAGCGGTCGCCGCTAAGCCCCTGTTTGCCACTAATGTAACCAAGTAACCACATACCAGACAATGAAAAGAATCTGTATTATACTGGCAGTCGTCTTCCTGGGTCTGAACCTACAGGCCCAGGAAGCCTTCGATTTGTTGAAATATTCGATGGCCGAACCTTATGGTACGGCCCGTGCCATGAGTATGGCCAATGCTTTCGGCGCCTTGGGCGGCGACATGACTTCGCTGACCATCAACCCGGCCGGACTGGGTATCTACCGCTCGGGCGAGCTGACCTATACCCACGCACTTAGTTCGGTGGGTGTTTCCGCTGATTTCCGCGAGACGGGTGTCGGCATTTCCGACCGCAAAACCCGCACGATGCCGGCCAATTTCGGTTTTGTGTCGGCCTATCGCACGGACAATGAAGAAGGCTTTGCCAACTACAATTTCGCTGTCAGCTACAACCGCCTGAAGAATTTCAGCCGCCATACGGCTGTCCGGGGCGTCAACCGTCCGGTTTCCCTGTTGGACAACCTGGTAGTGGGCAGCGGCCTGGAAGACTTCATGTACAAGGCCTATATGCTGGATGATGCCTACAATCCCATCCTGGCGGCCAACGAAACGGTCGATAACGAACAGTACATGATGGAATCGGGCCGTTCGGATGTCTGGGACTTCGGTTTCGGCTTCAACTACGGCTATTTCGTCTATTTCGGCATGGCCATCGGCGTGCAGTCGATAAACTATCGTCTGGATACCTACTATCAGGAAGTGTTTGAGCTGGGTGGCGATTTCCGTCTGTCCAACGATTTGCGGACCAGCGGCAACGCCGTCAACGCCAAGTTCGGCCTGATCCTGCGTCCGACGGCGGCTCTGCGCCTGGGCCTGGCGGTCCATACACCGACCTACTACGATCTGGTCGATGTGACGGCCACCACCATGACGGCAACAGGCATTGTCTATGACAACGTGACGCACAACACCACCCAGAGGACAAACAACGGCCAGTTCTCCTCGTATGCCTATCATCTGAAGACTCCGACCCGCATGGTCTATAGTGCCGCTTTGCAGCTGGGTCGCAAGGGCTTCCTGAGTGCCGATCTGGACCAGACTTTCTATTCGGCCATGCAGGAAAAGGATGCCTACGGCTATGTATATAACGATATCTCGGCCGATGTGCACACGTATTTCCGCGATGTCCTCAACTTCCGTGTCGGACTGGAATGGCGCTTCTCGGATGTCTTCAGCGGCCGTTGCGGTTATGCCCATTACATGTCGCCCGTCAGGGGGGAAGTCATCACCAACAACATTGAGATCCATACTCCGACCTATACGCCCCAGTACAGCATCGACCGTGGTGCCGACATGCTGGCGGGCGGCTGCGGCCTGCGCTTCGACAGCTGGTACCTGGATCTGGCCGCCACCTACAGCATGCGTGGCGAGCATTTCCATCCCTTCTACAATGCCCGCACCGACAATTACGGCGATCCCTACACCAACTATGCCAAGTTGGATGTCAAGAGCCTGAACATCGTCGCTACGCTGGGATTCCGGTTCTAAAGTGTTTTGAGCTTGTCTTCGAGCTTGAACAGCTCGTCGCGATATTGCGCAGCCTCCAGAAAGTCCATCTTTTTGGAGGCTTCGTACATTTTGCGCTTGGTGGCGGCAATCAGTTTTTCCAACTGACTCCGGTCCATATAGGCGATGACAGGGTCGGCTGCCAGTTGGTACATGACTGGTTCGATATAGGCCTTGGGCTCGGCTTTGACGGTGCGGGTCAGCGCATTGCGCGAGTTCTTGTCGATGGGCTTGGGCTCAATGTGGTGGGCTTTGTTGTAGGCCATCTGTATGCTGCGGCGCCGGTCGGTTTCCTCGATGGTGAGTTTCATGCTCTCGGTCACCGTGTCGGCATAGAAGATCACCTTGCCGTTCACGTTGCGGGCGGCGCGGCCGGCCGTTTGGGTGAGCGAGCGCCGGTTGCGCAGGAAGCCTTCTTTGTCGGCATCCAGGATGGCAACGAGCGACACTTCGGGCAGGTCCAGCCCCTCGCGCAGCAGGTTGACACCGACCAGTACGTCGAACAGTCCGGCCCGCAGGTTTTCCATGATTTCCACCCGTTCCAGGGTATCGACATCGGAATGGATGTATTCGCAGCGCACGCCATGGTTGCGGAAATAGGCCGACAGTTCCTCGGCCATGCGCTTGGTCAGGGTGGTGACCAGGATACGCTCGTCGCGCTCGCTGCGGACACGGATTTCCTCCATCAGGTCGTCCACCTGGTCTTTGCTGGGACGCACTTCGATGGCCGGATCCAGCAGACCGGTGGGGCGGATGAGCTGCTCGACGATGACTCCGCCCGATTTCTCCAGTTCATAGTCGGCCGGTGTGGCGCTGACATAGATGGTCTGATGGGTCATTTCCTCGAATTCATCGAAGGTTAGCGGCCGGTTGTCCAGGGCGGCCGGCAAACGGAATCCATATTCAACCAGATTGATTTTGCGGGCATGGTCGCCGCCCCACATGGCGTGTATCTGAGGCACGGTGACATGGCTTTCGTCGATGATCAGCAGGAAGTCCTTGGGGAAGAAGTCGAGCAGGCAGTAGGGACGGGTGCCCGCCGGCCGGCCGTCGAAATAACGGGAATAGTTCTCGATGCCTGAGCAATGGCCCAGTTCGCGGATCATTTCCAGGTCGTAGTTCACACGTTCTTCCAGGCGTTTGGCTTCGAGATTTTTGTCGATGGAACAGAAGAAATCCACCTGTTTCACCAGGTCGTCCTGGATGTCGCGGATGGCTTGCTGGACACGCTCCTTGCTGGTGACAAAAAGGTTGGCCGGATAGATGTCGTAGCTTTTCAGCTCGCACAGCCGGTGGGCGCTGATCGGGTCGATTTCCTCGATAGCATCGATTTCATCGCCCCAAAAGACCACTCTCAGGGCAATGTCCGAATAGGCCAGGAATATGTCGATGGTATCGCCTTTCACCCGGAAACAGCCACGAATGAAATCGACGTCGTTGCGGGCGTAGAGACTGTCCACCAGCTGCCGGAGAAAAACATTGCGGCTGATCTGCTGGCCGACATGGATATGGATCGTGTTGTTGCTGAAGTCCACCGGACTGCCCATGCCAAACAGGCAGGACACCGACGAGACGACCAGCACGTCGCGGCGGCCCGAGAGCAGGGCAGAGGTCGCCGACAAGCGGAGTTTCTCGATTTCCTCGTTGATGGAGAGATCCTTCTCGATGTAGGTGTTGGTGGTCGGGATATAGGCTTCCGGCTGGTAGTAGTCGTAGTAGGAAACGAAATACTCTACGGCATTGTCCGGGAAAAAAGCCTTGAACTCGTTGTACAACTGCGCGGCCAGGGTCTTGTTGTGGCTCAGTACCAGTGTAGGGCGTTGAAGGCGTTCCACCACGTTGGCGACGGTGAAAGTCTTGCCCGAACCTGTCACACCGAGCAGGGTCTGGGCTTCCAGTCCCTCTTTGACACCGTCCACCAGCGCCTGGATGGCTTGCGGCTGGTCGCCGGTGGGTTGGAATTTGGAGGTGAGTTTGAACATGTGAACGGGCAAAACAGGAGGGCCTGAAACCCTCGATGCAAAGGTAAGTCTTTTGTTACAACTTGCGGCCCTTGTCCGTCAAAATACTGCATGACAGAATTATTTTAATCAAATCACTTGACAGATTATATGATAATTGGTAAATTCGCGGACTTTTTGCGACCGAACAAAATGAAAGTCAGATATTTGTTTATCTTGTTGATATGCTGCGCATTATCATCTTGTGGAGAGTATTACAAACTCCAGAAGAGCAATGATTATGACGCCAAATGGAACAAGGCGAACGAATATTACGACCAGGGCAAGTACAAGCGCGTCATCGAACTGATGGAGGAATTGAAAGCTGTTTACAAGGGAACGGAGCGGGCAGAGCAGTGCCTCTACATGCTGGCCAACTCTTATTACCGCACCAAAGACTACTATTCCGCAGGGGCCCAGTACCAGCTCTATTACAAGACTTACCCCAAGGGCACCTTTACGGAGGAATGCCGCTTCATGGCCGGCAAGTCGGCCTTCATCAACTCGCCCGATTCTCGTCTGTCGCAGGAGGGCACCATCGAGGCCATGGACGAGTTGACGGTCTTTCTGGAATACTATCCTTTGAGCGAACACCGCACCGAAGCCGAAGAAATGCTCAACACTTTGATGGAAAAGCTGGCCTACAAGGCCTTGCTCAACTGTCAGCTGTATTATAACCTGGGCAACTTCATGGGCAACAACTATGAATCCTGCATCGTCACGGCCAACAACGCCCTGCGTGACTTCCCCTCGTCGGTCTACCGCGAGGACTTCTCCTTCCTGATACTCAAATCCCGTTTTACCTATGCGCGTGAGAGCGTGGCCGCGATGATTCCCGAACGCATGCGCGCTGTGGTGGACGAGTACTATAGTTTCACGAACGACTACCCGGATAGCAAATACGCCAAGGAAGCCAAGGCAATGCTCGACCAGGCTCGTTCCTATCTAGGCGAAAACAATTGATATCAATATTATTACAGTTATGGATTACAAAAAAACAGTAGCTCCTACCAATACCCAGACCCGCGACATCCAGTCGATGGTGGGTGATGAAAACGTTTACGAAGTGGTCTCCGTGATTGCAAAGCGCGCCAACCAGATCAGCGTTGACATCAAGACGGAACTGGAAAAGAAACTGCAGGAATTCGCTCCCTACACCGACAACCTGGAAGAAGTCTTCGAGAATCGTGAACAGATCGAGATTTCCCGCTACTATGAAAAATTACCGAAGCCGACGCTGATTGCCACCCAGGAATACATCGAGGGTAAGATTTATTATCGCAATCCGTTGAAAGACAAAGTCAAGAAATAATGATCCAGCGTATACAGACATTGTACCTGCTGCTGGCCATAGCCGCCATGGTGGCCGCGCTCTATCTGCCTTGGGGAACTTTCTTCAGCGCTGAGGGCACGGTCTATTCGTATGAGGCTTTTTCGGTGGCACAGCGTGTCGGTGAGGGCAATGCTTCCATCTCGTTCTGGGGCTTGGGGGCCATACTGGCCGTATGCATCGCCTCGAGCCTGGTGGCCGTGTTCTTCTATCGCAAGCGGCTCACCCAGGTCAGGTTTTGCATCTTCAACCTGCTGGCCTTGATAGGCTTCTATTTGGCCTACCTCGTCTTCCTATGGGTCACGGTGCGGCGTCTGGATGCTTCTTTTGGACTCAATTTCGGCATATCCCTTCCTTTTGTCTCCCTCATACTCGAGTTCTTGGCCATGAACGCCATACTCAATGACGAGAAGAAAGTGAGGGCCTATGAGAGAATCCGTTAGGAATTGAATGCCGGTGCAGTTGACCGGCATTTTTTATCTGTAAATACAACAGACAACTATGACTAAAAATTTTTTCCTTCTGATGGCTGCAGCTGCATTGCTTTCTTCCTGTGGCAACAAACAGGATGCTTCTTGCGTGAATATCGGCAAGAGCAACGCCAAGCTGGATTCCGACCTGATGACGCCCGAAGTGCTCTGGCAGATGGGTCGTGTCTCCGACATCCAGGTATCTCCCGACGGGCAGGAAGTGCTCTACGGAGTTTCTTATTACAGTGTGCCCGAGAACAAGGGCAATCGCGACTTGTTCGTTGCCTCGTGCGACGGCAGTCAGGTGCGTCAGCTCACGCAGACTCCCCAGTCGGAGCAGTCAGCCACCTGGTCGGCCGATGGCAAGAAGATTTATTTCCTTTCGGCAGCTTCCGGCTCCATGCAGCTCTGGGAAATGACGGCCGAGGGCAAGGGACGCCGTCAGCTCACCCACTACGACAAGGACATCGAAGCCTATGCCTTCTCCCCGGACGGCCAGCGGCTGTTGTTCGTCGCCCAGGTGAAATACGGGCAGACAGCCCAGGATCTCTATCCCGACCTGGACAAGGCCAGCGGTCGTGTCATCAATGATTTGATGTACAAGCATTGGGATGAATGGGTGGAGAGCATACCCCATCCCTTTGTGGCCGATTTCAAGGAGGGAAAACTGGAAAATATCCACGATTTGCTGGAAGGCGAGCCATACGAATCGCCCATGAAGCCCTTCGGCGGCATCGAGCAGCTGGCCTGGAGCCCCGACAGCAAGGTGGTGGCCTATACCTGCCGCAAGAAAACCGGGCTGGACTATGCCGTCTCGACCAATTCCGACATCTACCTGTGCTATGTGGAAGAGGATTTCCGCACCGAAAACCTTACCCAGGGCATGGGCGGCTACGATACCAACCCGCTGTTCTCGCACTCGGGCCGCTATATTGCCTTCTCGAGCATGGCCCGCGACGGCTACGAATCCGACAAGAACCGCCTGATGGTCTATGACAGCGAAACGAAATCCATGACCGACTATACGGCCTCTTTCGACCAGGAAGCTTCTTCGCTGGCTTGGTCGGCCGATGACAGCCGTATCTATTTCACCAGTGTCTGGCATGGCCGCACCCATGTCTATGAACTGAGCCTGGCTTCGGGTGACATCCGTCAGATCACCCAGGGCGTCTATGACTTTGACAACGCCTTGCCGGCTGCCGACTGCCTGGTGGGCCTGCGTCACAGCATGTCGCGCCCCAACGAGGTGGTCCGCATCGATCCCGCCAGTGGCGAGATGACGGTCATCACGCACGAGAACGACGATATTTTCGCCCAGCTCGCCACGGGCCGGGTGGAGGAGCGCTGGGTGGAGACCACCGATCACAAGCAGATGCTGGTCTGGGTCATCTATCCGCCTCATTTCGATCCCGCCAAAAAATATCCCGCCCTACTGTTCTGCGAGGGCGGTCCGCAGAGTCCCGTCAGCCAGTTCTGGTCGTATCGCTGGAATTTCCAGTTGATGGCTGCCCAGGGCTATATCATCGTGGCTCCCAACCGGCGCGGTCTGCCCGGATTCGGCCAGGAATGGCTTGAGCAGATCAGCGGCGACTACGGCGGCCAGAACATGAAAGACTATCTCTCGGCCATCGACGCCGTCAGCGCCGAACCCTATGTCGATGAGGACCATCTGGGCTGCGTGGGGGCTTCCTACGGCGGTTTCTCGGTCTATTGGCTGGCCGGCAACCACGACAAGCGCTTCAAGGCTTTCATTGCTCACAGCGGCATCTTCAACCTCGAACAGCAGTATGTCGAAACCGAGGGGATGTGGTTTGTCAACTGGGACCTGGGCGGTGCCTATTGGGACAAGGGCAATGCCGTGGCCCAGCGTTCGTTTGCCAATTCCCCCCATCGCTTCGTGGACAAGTGGGATACCCCCATTCTCTGCATTCATGGCGAGAAGGACTTCCGCATCCTGGCTTCGCAGGGCATGGCTGCCTTCGATGCCGCCAAGCTGCGCGGACTGGATGCCCAGTTGCTGGTCTTCCCCGACGAGAACCACTGGATTCTCAAGCCTCAGAACGCCATTCTGTGGCAGCGGACCTATTTCGCCTGGCTGGACAAATATTTGAAGTAGTTTTCCGGTTTTCCCTTTGGTGGACGCTGGATTATTTCGTATATTCGCCTGTGTTTCCCATAGAGGGGAAATTGATTTAAAGAATTATTTAACAATCTAATATACAATCTATTATGCAGACTCTTGACAAATTCAATTTTGCTGGAAAGAAAGCTTTTGTCCGGGTGGACTTCAACGTGCCCCTCGACGAAAATCTGAAAATCACGGATGATACCCGTATCCGCGCCGCCATGCCGACGCTGAAGAAGATCATCAAAGACGGCGGTATGCTGATTATCGGTTCGCACATGGGTCGTCCCAAGAAGAACCCCGATCCCAAATATTCCCTGAAATCCATTCTTGACCATGTTTCCGAGTGCTTGGGTGTGCCCGTGGCTTTTGCTCCGGACTGCCAGCAGGCCGATGCCCAGGTGGCAGCCCTCAAGCCGGGTCAGGCCCTGCTGCTTGAAAACCTCCGCTTCTACGCCGAGGAAGAAGGCAAGCCCAGAGGACTGGCCGATGATGCCACCGACGAGGAAAAGGCTGCCGCCAAGAAGGCTGTCAAGGAAAGCCAGAAAGCTTTCACCAAGAAGTTGGCTTCCTATGCCGACTGCTATGTCAACGACGCTTTCGGTACGGCCCACCGTGCCCACGCTTCCACGGCTTTGATCGCCGATTATTTCGATGCCGACCACAAGATGTTCGGTTACCTGATGAACAAGGAAGTCGTCGCCGTCGAGAAGGTGATGGAAAACATGGTCCGTCCTTTCACGGCCATCATGGGCGGTTCGAAGGTATCGACCAAGATCGACATCATCGAGAACCTGCTGGGCAAGGTCGACAACCTGATCCTGACGGGCGGTATGACCTACACCTTCAGCAAGGCCATGGGTGGCAAGATCGGTACCTCCATCTGCGAGGACGACAAGCTGGACCTGGCGCTCGACATCATGAAGAAGGCCAAGGAAAACGGTGTCAACCTGGTGCTGGCCGTGGATTCCAAGATCGGTGACAGCTTCAGCAACGATGCCAAGACGGCTTATGCCGGGGTCAACGACATTCCCGATGGTTGGGAAGGCATGGACATCGGCCCCAAGACCATGAAGATCTTCGCCGAGGTGATCAAGAACTCCAAGACCATCCTGTGGAACGGTCCTGCCGGCGTCTTTGAATTCGACAACTTCGCTGCTGGTTCCAAGGCTGTTGCAGAAGCTATCGTAGAGGCTACGGCCAAGGGCGCTTTCTCGTTGGTAGGCGGTGGCGACTCGGTAGCCTGTGTCAACAAGTTCGGCCTGGCCGACAAAGTGAGCTACGTCTCAACGGGTGGCGGTGCCCTTTTGGAAGCCATCGAAGGCAAGGTGCTTCCCGGCATCAAGGCCATCCAGGGCTAATTGGATCATTTATAGGGAGAATCGCCTGAATCATCGAGTGTTCGGGGATTCTCCCTTTTTCTTGCTTTTCGGATGCAGGTACTGATTGAAAAACTGGAAGGGTTGCTCGCCGAGCATGACTGCGTGGTCGTGCCCGGTTTGGGCGGTTTTATCCAGCAGGAATCGGAAGCTTGCTACGATCCGGAGCGGGAAATATTCCATCCCCGCAGCCGTCAGTTGAGTTTCAATGCCCGGCTCGATTTCAACGACGGTCTGCTAACGGCGGCCTATCAGGCCGGTTTCGGCCTGTCTTTCGAAGCGGCCAACCAGCGCATCCGTGAGGCCGTGGCCCTCCTGCGCGACCAGATGGCCGAAGGCCGGTATGTGAGCCTGGGGCAACTCGGCACGATGCATTTGAATGAGGAGGAAGCCCTGACGTTCCTGCCACAGGGCGGGAATGTCCTGTCGCCTGCGCTTTTCGGGCTGAAGGCGATTCCTTGTTCGGTGGCCAGGCCGGTATCTTCCCCTGTTAGGAAGGAGCCCTCGGAGGCCTCCCGCCAGCCTTCCCTGGTGGCCCAATGGGGCCATTGGGCTGCCGCTGCTGCCGCTGCTGTGCTGCTGATCCTGTTTTTCGGTTCACAGCCTTTGAACCGGGCGGGCTACAACCTTAACCAGGCTTCCGTGCTGGGCGTCGATACCGATATGCTGGCCCGGGTACCTGTGGCCGACAATATTGAGATGGAATCTGCCATGCCTGAATCTTCTCCTGCGGACGTTCCTGTGGCTGAGCCTGTTGCTGTTCCTGCGGCTGAACCTGAGCCTGCATTGGAGCCTGTTGCCGATCCTGCTGTCGAGCCTGCGGCTGAGCCCGCGACCACGGTGACACCGTCTGAGACCACTGTGGCTGCCCGGACAACTCAGACACCCCGGACAACTCAAGCAGCCCAGACTGTGAAAACACCCTCGAAAGGGAGTTCCAAACAATACCTGATTGTGATTGCCAGTTTTCCCGATGAAAACTCGGCGCGTCGATACATCGAACGCCGTCAGTTGCGGGACAGTTTTCCCGAGGTCGGCGTCGCTGTCGGAGCGGAGCATTACCGTGTCTATGTGACAGCCTACAGCTCACGCCTGGAGGCCGTGGCCAGTTTGCCAGCCTTCCGAAGCGAGCATCCCCGCTATGCCAAAGCCTGGGTGCTGGTCCAATAATCTGCTTGCTTTAATCCGCGAAACGTTTCAGGATATCCTGATAGCTGTCGATGCGACGGTCCCTGAGAAAGGGCCACCAGCGTCGTACCTCTTCGCTGCGTCTTAGGTCGATGTCCACGACCAGGACTTCCTCGTCCGTGTCGGAGGCTTGGGCCAGAATCTCTCCCTGCGGACCGGCCACGAAACTGTGTCCCCAAAAATCGATGCCACGGGTCTGGCCTGAAGGGTCGGGCTCGTGTCCGACGCGGTTTACCGAGATCACCGGCAGGCCGTTGGCCACGGCATGACCGCGCTGTGACAGGGACCAGGCCTGCTGTTGGCGCTCCTTTTCGGCCGGACTGTCGCTCGATTCCCAGCCGATGGCCGTGGGGTAGATGAGCAGATCGGCTCCCTGCAGCGCCATGACGCGGGCGGCTTCGGGATACCACTGGTCCCAGCAGACCAGCACGCCCAGCCGGCCGACGCTGGTGGAGATGGGATGGAAGCCAAGGTCGCCCGGGGCGAAGTAGAATTTCTCGTAATAGGCGGGATCGTCGGGAATGTGCATCTTGCGGTATTTGCCGGCTATGTGTCCGTCCTTGTCGATGACAACGGCTGTATTGTGGTAGAGGCCGGCGGCCCGGCGCTCGAACAGCGAACAGACCAGTACAATCTGTTGCTCTGCAGCCAGTTGGCCGTAGAAATCTGTCGACGGACCGGGAATGCTCTCGGCCAGGTCAAAGAGGGTGGTATCCTCGCTTTGGCAGAAGTAGCGGCTGTTGTGCAACTCCTGCAGGACGACCAGTTGGGCTCCCTGCCGGCAGCAGTCGACAATCATCTCTTTGAGGTGCAGCTTGTTGGCTTCTATATCTGCGCCGATACGGGCTTGGACCAATCCTACCTTCAGATGCTTTTTCATAATGGAATCCTTTTTCGCCGCGAAGATAAGGAAAAAATTAATCCCCTCGTCACGGAATCATCCCAGCCAGGTTTCTCCCAGATGGATATCCTGGTCGTCCCGGGCTGCCGCATCGTTGCGGTAGTTGCCCATCATCTGCTTGAACATCTCTTGTATGCTGGGAGGTGTGTAGGTGATGGCATTTGCCCCTGCTTCGATAGTCGCCAGAATGCTGTCGGCCGTTTTTCCGCCGGTGGCGATGATAGGTGTCTCAGGATATTTTTTCCGAATCATCCGGACGATGCCCACGGTTTCCCGTCCGCCGGCCACATTTAGTATCGAGGCGCCGGCTTCGATACGAGATCGGATGTCGGTGGCGGGACTGACGATTGTGATGATTGTCGGAATTTCGACTGCTTCTGCCACGGCCTTGAGGTCGGCATTGGAGGTGGGAGCGTTGAGTACGACCCCCATGGCTCCTTGACTCTCCACATCTTTGGCCAAGGATACCGTGCGCAGCCCCTTGGTGGTTCCGCCGCCGATGCCGCAGAACACCGGCCGGGAAGAATGCTTGATGATGGAATCGCTGATGGTTTGTTGCGGGGTGAAGGGATACACGGCCATGATGGCATCTGCGTCGCAGTTGCGGATGATGGCTATGTCTGTTGTGAAAATGAGGCTTTTGATGCGCCTTCCATAGATAAGGATACCACTGGCTCGACGGATTTCCGTCGGCGTTCTCAAAATGTTTTGCCGCAATCGGCTACTCACACGTGGAATGTTTTTCTTAGGTGCCATGGATCATATAAAAAGATGGTTGAGGTTGAAAAATAAAGGAACCCTTTCAGGTTGGGATCAGGTGGGTCAAGCGATCAGGCGGGTAGGTAAAGTCCGCTGATTTGTTTACGTCTTTTCGAAAAATGAATATCTCTACCACGAAGATAAACTATTTCTTTCAAAAATGCAAACGAGGTCGGATAGTGGTTGCCGGCAACTATGCCTACCGGGGCGGTCAACCGGCGTGGACCCGGGCATAGACGTGATGGGGCGCGAACATGGTCATGGCCACGGAACGGACCACCAGATGGGCGGCATAGGCGATCCATAGCGATTGGAAGCCGATAACAGGTTGCAGTATCAGATAGCTCAGGTAGAAGGCGGCCACGGCATAAAACATGGTGTTGCGGATGGCCCTCGAGGCGGTGGCCCCGATGAAGATGCCGTCCCAGGTAAAGGCAATGCAGGAAATGAAAGGCATGACATAGAGCCACACCAGATAGGGACGACAGGCGGCCTTGACCGTGTCGACCGATGTCATGATGCCCAGGAGCCATTCGTCACCGACGTAATATACTATGGTTGAGATGATTCCAATCAGTACGCACCAGGTAAACAGGAGTTTGATGCACAGTTTGACGGCGTTTTCGTTCTTTTCTCCGATGAAGCGTCCGGTCAGTGCCTCGCCGGCATAGGCGAAACCATCGATGAAGTAGGAATAAAGCAACAGGAGTTTCATCATGATGGAGGAGACGGCCAGTGCCATATCGCCAAAGTGGCTCGACAGCATGGTGAACCCGCTATAGACCAGCAGCATGCAGATGGAGCGGATAAACAGGTTGGCGTTGATGGAAAAGAAGCGTTTCAGGTCATCTTTGACCAGAATGTCTTTCCAGTCGAGGTAGGAGCGGTATTTCCTGAAATAGATCCACAGCAGCAAACACCCAGTCAACAGTCCGGTATACTGGGCCACGACCGTACCCAGGGCGATGCCGGCCACCCCCATGTCAAGATGCAAGGCAAAATACCAGCTGGCCACGATGTTGACAATATTGACGATGATGTCGACGAGCATGGGACCGATGCTGTTCTGCATACCGAAAAACCAGCCCCTGACGGTAAACAGCGACAATGCGGCCGGGGCAGCCCATACCCTGATGTAGAAATATGTCAGGGCCAGTTGCATGGTCTCCGGCGAAGTGGGGGTGATGAGGAAGAAAAGCCGCGCGTAGGGACGCTGGAAGATCATTATCAACAGCGAGATGCCCAGTGCGACGGCCATGCCTTGCATAAATGTGGAGACGGCTTTGCGAAGGTCGGCCCGTCCGAAGGCCTGGGCTGTGATGCCGGCAGTGCCCATGCGCAGGAAACTCATGTTCCAGTAGAGCCAGTCGAACATGGTGGAACCCAGTGCAATGGCGCCGATATGGGCGGCCGATCCCAATCGTCCGGCAATGGCTGTATCGGCCATGCCCACCAGGGGAATGGTGATACCGGCCAGAATGCTGGGCAGTGCCAGGCGGAGCACTTCCCGGTTGATGTACTTGGCTGTCGCTGATATTTTCAACGACTCTTAGTAAGCGAAGATGGGATAGCCCTTCATCGTGGCGTTCACTTTTTCGCGAACGCTCTTGATGACCTGCTGGTCTTCGGGATGCGACATGACATCATCCATCCATTCGACGATTTCGCACATGAGGTCTTCCTTGGCGCCACGGGTGGTCATGGCCGGAGTACCGACACGGATACCGGAGGTCTGGAAAGGTGAGCGGCTGTCGAAGGGCACCATGTTCTTGTTGATGGTGATGTCGGCCTGTATCAATGCATTTTCGGCCATTTTACCGGTCAATTCGGGGAATTTGGCGCGCAGGTCGATGAGCATCGAATGGTTGTCGGTACCGCCGGAGATTACTTTGTAACCCTTGTCCATGAAAGCCTGGGCCATGACAGCGGCGTTTTTCTTGACCTGCTGCTGGTAGGTCTTGTATTCGGGCTGCAGGGCTTCGCCGAAAGCGACGGCTTTGGCAGCGATGACATGCTCGAGCGGTCCGCCCTGGATGCCGGGGAAGACGGCTGAGTCGATGAGTTGAGACATCTTCTTGACGACGCCCTTGGGAGTGGTTTTGCCCCAGGGATTGTCAAAGTCCTTGCCCAGCAGGATAATACCGCCTCTGGGGCCACGCAGTGTCTTGTGGGTGGTGGAGGTGACGATGTGGGCGTATTTCAGCGGGTTGTTGAGCAAACCTGCGGCAATCAGGCCGGCCGGATGGGCCATGTCGATCATCAGGATGGCGCCGATCTTGTCGGCGATGGCTCTCATGCGGGCATAGTCCCATTCGCGTGAATAAGCCGAAGCACCGCCGATGATCATCTTGGGACGCTCTCTCAGGGCGACTTCCTCCATCTGGTCGTAATCGACCCGGCCGGTATCTTCACGGACATTGTATTCCAAGGCCTGGAAAAACAAGCCTGAGAAGTTCACGGGCGAACCGTGCGACAGGTGACCGCCATGGGCCAGGTTGAGTCCCAGGAACTTGTCGCCGGGATTCATGACAGACAGGAAAACGGCAGCGTTGGCCTGTGCGCCCGAGTGGGGCTGCACATTGGCATATTCGGCACCGAACAGCTGTTTGATGCGGTCGATGGCCAGCGTCTCGGCCTGGTCAACCACCTCGCAGCCTCCGTAATAGCGGTGGCCGGCATAACCTTCTGCATATTTGTTGGTCAGGCAGGACCCCATGGC
This sequence comes from Bacteroidales bacterium, assembly GCA_017446025.1. GTDB lineage: Bacteria > Bacteroidota > Bacteroidia > Bacteroidales > UBA1402 > UBA1757. Next base: position 46,508 of record JAFSRR010000082.1, on the reverse strand, counting down.
CTGCATCACCTGGTCACTGACAAAATTTTCGGAGGCGATGAGTTCCACCCCTTTCAGCTGACGCTGATGTTCTCTTTCGATGATCTCGAATAATGCGTTGTCTCGCTGCATAGCAATGCTTTGTTTTGAATTAATGATATGGTTTGTTTTTCCTATTTGTTCTTTTTCTCGACCGTCCATCCGAACTTGCCGATTTCCTGCCCCAGGCTGTAGTATTTGCCGTGGTCATAGACCAGCGGGCGGGCGGCGGCCAGGTCCAGCTTGCCGCTCTCGGGATCCAGATAGCGGTCGTCGGCCTGCACATTGACCACTTCTGCCAGGAACATGTCGTGCGAGCCCAGGCTGATGATTTCCCTGACCCGGCATTCGATGTTGACCGGGGCCTCGTCCACGATGGGAGCCTGCACCAGACGGGCCGGGACGGGCGTGAGGCCCATCTCCTTGAACTTGTCATACTGACGGCCGCTCCGGACTCCGCACCAGTCGGTGGCGCGGGCCAGCTCTTCGGTGGTCAGGTTGATGACAAAGGCCATGTTGCGGCGGATGATATCGTAGGAATGACGCTCGCGGCGGATGGATACATAGCACATCGGCGGTTCGCTGCAGATGGTGCCGGTCCAGGCCACTGTGAGCAGGTTGTACTCATCGGGCGCGGCGCCGCAGCTGACCAGCACGGCCGGCAGCGGATAGATCATGGTACCAGGTTTCCACTGTTGTTTCATCGACTTACAGCAACTTGATTTCTTCTTGGGACATGGTGTGTTCGCAGTAGCAGCACTTCAAGGTGAGCGGACTGCGTCCGACCACCCGGTAGCAAGGCTCCATGGGCTCGTTGTTGGTGATGCACTTGGGATTGACGCATCTGACCAAACCGCTGATTTCTTCGGGCAATTCTATGATTTTTTTCTCGACCACCTCGTAGTCGCGGATGGTATTGATCTTGGCCTTGGGAGCGATCAGGGCGATGCGGTTGATCTCATCCTCCTCGAAATAGCGGTCGGCAATCTTGATGATGCCTTTGCGTCCCATCAGGCGGCTGGTGAGGTTGTTGCCGATGGTCACTTCGCTGTCGATCTTGTCGAGTTTCAATATGGATACCACCTTGAACAACTTGTCTGAGGGGATATGGTCGATGACGGTGCCGTTTTTCAGGGCCTTGACCTGCATTTCACTCTTGTCTGCCATGGCTGCTACACTAAGTCTAATAAACTGCTGATGATGGCCTGTCTCACGTAGAGACCGTTGCGGGCCTGCTGGAAATAGTAGGCTTTGGGGTTGTCGTCCACATCCTGGGCGATCTCGTTGACACGGGGCAGGGGATGCAGGATCTTCAGGTTGTCGCGCGAATTGTCGAGCATGTTGTTGCGCAGGATGAAGGCGTTCTTGACCCGTTCGTATTCGACCAGGTCGGTGAAACGCTCTTTCTGGACGCGGGTCATGTAGATGATGTCGGCCTGGTTGATAATCTCTTGGCTGAACACCGAGGTCTCGTGCCACTTGATGCCGTTGTCGCGGCAGAACTGCTTGTATTCGGCGGGCATGGCCAGCTCTTCGGGCGCCACGAAATAGAAGGTGGACGGGAAATGCTTCATGGCCATCAAAAGGGAATGAACGGTGCGGCCATACTTCAGGTCGCCGACCAGGGCAATGTTCAGTCCTTCGAGGCGCCCCTGGGTCTTACGGATGGAGTAGAGGTCGAGCAGGGTCTGGGAGGGATGCTGGTTGGCTCCGTCACCGGCGTTGACAATGGGGATGTCGGTCACCTGGGAAGCATAGCGGGCAGCGCCTTCCAGATAGTGGCGCATGATGATGATGTCGGCATAGTTGGAGACCATCTTGATGGTGTCCTTCAAGGTCTCGCCCTTGGTGCTGCTGGAGGTGGCGGCATCGGAAAAGCCGATGACTTTGCCGCCCAGCCGGTTGACGGCGGTCTCAAAACTGAGCCGGGTACGGGTGGAGGGCTCGAAGAACAGGGTGGCGGCGACTTTGCCTTCCAGGATACGCTGGTTGGGGCAGGCTTCAAAGCCCGTTGCAAGATCTAGAATCCGGAGGATTTGTTCTTTGGAATAGTCGCTGATGGAGACCAGACTTTTCGCTGACATACGATGTTGTGTATTAACGCTGGCAAAGGTAGGTCATTTTCTCTGCAAACACAATTTTTTTTTGTGATTACCCCCGACTTGTACTACTTTTGTAAGCAATATACATGTATTAAAATGGCTAAGAAGAAAAGTGCTGGAAGCAAACCACATAAAACCCCAGTCCTGACCCTGATACTGAGGACTTTCTGGATATTGTTCGCCTTAGGCGTCGCCTCTGTCGCCCTGCTGTTTGTCCTCATTGTCAACGGCAAGGCCGGTTACATGCCGCCCATCGAAGAATTGGAGAACCCCAAGAACAAATTCGCCAGTGAAGTCTATACCTCGGACGGCAAGCTGCTGACCACTTACTATCAGAATACCGACAACCGCATTTCGGTGAGCTATTCGCAGATTTCGCCCAACATGGTGCGGGCGCTGCTGGCTACGGAAGATGTCCGTTTTGCCAAGCATTCGGGCGTCGATTTCAAGGCGTTTTTCCGCGCCTTGGTCAAACGCGGTGTGCTGCGTCAGAAGAGCGGCGGTGGCGGCAGTACGCTCACCCAGCAGCTGGCCAAGCAGCTTTACATGCCGCCGGCCCGCAACACCATGGAGCGTATGCTGCAGAAGCTCAAGGAATGGGTCATCGCCGTACAGTTGGAGCGCTTCTATACCAAGGAGGAAATCCTGACGATGTATCTCAACAAGTTCGACTTCCTCTACAATGCCGTGGGAATCAAGACGGCCGCCAAGGTCTATTTCAACACGACGCCCGAGGAACTGACCATCGAACAGGCAGCGACGCTGGTGGCCATGTTCAAGAACCCATCCCTCTACAATCCCCTGCGCCACAAGGAACGTGCCCTGGAGCGCCGCAACCTGGTGCTTAACCAGATGGTGGGCTATCGTTTCCTGTCGCCTGCCGCACGCGATTCCATCAAGGAACTGCCCCTAGTGACCGACTACCAGCGCATCAGCCACACCGAAGGCCTGGCTCCCTATTTCCGCCAGTACCTCAGAGTGATGATGACGCATGCCAAGCCTGAGCGCAAGAATTACGCCTCCTGGCAGACGCAGCTCTATCGCGACGATTCCATCGCATGGGCCACCAATCCGCTTTTTGGCTGGTGCCGCAAGAACAAGAAACCCGACGGCTCCTACTACAGCCTCTATGATGACGGCCTGAAGATCTACACCACCATCGACTCGCGCATGCAGCAGTATGCCGAAGAAGCTGTCTATGAACATATTGCCATGGATCTGCAGCCCAAGTTCTTCAAGGAGAAGAAGGGCCGCAGCTATGCTCCCTATACCAACAACCTGACGGCCCGGGAAGTGGATTCGGTCATCTGGACCAGTGCCCGTCAGACCGAACGCTACCGCGTGCTGCGCAAGGCCGGTCTCAACCAGGACGAAATCCGCAAGGTCTTCAAGACGCCCATCGAGATGGAGGTGTTCTCCTATCAGGGCATGATCGACACGGTGATGTCGCCCTTGGATTCCATCCGCTACCACAAGCATTTCCTGCGGGCCGGGTTCATGTCGATGGACCCCTTCAACGGCCATGTGAAAGCCTATGTTGGCGGTGTCAGCTTCGTGCCCTTCCAGTATGACATGGTGATGGTCGGCCGCCGGCAGGTGGGCTCCACCATCAAACCCTATCTCTACACCATGGCCATGGAGGAGGGCTTCAGTCCCTGCGACCCGGTGCGCAACGAGCCCATTACGCTCATGACCGAGACGGGCGAACCCTGGAGCCCGCGCAACAGTGGCAGCAAGAATGTCGGTGAAATGGTGACGCTTCGCTGGGGGCTGGCCAATTCCAACAACTGGATCTCCGCCTATCTGATGGGCAAGCTCTCGCCCTATGCCTTTGTCAGGATGCTTCGTTCGTTCGGCATCCGCGGCGAGCTGGATCCCGTCTATTCGCTCTGTCTGGGCTCCTGCGACGTATCCATTGCCGAGATGGTGAGTGCCTATACGGCTTTTGTCAACGGCGGCATCCGGGTGGCCCCCCTGTTTGTGACCCGCATTGAAGACAACGACGGCAATGTGCTGGAGTATTTCTCCCCCCAGATGTCGGAAGTCTTCAGCGAGGAGACCTGCTACAAGATGCAGACCATGCTGCGTGCCGTCATCAACGAGGGCACCGGGGTGCGTGTCCGCTTCAAATATGGCATCAAGGCCGATATGGGCGGCAAGACCGGTACGACCCAGAACAATTCGGACGGCTGGTTCATGGGCTTCACGCCCAAGCTGGTGAGCGGCGCCTGGGGCGGCGGTGAGGACCGAGACATCCATTTCGATTACATGACAGACGGCCAGGGAGCCAACGTGGCCCTGCCCATCTGGGCGATCTATATGAACAAAGTCTATGCCGATCCCTCGCTGGGATATCTCCAGACCGACTCGTTCGACATTCCGGCCCCTTATCTGAAACCCTGCGGGGAGACAGAAGGGTTGTTGGAAGAAAGTGACCGTATGGAGGGCATGTTTGAAAATTTATGACCATGACGGACGACAGAGTTGAAAGGGCAGTGGCCCTCTTCCACGAAGGATACAACTGCGCACAGTCGGTCGTGGCCGCCTATGCCGATCTCTACGGAGTCGATACTGAAACAGCCCTGAAAATGTCAGCCTCGTTTGGAGGCGGCATGGGCAGGATGCGTCAGGTCTGCGGTGCTGTGTCGGGCATGTTCATGATCAACGGCCTGGACAACGGCCAGACCGATCCCGCCGACAAGGAGGCCAAGCAGCGCAACTATGCCAAAGTGCAGGAGTTGGCCGCCGCTTTCCGCGCCGAGAACGGCTCGATCATCTGCGGGGAGCTGCTCTCCGGTACCTGCCCCAGGGTGTCGGACGATCCCCAGCCCTCGCCCCGTACACCGGAATACTACCGCAAACGCCCCTGTGCCGAATATGTGCGCTGTTGCGCCCAACTGATAGAGTCCCATATCCGTAAACAAGACTGATGGCCCTGATCCTGCACATAGAGACTGCCACCTCCCTTTGCTCGGTGGCCTTGAGCCGGGACGGCGAAGTCTTGTTCGCCGCCTGTAACGATGCGGGCCCATCCCATGCCGTCCAACTGGGCGTTTACGTGGATCAGGCATTGCGTGTGGCCGAACAGGCGCATTTGTCGTTGGATGCCGTGGCGGTGAGCAGCGGGCCGGGTTCCTACACAGGGCTGCGCATTGGCGTATCGATGGCCAAAGGGCTCTGCTATGCCTTGTCTGTGCCCCTGGTGGCCGTGCCGACCTTGCAGGTGCTGACCCGGGCATTTCTCGAGACCAGGCCGGCCGGGAGCCTGGACAAGGAGGCCTTGCTTTGTCCGATGATCGATGCCCGCCGCATGGAAGTCTATACGGCGCTGTTCCGATCCGACTTGACGCCTCTGAGCCAGACCCAGGCCCTGGTGGTCGATGAGCATTGTTTCAGCACGCTGGAAGGGGAGGCCCCCCTCTATATCTTCGGCAATGGGGCGGCCAAGTGTTATCCGGTGATTGCCCGTCGTCCTTTGTTTTACGAGGCCGATGTCAAACTGACGGCCCAGGCCATGATCCGGCCGGCCGAGGAAGCATTGGCGGCTGGTCGGACAGAGGATGTCGCCTATTTTGAACCGTTTTATCTGAAAGAATTCCAGGCCACTGTGCCGACTAAAATCAAGCAAATACTAAACAAGCAATGAAATCTATGGAAGTCAACGAATTGGAGTACAACACCCAGATACCGCCGATGCCCCTGCCCGAATACGGCCGCAACATCCAGCGCATGGTGGACTATGCCATGACCTTGGAAGACAAGGAAGAACGTACCCGCTGTGCCCAGGCCATCATCCAGATCATGGGCAACCTGTTCCCGCATCTGCGCGATGTCAGTGATTTCAAGCACAAACTCTGGGATCATCTGGCCATCATGTCGGATTTCAAACTGGATATCGACTATCCCTGTGAACCGGTGCGCCGCGACAATTTGCTGACCAAACCCGAGCGTGTGCCCTATGAGAGCCGTCACATCAAGGTGCGTCATTACGGCTTCCTGGCCGAGGCCCTGATCGACGAGGCCGTCAAGATGGAGGACGGTGAAGAGAAGACTGCCCTTGTCCGCATGATCGCCAATCACATGAAGAAGAGCTATTATTCCATGAACCACGAAATCATGGAAGACAAGAAAGTGTTCGACGATCTCAGGGAACTGTCGGGGGGCAGGATCGATATCAAGGAGGAAGATATGCATCTGATGGATGTCAGGGATGTTGCCCAGCTGAGCAAGAATCCTGTCGGAAAGAAGAATAACCGTCGCAAATAAAGATACGCCATGTCGTCGTTTGTCGTAGAAGGAGGTCACCGCCTCCAGGGGAGCATCCGTCCGCAAGGAGCCAAGAACGAAGCCTTGCAATTGCTTTGTGCCACCTTGCTGACCCGGGAGAAAGTCTATATCGACCATGTTCCTGACATACTGGATATCAACAACCTGATTTCTCTGCTTGCCGACCTGGGCGTCAAGGTGGAGAAACTGGGCAAGGGCTCCTGGTGTTTTCAGGCCGACCAATTGGACGAATCGGCCATCGAGACAGAGAGTTTCTTCCAGAAAACGGCGGCCTTGCGTGGCTCGGTGATGCTTATCGGCCCGCTGTTGGCCCGCCTGGGCAAGGCCCGTGTGGCCAAACCCGGTGGCGACAAGATCGGCCGTCGCCGCCTGGATACCCATTTCCTGGGCATACAGCGGCTGGGTGCGGAATTTGAGTACGATGCCGCCAGCAGCAGCTATGTGGTCACAGCCAAGGAACTGACCGGTTGCTACATGCTGCTCGATGAAGCCTCAGTGACAGGTACGGCCAATATCCTGATGGCTGCCGTCCTGGCCAAGGGCCGGACCACCATCTACAATGCCGCTTGCGAGCCTTATATCCAACAGCTCTGCCGGATGCTCAACAAAATGGGTGCCCGGATCTCGGGCATCGGAAGCAACCTGCTCACCATAGTCGGTGTCGACAGCCTGGGCGGCTGCCGGATGTGCTTGCTGCCTGATATGATCGAGGTGGGCAGTTTTGTCGGCATCGCTGCCATGACCGGCTCGGAAATCACCATCAAGGATGTAGCCTACGACGAACTGGGCATCATTCCTTACAGTTTCCAGCGTCTGGGCATCCAGCTCGAACGCCGCGGCGACGACCTCTATGTGCCGGCCCAGGAGCATTATACCATCGAATCTTTTATCGACGGCTCGATCATGACGGTGGCCGATGCGCCCTGGCCCGGCCTGACGCCCGACCTTTTGAGTGTGATGCTCGTGGTGGCCACCCAGGCCAAAGGCTGTGTGCTGATCCATCAGAAGATGTTCGAGAGCCGTCTTTTCTTTGTCGACAAACTCATCGACATGGGTGCCCAGATCATCCTCTGCGACCCGCACCGCGCCACCGTTATCGGATTGGACAAACAGCAGGTGCTGCGGCCAGCCATCATGTCATCGCCCGATATACGTGCCGGTATTGCCCTGCTCATCGCCGCTTTGTCGGCACAGGGAACCAGCCGCATCAACAATATTGAACAGATCGACCGGGGCTACGAGCGCATCGATGAGCGGCTCAATGAGCTCGGTGCCCATATTTCGAGAATATGATCAAAGCTGAAGATGTCATCCGGATCGGCCGCCTGGGCAAACCGCACGGTATTGCCGGGGAATTGGGATTTCATTTCGAGGACGATGTCTTCGACCGTACCCAATGTCCCTATTGGCTGGTCATGACCGATGGCATCCTGGTGCCTTTTTTCTGGGAGTCCTACCGTTTCCGTTCCGAGACGACGGCCCTGGTTAAATTCGAGGGTGTTGACAACGAGCGGCAAGCCCGTGCCATGAGCAACCAGGAGGTGTTTTATCCCAAGTCGCAGCTCGACAAGGACTGGTATGAGCATCAGCCGCTCACGTGGACGCAACTTGTCGGCTGGCAGCTGACAGATGCCGGGAGTGGGGCGTCGTTTGGCGAAATCACGGCAGTGGATGATTCCACTTTGAACGTGTTGCTCGAAGTCCGAGGCCCGAAAGGAAAACTGATTGTCCCGGCGGCCGAAGAGTTGATCGAAGTCTTTGACAAGGAAAACAGCTGCCTGTCGCTGCGCGTGCCCGAAGGCCTGCTGGAGATGTATTAGAATATTTGCGCTATGAAGAAGAAATACAAGACACAGAGATTCCGTTTTACGGTACTGAACGAAAACACGCTGGATACCGTTTTCACCACCCGTTTCACCAGGGCCCGGGTCATTTTGACGTCCATCGCTGCGGTGCTGACCCTTCTAGTGCTGTTCTATCTGGTGCTGTTCGGCACCCCCATCCGTCATCTCCTGCCCGGCTATCTGGATCCCCGCCTCAAACAGCGCATCATGGCCGAGTCTTTCCGGGTGGACTCCCTGTCTGTGCAGATGACCAAGCAGGAAAGCTACATGACACTTGTCCGCGGCTTGATCTCGGGAGAATACGAGATGGACACAACCATGAACCTGGCCGATCTGGCTGCTTTGCAGACGACAGTGGCCGATCCTTCCGAGAAGGAATTGGAATTCCGTCGCCAGTATGAAGAGAGTGAACGGGGTGCGGCCTCGTCTTTCGCCCCGCAGATATCCACCGACGGGATGTTGTTCTACGTGCCGCTCAGGGGAGAAATCGTGGGCCACTACAATCCGCTGGAAAAACGCAACGGATTGGACATTGCCGCCCCCACGCGCCGTGCCGTGCTGGCCGCCCTGGACGGCAAGGTAATCATGACGGCCTATACCCCTGATTTCGATTATATCGTCCTGATCCAGCACAATAACGACTTTGTGTCGGTGTACAGTCAGTTGAAGGAAGTCCTGAAGCGCTCCGGCGAGACGGTCAAGGCCGGTGAGGCCGTGGCTTTCATCGGTAAATCTTCTGCTTCGGCCGAGAATGCCCAGCTGCATTTCGAACTCTGGTACAAAGGACATGCCCTGAACCCTGAAGAATATATTTCCTTTTAATGAACAGCGACAATCCCAAAAAACAGATAGTCATCCTGGGCTCGACCGGATCGATCGGTACGCAGGCCCTGGAAGTCATTGCCGAGCATCCCGACCAGTTCGAGGCCTATGCCCTGACGGCCAACAACCGGGTCGATCTGCTTATCGAGCAGGCCCGCCGGTTTATGCCCGACACGGTGGTCATCGCCAACAAGGCGCATTATCCCCGCCTGAAGGAAGCCCTCGCCGACCTGCCCATCAAGGTGTATGCCGGTCCGGAGGCCTTGGAGCAGGTGGTTGAGGCCGGGCCTGTCGATATGGTCCTGACGGCCATGGTGGGCTATTCCGGTTTGAAACCGACCATCCGCGCCTTGCAGGCTGGCAAGGACATTGCCTTGGCCAACAAGGAGACGATGGTGGTGGCCGGTGAGATTATCAACAGTCTGGCTCTCAAACATCAGGCAGTGATATTGCCGGTGGATTCGGAACATTCGGCCGTTTTCCAGTGTCTTGAGCCATACAATCCTATCGAGAAAATCATCCTGACAGCTTCGGGCGGGCCTTTCCGCACCTACAGTGAGGAAGCACTCAAGTTTGTCTCCAAGGAACAGGCCTTGCGCCATCCCAACTGGCAGATGGGCGCCAAGATCACCATCGATTCGGCTTCGATGATGAACAAGGGTTTCGAGGTCATCGAGGCCAAGTGGCTCTTCGGTGTCCGGCCCGATCAGATCGAGGTGGTGGTCCATCCCCAGTCGATTGTCCATTCCATGGTGCAGTTCCAGGATGGTTCGGTCAAGGCCCAGCTAGGGCTGCCCGACATGAAACTGCCCATTTTGTATGCCTTCAGCTATCCCGTCAGGTTGAAGACTTCCTATCCCCGGGTGGATTTTCCCAAGATCGCCTCGCTTAGTTTCGAACATCCCGACCTGCACAAGTTCCGCAACCTGGCCTTGGCCTACGAGGCCATGCACCGGGGTGGCAACATGCCCTGTGTGCTGAATGCGGCCAACGAAGTGGCTGTGGAAGCCTTTTTACAAGACAGGATCGGTTTTGTGGCCATGTCCGACTTGATAGAATATACCATGCTCAAGGCCGATTTCATCGCCAAGCCCTGCTACGAGGATTATGTCGACTCGGACAGCTTGGCCCGTGAAATCGCCCGCAATTATTTGAACACCTTATAGTCAGTTTTTTATGAGTCCTTTTTTGTTGAGAGCCTTGCAGCTGATTTTCAGCCTTTCCATACTGATCATCATCCACGAGTTCGGTCATTTCCTGTTTGCCCGCCTGTCGGGAACCCGGGTGGAGCGTTTCTACCTGTTTTTCAACCCATGGTTTTCGCTTTTGCGTTGCAAACGCATCAAGGGCAAGCTGGAGTTTGACTTCCTGTCGAAGAATCCGCCGGCCCATTGGGCGGAGTATCCCGATACGACCACCTTCGGGCTGGGCTGGCTGCCGCTGGGCGGCTATTGCTCGATTGCCGGTATGATCGACGAGACCCAGTCGGCCTCCGATCTGGCGGCCGAACCGCAGCCTTGGGAGTTTCGTACCAAGTCGCCCATGCAGCGGTTGATGATCATGGCCGGGGGTGTGCTCTTCAACTTTATCCTGGCCCTGTTGCTCTATTCCATGGTACTGGGCATCTGGGGGACTTCCTACCTGCCGGTACGCAACGTGCCCCTGGGCATGGAATTCTCCGAGCCCGCCCATCGGGCCGGTTTTTGCGACGGTGACATCCTCCTGTCGGCCGACGGGGTGGAAATAGAGCAGTTCAACGATATGTCCTTCCGGGCCATCATAGAAGCTGAAACGGTGCTTGTATCACGGGCCGGAGCGGTCGATACGGTTTGGATTCCGCGTGATTTCATGCAGCAGCTGATGGCTGCCGGCCAGGGCTTTGCCGCTTTCCGTTATCCGACGGTCGTCAAGCAGGTGTTGCCCGGTACTCCCGGCGCAGCGGCCGGCCTGATGCCCGGTGACAGCCTGGTGGCCATCCAAGGGGTGGGGACTCCGGCTTTCAGCGATTTTGTTTCTCTCCTGGGCCAATATGCCGACAGCACCATCGTAGTGGACTATTACCGGGGCGGGCAATTGGCACAGATGAGTATCCAGCTGGATTCCACCGCCTTGATCGGGTTCTCGGCCAAGATGCCCACCGAGTTGTACGAGACCCGGCAGATCAGCTATTCCCTGTGGCAGTCGATTCCGGCCGGCATCAAACTGGCGGTACGCAAACTGGGCGGCTATGCCAGCGACATGAAATATGTCTTCACCAAGGAAGGTGCCCGCAGTTTGGGCGGTTTCGGCGCCATCGGCAGCCTGTTCCCGGCCGCATGGAACTGGCGTGTGTTCTGGGAGACAACCGCTTTCCTGTCGGTCATCCTGGCTTTCATGAACATCCTGCCCATTCCGGGCTTGGACGGCGGACATATCCTCTTCCTGCTGGTAGAGGTTGTCACCCGTCGCAAACCCAGCGACAAGTTCATTGAAAAGGCCCAGACGGTGGGCATGATCCTGCTCTTGTTCCTGCTGGTCTATGCCAACGGCAATGACCTGATGCGCTGGCTGTTCAAGTAGCTAAAACGCTGATATTTATTTAATTGTTATATACCATGAAACACTTTGTTTGCCTGCTGACTGCAGGCTTCCTGCTCTTTGCCATGCCCTTTGGGCTGGCGCAATCTTCCGCTTTGCTTCCGGTGGCCAGACCGTCTTGCCGGATGGTTTTCTACAACACTGAGAATTTTTTCGATGCCCGTCACGACAGTCTCAAAAACGATGAGGATTTCCTGCCGGAGGGCAGCTACCATTGGACCTGGCTCCGCTACCGGCTCAAGGCCCATCGCATCGCCCAGGCGCTTGCCGCTGCGGGCGACGGACGGCTGCCGGCCCTGATCGGCTTGGCTGAAATCGAAAACGACCGGGTGGTGGAAACCCTGCTGAGGGAATTCCATCAGGCGGAATACCGCTACATCCACTACGAATCGCCCGATTGGCGCGGCATCGATGTCGCGCTGATCTACGATCGCTTTCGGCTCAAACTGATTGATTCGGAGGCGATACCTGTGGTGATGCCCTCACAAAACGGCGTGCCGGGCCGGCCCACTCGCGACATTTTGCACGCCAGTTTCCTGTTGCCCGACCAGCATGTCTATCACGTCTTTGTCTGTCACTGGCCTTCGCGCTACGGGGGCGCCCGTGCATCCGAACCGCTTCGTTTCCAGGCGGCTGCGACGCTCAGGCGACGGGTGGAAGAACTCTTCCTGGCCGATCCGCAAGCCAGGATTGTCATCATGGGCGACCTGAACGACGAACCCTCCGACCGCTCCGTGGCCGAGGTGCTGGGAGCTCACCCGGATACGGCCCGATGCCGCCCGGCCTCACTCTACGACCTGCTGTGGCGGCAAGCGCGCACGGCCCCTGTCAAAAGCCACAAATACCAGGGGGAATGGAGCATGCTCGACCATATCATCGTTTCGTCATCGCTATATGCCTCTCCCGGATTGTCGGCCGGAGTGGTGAATGCCGCTTTTCTGCTCGAAGAAGATGAAAAATACTTGGGATTGCGTCCTAAAAGAACCTATGTCGGACGGTCTTACCATGGCGGTTACAGCGATCATTTGCCGGTGTTTGCCGACATTCCGGCGGTGGAGTGAAAAAAGCCGATGAAAAGGCTGTGAATCTTAATTATTATTACTACTTTTGTCCAAATATCGGAAAAGCCTTTACGAAGTCTTTACGCCGGGTACGAAACGCATAGTCTATGATCTCAGTTTGCATGGCCACCTACAACGGGGCCAGGTTCCTTCAGGAGCAGATTGCCTCGATCCTCTGCCAGATGGATGCAGCGGATGAACTGGTCATTTCGGACGATGCTTCGACCGACAAAACTGCAGAGGTGGTTGCCGCCTTTGCCGATCCCCGCATCCGCTTCTTCAGCCATGAACGCCTGGGGGTGGCCCGCAATTTCGAGTATGCCCTGCAGCAGTCGCGTGGCGAGATTGTCTTCCTCTCCGATCAGGACGATGTCTGGATGCCCGACAAGATACAGAAGATGACAGCCTTCATGCAGACGGGCCACTACGATTGCATCATGTGCAACTGCCGCCTGGTGGACAGTCGCATGCAGGTTATCAAGTCGCCGCATTTCGATACTGCCTGGCCCATGAAGCGTTCTTTCTGGCACAACCTTTACAACAATGCCTGGCTGGGCTGCTGCATGGCCATGCGCCGGGAACTGCTGGAAGCGACTTTGCCCTTTCCCAAAGGCCTGGCCGCCCACGACCTGTGGATAGCGCTCTATGCCCAGTGGCACTGCCGTTGCGGCTATATGGAAGACGAGATTCTGGTCTCCTATCGCCGGCATGAAGCCACGGTGTCTTTTACCGGTTCGAAGAGTAACAATCCGATATGGTTTCGCATCTATTATAGAGTACATATATTCTGCCACCTGGTCCTGCGCTCGATGAGGCGGCAAGGAAAGAAGAGATAAGCATATATGAATGTCCTGTTTTTGAATCCGCCCTTTTTGGATCACTTCTCCCGGGAATCCCGCAGCCCGGCTGTGACGAAAAGCAGCACACTATATTTCCCCAAGTGGCTTTCATACGCGGCCGGTATCGCCATCAAGGCCGGTCATGAGGTCGATTTCCTGGATGCCCCGGCCAAATGTGTCGATGTGCCCTACGTCCTGGACCGCATTGCCGCGAAAAACATCGAGGCGGTTGTCTGCGACTGTTCGACGCCCAGTATCATCAACGACCTGAGGGTGGTGGACCAGATCGCCGAAAAGTACCCCAAGATCCACATACTGATGGTGGGCCGGCATGTCTCTGTCCTGCCCAGGGAATCGCTCGAGGCTTCCGCCCATCTGAAATACGTGGCGGTGCGTGAATACGACTACATCGTCCGCGACTGGCTGGAGGCCGTTTCCTGCGGCGCCGACATGAGTGCCGTGGACGGATTGGTCTGGAAAAAAGAGAGTGGGGAGATTGTCACCAACAAGCCTGCAGCTCTGATCACCGACCTGGATGCCATTCCATTTGTATCAGAGATCTATAAGCGCTATCTGGACATCCACGACTATTACTATGGTTTTGCGCCCTATCCCAATGTGACGATAGACGCCAGCCGCGGCTGTCCTTTCCGCTGCACCTTCTGCGCCTTTCCGCAAACGTTCAGCGGCCACAAGATGCGCTACCGTTCGCCCGGCAATGTGGCCGATGAATTCGACTATATCCGCCGTGAATTTCCCGATGTCAAGTCCATCACCTTCGAGGACGACACCTATATCACCGACAAGCAGCACTCGCTCGATGTGGCCAACGAGCTGATCCGTCGGGGCAACAAGATTCCCTACAACATCAACCAGCGGGCCGACCTGATTGCCGACCTGGATTACTTCAAGACTTTGAAGCAGTCGGGGCTCAGGCTGGTCATTGTGGGCTTTGAGAGCGGCGATGACGAAGTGCTCAAGCACATGAAGAAGCATCTGAACCTGGAAAAGGCGGTCGATTTCATGAATCTCTGTCGTCGAGCCAAGATCCTGGTGCACGGCTGTTTCATGGTGGGCAATCTGAACGAGACGCCCGAGACCATGCAAAAGACGCTCGACCTGGCCATGAAACTCTTGCCCGACACGGCGCAGTTCTTCCCCCTGATGGTCTATCCCGGTACCGAGGCTTACGAGGAAGCCAAGCAGAAGGGCTATCTCATCACCGAAGACTGGAGCCAGTGGCTCACCCCCGAAGGCCTGCACAACACGGTCATCAACCTGCCCAATGTCAGCAATGAAGAGTTGGTGCGTTTTTGCGACTATGCCCGCAAAAAATACTACACCAACCCGCGCTACCTGCTGCGAAAAGCCTGGCAGTCGGCGACCAGTCCAGCCGAATTCAAGCGCAATCTGATCGGCTTCAGATCGCTGGCCAAGTATTTATTCAAAGGAACTTACAAAAAATGATCTCGATCGTCACTCCCTGCTACAATTCCGGCGATTCGATCCGCGAAACCATCGAATCGGTGCTGGCACAGACCTATACGGACTGGGAAATGCTCATCATCGACGACTGCTCCAAGGACGGATCATCCGAGATCATCCAGCAATATGCCGCCCGTGACCCGAGAATCAAATATATCTGCACAGACAGCCCTTCGGGTTCCCCGACCTTGCCCCGCAACATCGGTATCGAAAATGCCCGGGGCGAATACATCGCTTTCCTCGACAGCGACGATCTGTGGATGCCGACCAAGTTGGAACACCAGCTGGCATTGTTCGCTGACGACAAGGTGGCCATTGTCTATGCCAACTATGAGAAAATGGACGAACAGGGGCATCGCAACGGCCGGTACATCATCGCACCGCCTTCGGTGACCTACCGTCAATTGCTCAAAGGCAACGTGATGGGCTGCCTGACGGTGATGTATGATGTGAAGAAAGTGGGTCCGGTACGCTTCAAGAAGATCGGCCATGAGGACTACGCCCTTTGGCTTTCCGTGCTCAAACGCGGCTACATCGCCAAGAACACCAACACGGTCGAAGCCATCTACCGTGTCAACCGCCAGTCGGTATCGTCCAACAAGCTGACTGTACTCGGCTGGCAGTGGAACATCTACGTCAAGGAGGAGCATACCGGCTTTATGCGGGCTGCGTGGTATTTCGTCAATTATGCATATCGGGCTTTTGTAAAACGAATGAAATGAAAATAACGCTCATCGGCGCTTCGGGCTTTGTCGGCTCCCGGCTCATGAATCTTCTGAAGGAGTCTTCCTACGAACTGCTTAACATCGACAAGCAGCAGAGCCGTTTTTTCCCTGAAATCACTGTCATCGCCAATGTCCTGGACCAGGAGGCCCTGGACCGCCTGCTGGCAGGCACCGACCTGGTCGTGCTGCTGGCTGCCGAACACCGCGACGATGTGACGCCGACCTCGCTCTATTACGATGTCAATGTGGGCGGCATGCGCAATACGCTCTCTGCCATGGAGAAAAACGGCGTCAAGCGGCTGGTTTTCTTCTCATCGGTGGCTATCTACGGCATGAACAAGCCCAATCCCGACGAAGATTTCCCGGCCGATCCTTTCAACCATTACGGCAAGAGCAAATGGCAGGCCGAGCAGGTCTTGCAGGCCTGGTATCCCGCCCACCCCGACTGGAACATCAACATCTTGCGTCCGACGGTTATTTTCGGCGAACGCAACCGGGGCAATGTCTATAATCTGCTGCATCAGATCGCCGGCGGCCGTTTCCTGATGGTGGGCAAGGGCGACAATGTCAAGTCCATGGCCTATGTGGGCAATGTGGTGGCTTTTGTCAAGCACCTGATTGAAAACCAGATGGAAGGGTATAACGTCTTCAACTATGTCGACAAGCCCGATTTCAGCATGAACGAGCTGATTCCCCTGGTGAGCCGGGTACTGGGCCGGAAGATTCCGATGATCCATTTCCCCTATTGGCTGGGTATGGCCGGCGGTTATTGCTTCGACGCCCTGGCCTTCGTGCTGCGAAAGAAACTCTCGGTGAGCAGCATCCGGGTGAAGAAATTCTGTTCGACCACCCAGTTTGCCTCGGTCAAGGCCCACGAGCATTTCCAGGCGCCCTATACATTGGCCGACGGCCTGAGTCGGACCTTGGAATATGAATTCCTGCATCCAGCCCAGGACGATGTGATTTTCTATAGTGAATAAGAAATTGATACAGAGATAGAAATTAAAAAGAGTAGAGACTATGTTTGAGAATTTGACCGAGCGCTTGGAGCGTTCCTTTAAGATACTAAAAGGCCAAGGTAGGATAACCGACATCAATGTCGCTGATACCCTGAAAGATGTGCGTCGGGCCTTGTTGGATGCCGACGTCAACTACAAGACCGCCAAGCAGTTTACCGATGAGGTGAAGGAAAAAGCCCTGGGTCAGCAGGTATTGACCGCTGTCAAGCCTCAGGAGATGATGGTCAAGATTGTCCACGACGAACTGGCCCGCCTGATGGGCGGCGAGAGCGTCGATATCGATGTCAAGGGCAGTCCGGCTGTCATTCTGATGGCAGGTCTGCAGGGCTCCGGTAAGACCACTTTCTCCAGCAAACTGGCCAACCTGCTGCTACACAAACGCGGCCGTCATCCTCTACTGGCCGCCTGCGACGTGTATCGTCCCGCCGCCATCGAACAGCTCAAGGTGTTGGGCGAGCAAATCGGTGTGCCGGTCTATACCGAGGAAGGGGAAAAGAACCCCGTCAAGATAGCCGAGAATGCCATCAAGTTTGCCCGTCAAAACGGCAACGACGTGGTGATCATCGATACGGCCGGTCGACTGGCGGTCGATGAACTGATGATGGCAGAGATCGCCGCCATCAAGCAGGCCGTCCGGCCCAACGAAATCCTGTTCGTGGTTGATTCGATGACCGGTCAGGATGCCGTCAACACGGCTAAGGAATTCAACGACCGGCTCGATTTTACCGGCGTGGTCCTGACCAAGCTCGACGGTGACACCCGCGGCGGTGCCGCCTTGTCGATCCGCAGCGTGGTGGAGAAGCCCATCAAGTTTGTCGGCACGGGCGAAAAACCCGAAGCCATCGATGTTTTCCACCCCAAGCGCATGGCCGACCGTATCCTGGGCATGGGCGACGTTGTCTCGTTGGTGGAGAAGGCCCAGGAACAGTATGACGAAGAAGAGGCCCGTCGCCTGCATAAGAAAATTGCCAAGAACCAGTTCGATTTCAACGATTTCCGGGCACAAATCAACCAGATCAAGAAGATGGGCAACCTCAAGGACCTGGCCTCGATGATTCCCGGCGTGGGCAAGGCAATGAAGAATGTGGATATCGACGACGATGCCTTCAAGAATATCGAAGCCATCATCAATTCGATGACGCCCTACGAACGCGAACATCCCGAGGCGATTGCCACCAGCCGCCGTCAGCGCATCGCCAAGGGCAGCGGCACTTCCATCCAGGAGGTGAACAACCTGATGAAACGTTTCGACGAGACTCGCAAGATGATGAAAATGGTCTCGCAGGCCAAGCCAGGAGCCAAGATGCATGGTGGCAAGAAGAGAAGATAATTATTCACATACTAATCATAAGATTTATGCAATTAATTGATGGAAAGGTTGTTGCCGAACAGGTGAAGCAGGAAATCGCTGCTGAAGTGGCCCAAATGGTGGCCCAGGGCCGTCGTGCTCCGCATCTGGCTGCCATTTTAGTGGGCCATGACGGAGGTAGTGAAACTTATGTGGCCAACAAGATCAAGGCTTGTGCCGTCTGTGGATTCAAGTCCTCGTTGATCCGTTTTGAGGAAACGGTGTCGGAAGCCGAACTGCTGGCTGCCATCGATGGTTTGAACCGTGATCCGGAAGTGGATGGATTTATCGTACAGCTGCCGCTGCCAAAGCATATCGACGAGCAGAAAATTGTCGAAGCCATCGATTATCGCAAGGATGTGGACGGCTTCCATCCGGTCAACGTGGGCCGTGCCTGCATCGGGCTGCCTTCCTTTTTGTCGGCCACACCGGCCGGCATCCTGGAACTGTTGCGCCGCTATAAGATAGAGACTGCCGGCAAGCACGTGGTCATCATCGGCCGCAGCAACATCGTCGGCAAGCCCCTGGCCAACCTGCTTATGCGCAAGGACTATCCCGGCAATGCCACGGTAACGGTGGTCCACAGTTATTCCACCGATATCAAGCAGCAGTGCCTCTCGGCCGATATCATCGTCTGCGCCCTGGGCCGTCCGCATTTCCTGAAAGAGGATATGGTCAAAGAAGGTGCCACGGTCATCGACGTGGGGACCACCCGTGTACCTTCCACGCTGACCAAGAGCGGCTTCAAGCTGACCGGTGATGTCGATTTCGATGCCGTCGCCCCCAAGTGCGCCTACATCACGCCCGTGCCCGGCGGCGTGGGTCCGATGACCATCGTCTCGCTGATGAAGAACACGCTGTTGGCCGGAGCCAAGGCTATTTATTGATATCGTTTCCATGTCACTCCGTCGGTCGTTTGTCGCTGCTGTATCGTTCTGTCTGCTGACAGTCGGTCTGTTGCTGCCGCTCTCCTGCCAGAGTCGTCCGGCGGTGACTGGTTCCTTGTCCGAAAAGTTGGATTCCCTGCGCCTGGCCCGTCCCGAGCTGCTCTCTTGCATGGGAGCGGAGGACAGCGCCATCGTGGCTTCTATCTTGTCGCGGGCCCGCGAGAATGCCTGGGACGAAGCCTGTGTGCTTGACAGCCTGCTGCCGCTGTTCCTTGATGTGCCCTATGTGGGCGGAACGCTGGAAAACAACGACGAGCGGGGCAACGAGCGTTTGGTGGTCAATCTGCGCGAACTGGACTGTGTGACGCTGGTGGAGAATGTCACGGCCCTCTGTCACCTGATACGGCTGCAGCAGGGCGCCGAGGCCTATCCCTACATGATAGTGTTGCTGCGCTACCGTGGCGGTGACATGGGTGATTATACGACCCGCCTGCACTATACCACCGAATGGCTGCTCGACAACCAGCGCATGGGCTTGGTCGAGGATGTCACGCCGCGCTATTCCAGCATCCCCTCAGGTCACGATATCTACTTCATGACATGGAATTCGGAGCTGTATCCCATGTTGGTGGCGCATCCTGCCTTCGTCAAGAAGATGGAGCAGATCGAACAGCGCCTCAATGAGATGGATACCACCTGCTATATTCCGCAGGAAATGGTCAGAGAGGAGGGGATAGCCTTGTTGCAAGACCGACTCGCCGATGCCCGTGAGCGTTTGGTGGCCCGGCTGGCGGAGGGCGATATCATCATGATCGATACGGCGGTCGATGGCATGGACATCGGCCACCTGGGCTTTGCCCATTACCAGGATGGGCGACTGCATCTGCTGCATGCTTCATCGTCGGGCCACCGGGTAATGGTTTCTCCCGAACCCCTTTGCGACTATTTGGCCGACATCCGCCGCTTTACGGGCATTCGCGTGGTCAAGATCAAATAGCTTTCAAGTCCCGGGCTGGAAAAAGAAAAAGGCCGACTTGAAATGTCGGCCTTGGAAGGGGTGGAAGAAGGGACTCGAACCCTCGACACCTGGAACCACAATCCAGTGCTCTAACCAACTGAGCTACATCCACCATG
Source organism: Bacteroidales bacterium (assembly GCA_017446025.1). GTDB lineage: Bacteria > Bacteroidota > Bacteroidia > Bacteroidales > UBA1402 > UBA1757. Next base: position 26,360 of record JAFSRR010000082.1, on the reverse strand, counting down.
TACGAAATGCAGGGAAACTGCTTTCGAATTCGGCTGCAAAGGTAGCTTATTTTTGCTTCCCGACAATACTTGCGACCGACTTTTTTCAATATTATCTCGACAAAAAGATTTATCTTTGTCTCAATAAAAGACTTGCATCATGTTTTCAGGAATTGTAGAAGAAGCGGCCCGGGTGACCGGCCTGAGAAGGGAAGAGGGCAATCTGCATCTGACGCTTAGTTGCTCCTTTACCGGCGAATTGTCCATCGACCAGAGTGTGGCCCACAACGGAGTCTGCCTGACGGTGGTGGATATCAAGGGAGACGAATACACCGTCACGGCCGTGCAGGAAACGCTCGACCGCAGCAACCTGGGACTCTTGCAGGTGGGCGATCTGGTCAACCTGGAACGCAGCATGCGGGTGAACGGTCGCCTGGACGGCCACATCGTGCAGGGCCATGTGGACCGGACAGCCGTCTGCACCGATGTTGAGGAAACGGACGGCAGCTGGCGCTATACCTTTGAATATATATTTGATCCGGAGATGGCCCGCCAGGGCTACATAACGGTGGAAAAGGGCTCAGTCTGCGTGAACGGGGTCAGTCTGACGGTTTGCGACAGCGAAAAAGACCGTTTCTCAGTGGCCATCATTCCCTATACCCACGATCATACCAATTTCTCGCAAATCGAAGTGGGCACGGTGGTCAACCTCGAATTTGACATCGTCGGCAAGTACATCAGCCGCATGATTCAGCTCTCCAAGGAATAATTGCTTCACCAGCTTCCGTGGGCGCCGCCGCCACCGAAGTGACCGCCGCCGAAGCCTCCGAATCCACCGCTGAATCCGCCACCGCCGAAGCTGCCCAGTCCTGAGCGGCCGCCACCGCCAAAGAGACCGCTGCCCGGGCCGATGATGATGGTCGGGCCTTTGCCGCCACCGCCGTCGGGGTGGTTCTTGCTGTATTTGATGAGCAGGGCAAAAAAGACGATGGCCACGATGGCCAGGATGATCATGATACCAAAGACCACCCAAATATCAGGCTCTTCCTCCTCGAATTCAAACTCTCCATCCAGCAGCCCCTCAATATGTTGACAGGCTTGATGGATTCCTTCGTAGCTTCGGCCTTCACGGAAGTGGGGCAGGATGTCGTCCTCGATGAGCCGACGGCACACGGCATCGGTCAGGATGCCTTCCGTACCGTAGCCGGTGGCAATGGCCACTTCGCCACGGCTGTCGCGCGTCTTGTTCTTGATGAGCAACACTACACCGTTGTTGGCCTCGTTGCCCACACCCCAGCTTTCGCCGATTTTGTAGGCCAGGCTCATGATGTCCATGCCGCCCAGGTCGTTGAGCGTAACGACGCAGATCTGGGTGGAAGTGCGGAAATCGTACTTGACCAGTTCCTCTTCCAGGGAGTCGTTTTCTGCCTGTGTCAGCATGCCTGCCAGATCGTTGACCAAACGGGGCGGGTAGGGCTTTTCAGGCACTTGGGCCGACGGCAGCCCCATGCCGCATGTGAGCAGCACGGTGAGGACCGTCAGAAACCGTCTGTTGACAATATGCCTCATGACAGGCCGGCAGGTTGATGCTTAGAAATTGAAATCGACTTCGGGGGCCTTGTCAGCACCTTCGGCAGCCTTGAAATAGGCCTTGGTGTCGAAATTGAACAACGAGGCGATGATGTTGCGCGGGAATTTACGGACACCGGCGTTATAGGTCTTGACCACGTCGTTGTATTTCTGACGCTCCACGGTGATGCGGTTTTCGGTGCCTTCGAGCTGCGACTGCAGTTCAATGAAGTTCTGATTAGCCTTAAGTTCGGGATAGCGCTCCACAACGACCATCAGGCGGTTCAGGGCGGCACTCAGACCATCCTGAGCCTGCTGGAAGGCAGCCAGGTTCTCTTCGGTCAGGTTGTTGGCATCGATCTGGACCGATGAAGCTTTGGAACGTGCTTCAATGACATCGCTCAGGGTGTTGCGCTCGAAATCTGCGGCTCCCTGTACGGTTTTGACCAGGTTGGGAATCAGGTCCATGCGACGCTGATATACGTTTTCTACCTGCGACCAGGCATTGGTGACGCTTTCGTCGGCTGTAACCAGGGAATTGTAGGTGGAGACACCCCAGAGGGCAATGACAGCAATGACTGCAATCAGAATCAGAGTGCTTTTGCTAATAGATTTTGCCATAATACTTTTATTTTGAGATGGTTATAGGTCTTTTACCAGGCATTCGCCGCCTTTGGCGATCAGGGCGTTCTCCATGTCGATCAGGGCGTTCCATTGAGCGGGATACTCCTCATTGGGATCCATCTTGAAATCTTCCACACCGTGTTCGAACATTTTCTGCCAAATCAAGCTGACACTGATCTGATGGATGTCCATGGCCGGTTGATACACCTGTACGCGATCATCCTCGCTGCTGTTGGCTTCGCTCAGCAGACCGACCTCACAGAGCATGTCCAGTTGGCGTTTGACAATGCCGATGGGGATGTGGTATTGTTCAGAAATCTCTTCGTCCGTAAGGGCTTTGTCTCCTTGCTCGAAACGTTTGCACACCACGTTCATGATGAGGATGGTGAAAAAGTAGCGGTAGCGTTGGCTGATATGCTTGCTTTCCCGCTCGAAGAGGTAATTCTTCAGATTCTGGGCGGCGAAGGTAACTTCTGCCCCGAACAGCACGATGGTCCATGTGAGCTGCAGCCACAGCAGCAAGAGGGGAATGGCGGCGAAACTGCCGTAGATGGCATTGTAGCGGTTCACCCACAACTGTCCGTTGATGTAGAGGTATTGGAAGGCCTGGTAGGCGATACCGGCCAACAGACCGCCCAAAAGGGCATTGGGTAGTTTGACCTTGGTGTTGGGAATGATGATGTACATCAAGGTGAACAACAGGAAGGACAGGAAATAGGGAATACTCTTGACCACGACATTCATCACCGGACTCAAAGCAGAGAGGATAGGAGAGGAATCGATGGTGGTCTTCAGGTAGATCGTGACACCGAAGGAGAGAATCAGCAGGATGGGCAGGATGAACAGGGCGGCCAGCAGGTCGGTAAACTTACGATAGATGTTGCGACCTTTTGAAATCTGCCAGACCATGTTGAAGCTTTTTTCGATGTTGCTAACGATGGCCCAGAGCGACCAGATGATGAACACGATGCCAATGCCGACCACCACGCCCTTAGTGGCATACGACAGCACCGAATCGACCAGCCCGAAGGCCAGGTTGAGCACTTCCGACTGACCGGGAAACTGGTTGATGAGTTCAGCCTGCAGGTATTCCTGGGCGTCGAAGCCCTTGGCAATGCCCAGTATCAGGCTCAGGAAGGGCACGAAGGACAGCAGGGTGAAATAGGTGAGGGCAGAGGCCATCAGCGACAGCTTGTTTTCCAGGAATCCGCGTCCGGCCAGGTAGATGATGCGGATGATGTTGTCCAGCCCGAAGCGGCTCCGCTTGCTGGCCGACAGGTCGACACGCCATACATCCCGGGTGACATAGTTCCAGACCCGGGTGACGATGATCTCCGTTTTCTTGATTATGTTTGCCATAGCCTCCAGTCTTAAAAAAAATAACAGAGAACCGTAAGCCGGGTTCTGTGTGATGCTGTCATTTATCTAGACGGCAAGTCTCCCTGCCGTTCCAGCGGCCTACCCTCCGACTGGGGCGGGCAACCCTCGTGACGTCGGTTTACATGGCCTTGCAACCCATAAGTGGTACGGCCCGGCAGATCACCCTGCCGGCGGTAGGCTCTTACCCTGCCTTTTCACCCTTACCCTGAGGCGGTAGTTTTCTGTTACCTTGACTCTGCCCTCGCGAGCAGCTTCCCGTTAGGAAGTATGGTGCCCTTTGTTGCCCGGACTTTCCTCCCGACCTTTCGGCCCGGCGACAGCCGCGTTCTCTGTTATTGCGCCGCAAAAGTACGTTTTTTCAGCAAACTGACAAAGTGACGGCCCATTATCCTGATTCTTTCTGACATTTGTGTAACATTTTCCGTTTGGAATCGTTTTTGTAATGTGTATCACCAAAACAAAAACAACAACTGTCTAAAAAACAAGCATCATGAAAAAAGTTTTTAAAGGCATCTTCATCATTGTGGCCGTGCTGGCATGCAGTATCGGCATTTCTTATTTTGTTATTTCCAAATTCTCCGAAAAGATACTCGAGGCCGTCGGTCAGCAGGAAACCGTCTGGTCGCAGCGTCCTGAGGCAGAGACCCAGCTGGTCAGGGGAGAAGCGGTTCCCGCTGTCGCTACCGATTTTACGGTGGCTGCCGAGAACTCGGTGCACGCTGTGGTCCACATCATGTCCAAGACCACGGTGCGCAGCGCCGCCCAGGGCCAGAGCCCGATCGATCTGTTCGAGTATTTCTTCGGTTACCGTGACTATAACCAGCCCCGTCAGCAGCAGTTGCAGCCCCAGGTGGGCTACGGCTCGGGCGTGATCATTTCGCGCGACGGCTACATCGTCACCAACAACCATGTGGTGGAAGGGGCCGACGAGATCGAGGTGACCACCAACGACCAGCGCACTTATGCCGCCAAGATCATCGGTACCGACCCGACCACTGACATCGCCCTGATCAAGATTGAAGAGAACGACCTGCCGACCATTCCCTTCGGCAATTCAGACGAACTGAAGGTGGGTGAATGGGTGTTGGCCGTGGGCAATCCCTTGAACCTGACTTCGACCGTGACGGCCGGTATCGTCAGCGCCAAGGCACGTAACCTGGGCATCATCGGCAGTGGCAGCAACGGCAACCAGCGCGGCGCCAACATCAACACCAATACCAACCTGAGTATCGAATCATTCATCCAGACTGATGCGGCCGTCAATCCCGGCAACAGTGGCGGTGCTCTGGTCAACACCCGCGGCGAACTGGTGGGCATCAATACAGCCATTGTCTCCAAATCGGGCGCTTTCTCGGGCTATTCCTTCGCCATCCCTGTGAGCATCGTCAGCAAAGTGGTGACCGATCTCAAGCAATACGGTTCCGTCCAGCGTGCCATGCTGGGCGTCACCATCCAGACGATGAATTCCGAACTGGCCAAGGACAAGAAAATCGATATGGTCGAAGGTGTCTATGTGGCCTCTGTCGGCGAGCACAGCGGTGCACAGGAAGCCGGCATCAAGGAAGGCGACATCATTGTCAAGGTGCAGAACAAGAAGGTGACCACCAACGCCCAGTTGCAGGAGTGCATCAGCCAGTACCGTCCCGGCGACGTGGTCAAGGTGGAAGTCCTCCGCGGCAAGAACAAGGAAAGTTTCGACGTAACGCTGCGCAATTTGCAGGGCAATACACAGATCGTCAAGAATAACGGCGTTGAAGTATTAGGTGCCGCCTTCAATGAGTTGTCCGATCAGCTCAAGAAGCAGCTCAACATCAGCTATGGCATCCAGGTATCCGGTCTGACCGACGGCAAGCTCAAGGCGGCCGGTGTACGCAAGGGGTTCATCATCATGAAAGTGAACGACCAGCGCATCCAGTCGGTGAGCCAGTTTGAATCGCTGGTCAAAGACATCCAACGCGGTGCCGGATTTGGTGAAACAGCCCTGTTTATCGTGGGTATGTACCCGACGGGCAAGGTGACCTACTATGCCGTGGATATGAACGAATAAACGATCGTTTTTCAATTCTGAAAATATTTTGGGCGCGAGGGTGGAAAAGAGAATACTTTTTGCTACCTTTGTGCCCCAAATTTTCTGTAAAGCATGAGACAGCTTAAAATCACTAAGTCTATCACTAATCGTGAAAGCGCTTCCTTGGACAAATACCTGCAGGAAATCGGCCGTGAGGAACTGATCAAGGTAGAGGAAGAAGTTGAACTGGCTCAGCGCATCCGTCAAGGGGATCGTGCCGCTTTGGAAAAACTGACCCGCGCCAATCTGCGTTTCGTGGTCTCCGTCGCCAAACAGTATCAGAATCAGGGATTGAGTCTGCCCGACCTTATCAACGAGGGCAACCTGGGCCTTATCAAGGCCGCCGAGAAGTTCGACGAGACGCGAGGATTCAAATTCATCTCCTACGCTGTGTGGTGGATTCGTCAGTCTATCCTGCAAGCCCTGGCCGAGCAGTCCCGTATCGTCCGTCTTCCGTTGAACCAGGTGGGCTCGCTGAACAAGATCACCAAAGCTTATTCCAAGTTCGAGCAGGAGCACGAACGCAAGCCTTCGCCCGAGGAACTGGCTGAAGAACTGAACATTCCGGTCGATAAGATTGCCGACACGCTGAAAGTGTCGGGCCGCCATGTCTCGGTCGATGCTCCTTTCGTGGAAGGCGAGGACAACAACCTGCTCGATGTGCTGGTCAACGACGATGCTCCGATAGCCGACCGTACGCTTATCAACGAATCGCTGAGCAAGGAAATCGACCGGGCTCTTTCCACCCTGACCGAACGCGAAAGCGACATCATCAAGATGTTTTTCGGCCTGGGTTGCCAGGAAATGACCCTGGAAGAGATCGGCGACAAGTTCGGTTTGACCCGTGAGCGTGTCAGACAGATCAAGGAAAAGGCTATCCGCCGTCTGCGCCAGAATTCACGCAGTAAACTTTTGAAAAGCTATCTGGGATAATACGCCGGATTTCAAGTTTGTATCGGCCTGTGCAAGAGCACGGGCCGATTTTTTTTTGCGCTATTTCAGGCGATAGAGCAGAAATACGCGGGCTACGATCTGCGACAAGTTGGACGAGACGAAGGGATCGGTCACTTTGTTGGAAAAGATGTCGGACAGGCCGTAGTAATAGCCTCCTTCCAGACCCAGTGCCAGGGGACCGAAATGCACTTCGAAACCCACTTTGCCCATGATGCCCCATTGGAGATAGGTCTCCACAGTCTTGCCATAGTAGGGCCAGGTGGTACCGGAATGGTTGTCGATGCTTTCTGTCTCGGAGAGATACCATCCCACTTTCGGTCCGGCATCCAGGAAAAACCGGCTGCTGCCGCTGGGCAGCCAGGCATGCATCAGGAAGGGTAGTTCCACATAGCTGATGGAACGCTGGTAGGCATCGGTGGCCTGATAGCCGTAGTCATCTTTCCAGCCGCTCTGGCTGTAGTTCAGGCCGGCTTCCAGCCCGAAGTTCTTTTCGGAGATGTATCTCACCACCAGGCCGCCTTCCAGCCCCTGGATGAAAGTCTTGTCGACATAGAGCGGCATCATGGTGGCCGTCGAGAAGGTCGGACCGGCGGCCAGGCCGACATAGAGTTCCGGCTGGTTCATCACACTGTACTGAGCCTGCAAGCTAGTGGCGGCACAGATCAATAGCAAGGATATGGACAGCAGGAATTTTCGCATCATTTCAACAAGGAGGATTCAATGTGCCGGTCTGCGGTGTGGCGGATGATATAGACATTGCGGTTGTACCAGCCGCCGGTCGCATCGGGCTGGACGAAATCCAGGCAGTGCTGCAAGGGACGGATGCTGTATTGCTGTCCGCAGAACAGGTTGGCCAGTTGGAGAGTGATGTCATAGCCCATCATCGAATAACGGGGATAGGTGTTGAGGATATCCTTGCCGAAAGTGAGCGAATAGCGCAACTGGAAGGCTCGTACGTCGTCGCGGCCGAAGTCGGCGTAGAAGTTGCCGTAGATGACGGCATTGAGGCTGTAGAGCAGCGGCAGGTTGTTCTTGCTCAGGGCAATCCATTCGGGATAGCCCAGGATGCAGACCTGTCCGGTGGGCCGGGCATTGCAGGCCGAAGCAATGGTCGAAATGAGCCGGTTGCTGCCCGACATGGAGGTCGGTGCCGGGATGATCAGATTGTCGCGTACCCGGCTCAGATGGGCATTCAGCGTATCGGCAAAGGCTGTCATCTCCTCATATTCGTAGACTTCCTGGGTGGGGATGCCATAGGCGGCCAGATAGCGTTTCAGACCCTGGAACAGGGAGTAGCGTTCGTCCTGGTCTTCCTGATAGGTCCTGACAAAAACGATGTTCTTGCCACGGAAGAATGCCGTATCGCCCGACAGCAGGCGGTTGTGGGTGAGCTGCTGCGGCGGATTGACCTGATAGATATAGGGGTTGCCGGCCGTTTCCTGAATGCGGGAACTGAAGGGGAGGATCAGTTTGACCTGGTTGACGCGGGCCCATTCAGACAAGAAGGGCATCTGGTCGGCATTGGCAGCGGCAATCACATAGTCGGCAGCGGAGAGGTCGTGGGTTTTGAGCGTCTGCTGCAGCCGGTACAGGCTCGTGCCGATATCATAGACGGCCATGTCGGTCGAAAAGCCAAGGCTTTTCAACGTGTCCACGGCCAGCAGCACGCCTTCGTAGAACTCGATGTAGCGCTCGGTGGGCTGGCTGGTGCTGTCACCCAGCATCAGGGGCAGCAACAGGGCTGTCTTGACATGGTCCTTGCTGGTACGCACGGGTGGGAGATACTGGTCGTCGGGCAGGAAGACGGGCTCTCCGGCCGGTTCCTGAATGTCGGGCTGTACAGGATACTCTGTCTCTTCGGCCTGGACGGCTGTCGTGGCGGTAGTAGTGGGTTGCGGTGTGGCAGCCGCCTCTTTTTCCCTGGCCGGCAAAACCAGCTCCGATCCGCGTTTGAGCACGTTGGGCACACCGGGATTCAGGCGTTTGATGTCGTCGATGCTGACATTCTCCCAGGTGGAAATATCCTTGAGCTTTTCCTTGCGGCGGGTCACCTGGTAGGTGCGGGTACCGACAGCCATGTATTCATTGCCTTCCTCTTCGTCGATCTCCACAGCAGCAATTGCAGGCTGGGGGCTCTGGGCAGCCGTCACCGTGGCGGTTTGGGGCTGTGCAGCCGGAGCCGGCATGACACCCGGGACAACGGGAATGGTGAGGATCTGCCCGATCTGCATGCCGGCGGCCAGGAAAGGATTCATGCCGATCAGTTCTTCCTGGGTGATGCCAAAACGCTTGGAAAGGCCATAGATGGTTTCCTTGGGCTGAACCTGATATTGATAATACTGTTTGCCGTTGATGACGGTGACAGGGATGGACGGCTGCTGGGCCAGGGCGATGGTCAGGCTGGCCAGCAGGCCGGCTATGGTCAGGATAAGTGTTCTCTTCATTGGATGAGTATTTCGATGCACAAAGATAATATAAATTATAGATGTGCATTGCTGCTCTCGGCTCAATTTATTTTGCTATCTTCGCAGTGGCGGCGAAGCATTGCTGAATGTGAATGTATATATTTGATATACAATGAAAAAGATATTATTGTTGGCTTTGGCTTGTCTCTCTTTGCTCTCATCCCGCGCCATCACGGTGGTGGGAGGAAGCCCTTATTCGGCCGGGGCTGTGGCGGCTTCGGGTCTGGAACAAGTCTATGTGTTCAACGGCCTGACGGGAGCCTCCCTTTCCTACAATAGTGACAATCCGGCTGCCTGCCGCTGGTATCGTTACACGCATGCCTTTGACGATGCTGTCGAACTGTCGGCACCCGATATCACCCAAACAGCCACGGCCTCCATCCTGAATAATCTGAGCGCCGACTGCGGCTACTTTGTCGAGGACGGCACGGAGCGTCATGCCGTCTACGTCATCGACTATCAGCTGCATCCCTGCCAATATGCCGCCCTGGTGCCCGTAACCGAGGCCGAAGACATCACCGAGAGCCTCCAGATCATTGTGAGCGGCTGTGCCGACGACCTGGCCTATCGCGGACTGGACGGACGGGCCTATTACCTCAATCGCAAGCATTCCTTCCGCTATGTCGACCTGGAGTGGGACGCCGCCACCAACGGCTACCGTCCCAAGGAAGTGACCCTGGAGCGTGAAGGCTATCTGTCGAGCATCAATGTCGAAGCCCCGCTCGACAATACCGAGTTCGAACTGACGGGCGATCAGTTTGCCGAGTATTTCGGCCTGGCAAGCGCCTCTGTCACGGCCTCATACACGGCTGTCAAAGTGGTGACGCATGCCCAGGCCCTGGTCGTTGAGAAAGAAAAGGGTGACAACGAAGTGGGCGGCGGCACCGACGGACTGACCGGCCCGGCCCCCCTCGAAGTGAATTTCCTGAGTCAGGTCAATCCTCCCACGACCCATACCATTTGGTACATCTACACCACGCCCGGTTCCACGGATACCTATCTGTATAGAAATGAGACAGATATCAACTATGTCTTCAACCAGGCCGGCAGCTTTGTCGTCAAATTGAAAGCCTCGAATGCCGTTGCGTCCGACTCGGCCTCATTCACCGTCACGGTGACGGAATCCTTCCTGGATTGTCCCAACTTCTTCACCCCTCGCTCCACGCCGGGCGAGAACGACGAGTTCAAGGTGGCCTACCGTTCGCTGGTCAAGTTTCACGGACGTATCATGAACCGTTGGGGCAATGTGCTGTTCGAGTGGAGCGATCCGTCGCTGGGCTGGGACGGTACCTGGCACGGCCGGCCGGTCAATCCCGGTGTGTATTTCTATGTCATCATGGCGACCGGTTCGGACGGGGTGGAATATGTCAGAAAAGGTGATATCAATTTGCTGGAGTAGAAGATGAAACACTGTACGATGACCCTTCTCTGCTGTCTGTTGGCAGTTGTGCCGCTCGCATCGCAGAACGAAATGAACCCGGCTTCTTCCTATGCCATTCCCATTCCTGCCCAGGCTGTTTTCTGCGGGCAGAAAGTCAATCTGGTCAGGTTGGACCTGCGCGAGCGTTTCGACCGCGAAATGCTCGCCATGAACTACATGCATTCCTCGACATTGCAGATCATCAAGCGGGCCAACCGCTATTTCCCCGTCATCGAGCCGATCCTGAAGAAGAATGGCATCCCCGATGATATGAAATATCTCTGTTGCATTGAGAGTGCGCTCAATCCCAAGGCTTTGTCGCCGAGCGGTGCAGCCGGTCTGTGGCAGTTCATGCCCGGCACGGCCCGTGAAAACGGTCTGGTGGTGAACGATCAGATAGACGAGCGCTATCATATCGAGAAGGAAACCCAGGCGGCCTGTGAATTCATGAAGGAGTGCTACGAACTCTACGGAGACTGGTTCCTGACGGCGGCTGCCTACAATGCCGGCAAACGCCGGATTACTGCCGAACTGGAACGACAGCAGACCGATGATTTCTTCGACCTCTGGCTGTCGGAGGAAACCAGCCGCTATATCTTTCGGCTCATTACCATGAAAATGGTGCTGGAACATCCCCAGAGCTATGGATTCCAGCTCAAGTCGGCCGATTTGTACCAACCGGTGGCCTACCGCGAGGTGAGTGTGCAGGGCAGTGTGCCTGATTGGACAGTCTTTGCCCGTCGGCACGGCATTTCCTACCTGCAACTCAAGGAAGCCAATCTCTGGCTGCGCGACAACCAGTTGGACAACACGCAGCACCGGACTTACCATGTGCGCATTCCTGTGAAGGAGAGCCTGTTTTTCGATGCCGCCAAACTCTATGTCCACAATCCTGCCTGGGTGACAGACTATGAAAAAAAACGCTGATTGCATTTCTGTTTTTGGTGCCCGGGTCCACAATCTGAAGAACATCGATGTGCAGATTCCCCGCTACAGCCTGACGGTGATTACCGGCCTGAGCGGTAGCGGCAAGTCGTCCCTGGCATTCGACACCATCTATGCCGAAGGCCAGCGTCGATATATTGAGACATTCTCGGCCTATGCCCGCAATTTCCTGGGCAACCTGGAACGTCCCGATGTGGATGAGATCAGCGGTCTTAGTCCGGTCATTTCCATCGAACAGAAGACCACCAACAAGAATCCGCGTTCCACGGTCGGCACCCAGACCGAGGTCTACGACTATATCCGCCTGCTGTATGCCCGCGCTGGCGAAGCCTATTCCTATGTGACGGGTAAAAAGATGGTGAAATACACAGAGGAGCAGGTACTCGAACTGATTCTGAAAGACTACCGGGGGCGGGGCGTGTATCTGCTGGCGCCCAGTGTGCGGGGTCGCAAAGGCCATTACCAGGAACTGTTCGAATCCCTGCGCAAGAAAGGCTATCTGAACGTCCGTGTCGATGGGCAGTTGCGCGAGATAGAGCCAGCCATGCGCCTGGACCGCTACAAGACCCACGACATCGAAATAGTCATCGACAAGCTGGTGGTCAGCGAGAAGGAAAGCCATCGCCTGCGTAAAAGCATCCAGACGGCCATGCGGGCAGGCGACGGCCTGATCATGCTGATGGACCGGCAGAGCGGTGAAATACGCCATTACAGCCGCCAGTTGATGTGCGCCGACACGGGGCTGTCGTATCCCGATCCGGCGCCGCACCATTTTTCCTTCAATTCCCCCCAGGGTGCCTGCCCGCGTTGCAAGGGACTGGGACAGATACGACAGGTCGATTTGGACAAAGTGATTCCCGACCAGCGCCTGAGCATCTACGAAGGCGCCATCGCCCCCTTGGGCAAATATAAGAACAGCATGCTTTTCTGGCAGGTGGAAGCCTTGCTCAAGCGGCAGGGTTTCACCTTGAAAACACCCGTCAAGCAGCTGTCCGAGGATACACTGGACGAAATCCTGAACGGTACCGACGAGCCGCTGGTCATCAAAAATCCTTCATTGGGCCTGGACAACTACACCGTCCATTTCGAAGGCGTGCTCAAGTATGTGGAAATGATGCAGGAAGGCGATGCCTCGGCCACGGCACAGAAATGGGCCAACCAGTATGTTTCGGTGAAAACCTGCCCGCTGTGCCAGGGACAAAGGCTCAAGAAGGAATCTCTCTATTTCAGGATACATGACAAGAACATCGCCGATCTGGCCGGGATGGACATCCGTGAACTGCACGACTGGTTCCAGGCCCTGCCGGCCCATCTCAGCGACAAGCAACAGCACATTGCCGGCGAGATTCTCAAGGAAATCCAGACACGTCTGGGCTTTTTGCTGGATGTCGGGCTGGACTATCTTTCCCTGAACCGCGGTTCGGCCACTTTGTCGGGCGGTGAGAGCCAGCGTATCCGGCTGGCCACGCAGATTGGTTCACAGCTGATCAATGTGCTCTATATCTTGGACGAGCCGAGCATCGGCCTGCACTACCGTGACAACCTGCGCTTGATCAATTCCCTGAAAGCCCTGCGCGACAAGGGCAACACGGTCATTGTCGTGGAGCACGACCGCGACATGATGCTTGCCTCTGACTATATCGTCGATCTGGGTCCCCGGGCCGGCCGGCTGGGTGGCAACCTGGTGTTTGCCGGCACTCCGGAAGAGTTGATGAAGGCCGACACGTTGACAGCCCGCTACCTGCGCGGTGAAATTGAAATCCCCCTGCCTCGGACACTGCGCCCGGGCAACGGCCATGCCATCACTTTGACGGGATGCCGGGGCAACAATCTGAAGAACATCGATGTTTCCTTTCCCCTGGGCAAGTTGATTGTGGTGACCGGCGTGTCGGGCAGCGGCAAATCCTCGCTCATCAACGGTACGCTACAGACCGCCCTGAGCCAGCATTTCTACCACAGCCTGGAAGAACCTTTGCCTTTTGACCGCATCGAAGGTGTCCGTTACATCGACAAGATCGTCTCGGTCGACCAGTCACCGCTCGGACGCAGTCCACGTTCCAATCCGGCCACCTACATCGGTGTTTTTTCCGATATACGCAATCTTTTCGTCAGCCTGCCGGAATCCAGGATTCGTGCCTACAAGCCCGGTCGTTTCTCGTTCAACGTGGCCGGTGGCCGTTGTGAAAAATGCAAGGGCAACGGCTATCAGACCATCGAAATGAACTTCCTGCCCGATGTCACCGTGCCTTGTGACGAATGCCGGGGCAAGCGCTACAACCGCGAGACGCTGGAAGTGCGTTTCAAAGGCAAATCCATTGCCGATGTGTTGGACATGACCATCAACATTGCGGTGGATTTCTTTGAGAACCAGCCGCAGATTGTTCAGAAAATCAAAACCATACAGGAAGTCGGCCTGGGTTATGTCAAACTGGGACAGCCATCGTCCCAGCTCTCGGGCGGCGAATCGCAGCGCATCAAACTGGCAGCCGAACTGGCCAAGAGAGACACCGGCAATACGCTTTATGTACTGGATGAGCCCACCACCGGCCTGCACTTCGATGATATCCGCGTGTTGATGATGGTTATCAACCGATTGGTGGACAAGGGCAATACGGTGATCATCATCGAACACAACGTCGATGTCATCAAGTTGGCCGACCATATCATCGACATGGGGCCTGACGGCGGTCGCAAGGGAGGTCGGGTGGTCTGTTGCGGCACCCCGCGCGAAGTGGCCCGTTGCCCGGAAAGTTTCACGGCCCAGTGCCTGCAGCCCCTGTTTCCAGATTAATCAATGTCGCAAAGTGTCCCATACCTGCAGGTGGATCATCTGACCAAATCGTACGGAGATCTGCTTTTGTTCGAAGATATTTGCTTCGGAGTGGCCGAAGGCGAGCGCATTGCCCTGATCGCGCAGAACGGACGGGGCAAATCCACCTTGCTCAACATCCTGGCTGGCGACAAAGATTATGAGGCCGGGGCGGTGACCTTCCGTCGCGACCTGAGAGTGTCCTACCTGCCTCAGGAGCCTCAGGTGGACGATGCAGCCACCGTGATGCAGGCCTGTTTCCAGACCGACAGCGAGACGGTGCGCGTCATCGCTCGCTACGAACAGAAAATCCGGCAGGACGGGGAGCAGGTGATGGATGCCGAAATGGAGCAGTTGCTGCACCTGATGGACTTTCACCAGGCCTGGGACTACGAGGTGCGTGTCAAACAGATCCTGACGCGGCTCAGTATTCCCGATTTTTCCCGTCCCATGGGCTGTTTATCGGGCGGCGAGCGTAAGCGGGTGGCCCTGGCCAACGCCCTTATCTCCGAGCCGGAACTGCTCATCTTGGACGAACCGACCAATCACCTGGACCTGCCCATGACAGAGTGGCTGGAAAAATACCTGGTCAAATCGGGTATCACTTTGCTCATGGTGACGCACGACCGCTATTTCCTGGACCGCGTCTGCACCCGTATTTTGGAAATCGATGACAGACGGCTCTACAATTACAACGGCAATTACAGCTATTATCTGGAAAAACGACAGGAACGCATCGATGCCTCCAATGCCCATCTGGCCCGGGCCAACAACCTGTTCCGTTACGAACTGGACTGGATGCGGCGGATGCCTTCGGCCCGGGGAACCAAGGCCCGTGCTCGCAAGGAGGCTTTCTATGAACTCAAGGAAGAAGTGTCGCAATACCGCCGCGAAGAACAGCTGCAGCTCGATGTCAAAGCCACCTACATCGGCTCCAAGATCTTCGAGGCGAAGTATATCTCCAAAGCCTACGGCGACCAGGTGATACTGGACCATTTCTACTACAATTTCGCCCGCTATGAGAAACTGGGCATCGTCGGCCGAAACGGCAGTGGCAAGAGCACCTTCCTCAAACTGCTGCTGGGACTGGAACCCTGCGACGAAGGCGGCTTTGACATCGGTGAGACGGTCACCTTCGGCTATTACAGCCAGGAAGGCTTGCAGTTTGACGAGGGTAAGAAAGTAATCGACGTGGTCAGGGAAATCTCCGACGACATCACATTGTCGGGCGGCCGCCGCCTGTCGGCTTCGCAATTTTTGAGTCACTTCCTGTTCACGCCCGAAACACAGCACAATTATGTCCACAAACTGAGCGGAGGGGAGAAGCGGCGGCTGTATCTCTGCACCGTTCTGATGCGCAACCCAAATTTCCTGGTGCTCGACGAACCGACCAACGACCTGGATATCGTCACGCTGAATATCCTGGAGGAATACCTGCGCTCATTTAAGGGCTGCGTGCTGGTGGTTTCGCACGACCGCTTTTTCATGGACAAGATCGTCGATCATTTGCTGGTTTTCGAAGGCAACGGACGGGTGCAGGATTTCCCGGGCAACTATACCCAATACCGGCAGTGGCAGGATCAAAAAGACGAGCAACAGCGTCGTCAAAAGCAATCAGCCCCGGCCCAGGCCGGCAAAACCGCCCGGAAAACGGTACAGGTGGGCAAAACACCTGCCGACGCGTCCCGGCGCAAGAACCGTCGAAGCTACAAGGAGCAGCGGGAATACGAGGCTTTGGAACAGGAGATCGCCGCCTTGGAGGCCCGTAAGAATGAGTTGGAAAACGCCCTGGCCAGCGGGCAGCTCGACAGCGGACAGATCGAGGCGTATTGCCGGGAATTGCCGCAGTTGAAAGAAAGCCTGGATGCCAAGGAACTGCGATGGCTGGAGCTGGACGAGATAGAGGGGTAAAAAGAAAGGAATGTCCTTTTGAGACATTCCCCTTTGCTGTGACCCCGGTGGGGCTCGAACCCACGACCCATTGATTAAGAGTCAATTGCTCTACCAACTGAGCTACGGAGTCATTATCCTTTCCAGATAACGGGCGCAAAAGTACAGCATTTCCACGAAACCGCAAAAAATATTTGACGCTTTTTTTTGTCAGGTCCCTGCTTGATTTGCGTCAATGCTGCAAGATGATTATTTTTGCCATGTAGAAACGAGCATTAATTACATATGGCTATGAAAAGATTATTCGTTGCATTACTGCCAGTTTGCCTGCTGCTTGGCGCATGTGTCGGCAGCGAGGACAAGAAATTCGAGAAGGACTTTGTCAACCTGACCGATGCGGTGCCTGATGCCATCCTGGAAATCCGTTATTACGGCACTTATAATTTTGTCGGAGCGCGGATTGACGGCTATCAGCAGCCAGTTGCCCTGCTGACTGCCCAGGCCGCCCAGGCACTGAAGGCTGTAAGCGACGATGTCATGAGCCAGGGTTACCGCCTCAAAATCTACGATGCCTACCGGCCCCAGTGTGGGGTGGACCACTTTGTCCGTTGGGCTGCCGACATACCCGACACCAGCATGAAACAGTATTTCTATCCCGATCTGGACAAGAGTGTGCTCTTCGATCAGGAATACATCATGGCCAAGAGCGGCCACACCCGTGGCTCGACAGTCGATCTGACGCTCTTTGATATGAATACGGAAAAGGAAGTGGACATGGGCGGTACTTTCGACTGGTTCGGCCCTGAAAGCCATCCCGATTTCTGCGGCAATCCTGTAACGGGCGAATACACCGGCGACAACGGCAAAAGTCCGAAGGGGCGCTCCATTACGCCTGAACAGTTCGAGAATCGCATGATTCTGCGCCGTGCCATGCTGGCTCACGGATTCAAGCCCCTCGACTCGGAATGGTGGCATTTCACGCTGGCAGACGAACCTTTCAAGGACACTTATTTCAATCATCCGGTCTGCCAACTGGGCGGATGGAAATAGCCTTTTGTGGGGCTGACTGCATGCTTGGTCTTAGCGCGTCTCGACCAGATGTTCAGCCACGGCGTAGGCCACACACTCGACAATGGTGTCGAATCCCAGCTTGTTTTTGATGCGCTCCTTGTAGGTATCGATGGTGGTGGTGGCCACCTGCATGGCCGTCGCAATCTGCCGGTTGCTGTATCCGTAGGTGATCAGTTGCAAGGCCTCTCTTTCCTTGGCACTTAATTTACTGAAGGCAGTGTTTTCACCGATTTTTTTCGGTCGGAGTATTTCGCTGCGCATCTCATCGGGGATGGTTTCCCCGAAAAAGAAACTGTAGCCGGCCGCTACACGCTTGACGGCCCGGGTGATTTCCTCGGGCGACGAGTCTTTGGCCAGATAGGCATTGGCGCCATAGCTGATGGCCTGCTGCATATAGGCCGGGGTCTTGTGCTGCGACAAAACCATCGTCCGCATGGCCGGGAAGGTTTCCTTGATACGCTCCAACAGCGTCAGTCCATCTTGTTCACGCGTCAGGCTTATGTCGATAATGACCAGGTCGGTGTCCGGATGTTCCCGGAGATAGGCCATGGCAGAGAGGGGATCGGTGGCGGTATCTATTTGGGCAATATCCGCTTCGGCCGACAGGATCAGTTTCAACCCCATGGCAAACACGGCAGAGTCTTCTGCCAGCAGGATGTTGGTTTTGTCAGACATGTTGATTGAGAATAATGGTGATTTCAAAGCCTCCCTCCGGGAGATTGCAGGCACTTAGATAGCCATGGATGCGCGACAGCAGTTCCTGGGTGATGACCAGCCCCAGCCGGCCGGGCCGGGACAGTTTTTTCAGCATGGATTCTTCCATACCCGGTCCCTGGTCGCGTATGGAGAGGCTGACGGTCTGCTGGACCTGTCGGGCCGAGAGCAGGATGCGCCCGCCCTGGGGAGAATGCTTGACGGCATTGTCCAAAAGGTTTCTCAGGCAGGCAACCAGCATATTGCGGTCGGTCATGACAAGGATTTCCTGCGGTATCTCCACTTCGGTCTGTATCTGCTTGGCGGCAGCAGATTCATGGATGTTCCGGAGCGCCTCTTCGGCCACGTCTGTCACTTTTTCCTGTCGAAATACCGGTTCCAGCAGGCCTTTCTGGCTCACCGACCACATCAGGAGGTTCTCCAGCAGGTCCTGGGTGTCGGCAGCGGCCACCTTGAGCTGAGTCAATCCCTGGCCCAGCACTTCACGCGATAGGTCTTTTTGCTGGCGTTCCAGTTGTGTGGCCAACTGGTGCATGCCGTGAACGGGGTTTCTCAGGTCATGGGAAATGATGGAGAAGAAATGGTTGCGAGTGTCCAACTCTTCCTGGATGCGGAGGGTCTTTTCCTTGACGGCTTTTTCCAGACGGTCCCGGTCGGATTTCAGTTTCTTTTCGCGAAGAAAGACGATCAACCAAACCAGCAGGACAAGGGCCAGTCCGTACAGCAAAAGCATGGGCCAGCGCAGCAGCAGGGGCACCGGTATGACAATTTCTTCCCGGTATTCCCGGTCCTCCTGCCAGCGACCGAACAGATCGGTGTATTGGAGATGCAGGCAGTATTTGCCCGGCAGCAGGCCGTTGTAGCGCCCCGACAGGGTGGGAAAGACGGCTTCTGTCCAATCCTCGTCCACTCCGTCCAGGCGATAGCGGTACTGCCGTTTGGTAGCCAAGGCCAGGTCGGAGGAAGAGAAGGCAAAGCGAAGATTCCTGTCGTCCAGCTGCCACTGTGTCAATAAAAGAGCGGGGCAGGGGTAGGCCAGCAGGCTATCGGGATGGAACAGAACCACGCCCGACGGGCCGCCGAAGGCCAAGCGACCGTCTTGGAGTGTACAGGAGGCATGTTCTCCGTAGCAGTCAGTCAGAAAACCGGCCGAGGGATGGGCCACCCCGACACTGTGGTCTGTGTCGATGAAATACAAACCGCCTTCCGTTCCAGCCCAGAGCCGTCCGCTGCGGTCGCATTCCAGCGACTGGACGCAGATGCCTTCCAGAAAAGTCTGGCCGGAAGGCGTCCAAAGTCCACCTCGCGTAGCTGCCCACAAAGTGCTGTCGGCAGCCAGGCTCAGGTCGGTGACATAGTCGTTGGGCAGGGCTCCCGGGCGGGACGGCCGGGCTAAATATTTGGTAACAAGGCCGGTTTGACGGTCGATGATGTTGAGACCGGCTTCCGTTGTGCCATAGACTAGATTCCCGTGTCGGTCTTCCAGCAAACGGCTGGCCAGCCGGGAACTGAGATAGATATTGCTGTCCACGCCAGGCCGTGGATATTTGAACGGACTGAGCCACCGGATGGGCAAGGTCTGGCCGGAGGCACGGTCCCATTGGTTCAAACCTACGCCTTCCCAAGTCGCTACCCAGAACCGACCGTCGCGGTCTTCCAGAAAATCGGCAATCCAGTTGGAGGTGATGCGGTCGCCTTCGGCCACGACATGCTGCACTTTTGGGATCGGTCCGCTGACCACGCCACGGCTCAGTTTGCCCCCCTGCCATACATTGAAGCCGCAACCGGCCCATAAACCTATATAGACGGTTCCTTGACGATCCTCGTACAGGCAGGAGACATAGCCCTCGTTCTGCCGTTTGGCTATCCGGTAATCGACTCTTTGCAACTGTCCGCTTTCCATGTCCAATACCATGGCACCGTTGTCGGCTGTACCCATCCACAGTCGGCCGTCACGGCTCTGCATCAGGGCGGTGATCCGCTCTGAAGGCAGTCCGCTGCGGCGGGTCAGGAGGCAAACCTGCTGCATGAATGGCGACAGCACGGACAGCCCGTTGTTGCCGCCCACCCACAGGTTGCCCTGATGGTCTTCGTAGAGGCAGAACAGTTCGGTCGATCCCAACGACGAGGCATCTTCCGGATCATGACGGAGGACCTGGCTGCCGGCAGGATTGTCCATGTCGACCAGTGCCAGCCCGTAGGAACCGGCTGCCCAGAGCCGTTCCCGGGAATCATACAATAAGCTGCCATGGGCAATGGGCATGCGGCCCAGCTGCCGGTATCTCATGTTTTGTACATCCAGTTCCAGCAGACAATTGTAATAATCGTCGAAGGCCAGCAGGCGGCCACCGGCCACCGTGGCATAGCTGCCGGTATTGTCACCGTGCGGGAATGGAACTGGTTCTATATCAACTGATTCCTTGTTTTTGATGACTTGGCTGTTGACGATGCGCCCGCCCAGCCACAGCCAGCCCCGGCTGTCCTGGTGGATCTGCTGGTAGGGATAATCACCTTCGAAGTCACCTATAACATAACGTGCCGAATCCATTTTGACGAGTCCTTCGCCCTTGTCGTAACGCAACTTGTAGAGGATGCTGTCCTTGGTGGCTGCCCAGACAAGGCCGTCGCTTGTGGCAAGCAGGGCCCGGACATGCCGACCGGGGAAGGATTCGAAACCATTGACGCCCTTGACGGCAAAGCCTCTTGAAGTGCCCACCCACACCCGCGACTCCCGATCGACGCAGAGCGAGGTGACCAGGTTGTCGGGTAGGCCGCTGTGATAGTCAAAATGTTCAAATCTGACGCCGTCAAAGCGGTTCAGTCCGTTGCGCGTCCCTACCCATAGCAGACCTTCATCGTCTTGCACGATGGCATGCACGGTGTTGGAACTCAGACCGTCGGCCACCGTGTAATTGATGAAACGGGCAGCCGGGAATGCCAGGTTCCAGGTGAGCGATATGATAAGGAGCAGGGCCGACTTGCGCATCAGCGTGATGATTTTCCTGCAAATCTATGATTCTTTGCCGATATTTCACACAGGGGTCGGCTAAATATTTGCTGTTGTGGTGATTTGCACCACATTGTTTTTTTGAAAGAATAATTATCTTTGTCGCAATCAAATTCTAATTCATTTGTTATGAAACAGATTTTCAAATTACTCATGGCAGCACTCCTGCTGCTGCCTTTTGTCTCCTGCGAAGAGCTGGGCGGCCTGTCCAAGGACAGTCTGGTCGGCACCTGGCGCTCCGAGAAGATTCTGATCAACGATGAACGCGTCGATTTCACCTTGACCATCACCATGCTGGAAGACGGCAGCGGTTACCTGGACGATATCAGGGACCGCTTCCAGTACGAAATCGATGGAAACAAACTTACGGTCCGTCCCAAAAATGATGAAGAGTTTACCTTCACCGCCGAAATCAAAAACTCCGATGAGTTGATCCTCACGGGCGAAGCTGTCCCGGGCACCGGCGAAAAAGCCACGTTCGAGGGCTATTTCAAACGTGTCAGCGGCGGTAACGACGACAATGGCAACGGCAATGGCGACAACGGCGACGATACCGGTGACGGCAGCTACAGCGATGAGAACATCACCATCAGCGCCGTTGGCAATCCCACATGGGAGTGCGAAGGCAATGTCTATTTTGTCACCTACAACTGGAATTTCCGCATCAACAACGAGCAACTGGTTTCGAACATCTTTACCGAAGACGGACGCGACTACACTTATGGTATCGGCCATTATCCAGTAGGCAAGGAGAACACCCCGCCGCGCTATTTCAACGGTAACGACCAGGGCCGCGACACTCACATGCAGGTCGATGCCTCCCAGGACGGACGTCAGATATTTGTCCGTTCTCGCATCAAAGCCGACAATGACAAAACGGCCCGTTGCTATGTCTATCTGTCCAAGCGCACGGAAGACGGCGGCATGTCGGACGGCGCTTTCTACTATGGCGGCGTGTTCACCATCAAGTTCGATCCCGATGCTGCCACCAACACTGGTGACAACGGCATTGGCGTGACCAAACCGGAGTTTGAGAGCAGCACAGGCAGCTCGCTGACGGTTCGTGCCTCCTTCACAGGAAATTATTCCAGCAGCGAGCCTTTCAAGGATGCCGCCTGCGGATTCATGTATTGCCCCGAGAGCGAAGGCGAGCCCGAGTGGGGGAAAGCCCAGATGATCGATTGCACGCAGTCGGCCTGGGAAAACAACGGTCAGAAATTTGTTGGTACGATCGCAAACCTGGAGGCAGAAACGTCGTACAATGTCCGTACCTGGCTGCTGCTCACGCCCGATGCAGACCCCGTCCTGAGTGACTGGTGCACGATGAAAACCTCTCAAAACAATGGCGGTGGCGACACGGCCTCCGACTGGATCCGCCTCGGCGAAGTGCATTATCTTTCCAACATCAATGCCTTGGAGGTCAACTGTACGGCCTATTTCGACACGGGCGACCCGATCGCCATCGGTGTCTGCTACAACACAACCGGCAATCCCACCATCAATGACATCGTTTACAACGCCTTCGATCACTACGATTTCCAGACGGGAAGCTTCGATGAAACCTTGGGTGACATCCACGAGAACAAAGATGGTTCCAGATCCATCAAGCTCTTCCTCTTGAATGTCAGTCCCAAAACTGTCTATTACATACGCGGCTACATGCAGTGGGAATCGGAAGACATCCATCCGCTTATTTACGATTCCGATGGCGGGGTAACCATTGAGACCGGCGAAGGCGAAAGCGGCAGTGGCAGCAACGTCGGCGTGGCCGATGTGACATTGGTGTCGCGCACCTCCAATACGTTGACGGTACAATCCAACTTCACCGGCGACATCACCGGCCCGGAAATGTTCCAGGACGCCGTCTGCGGCTTCCTGTACTGCCCTGAGAGCGAAGGCGAGCCCAAGTTCGGTACGGCACAGCAGATCGACTGCACCGCATCGGCCTGGGAAAACAACGGTCAGAAATTTGTCGGTACCATCAGCAATCTGACCCCGGACGTAAAGTACAATGTCCGCGCCTGGGTGCAAATGAAGCGAGGTGAGGTGCCCATCCTGGGCAACTGGAACACTCACTCCACCGAAAAGGCTGGCAGTCAAGGCGGTCAGGGCAGTGGAGACCAGGAAGTAAACTGGATCAGAGTCGAGCAAGTGCAATCCAACGAACAGGGCGATGAACTCCGTATTGCCTGCACCGGTTATTTTGACACGGGCGATCCCATCGCCATCGGCGCCTGCTACAACACGACCGGCAATCCCACTGTGTCTGATGACGTTTACAATGCATTCCTGCACATGAATCTTGAAAAGGGTTCGTGGGATGAAACCATCACTGGCGTCTATGACAATCAGGACGGTTCCAAGACGGTCAAGTTCATTGTCAAGGGCGTCAATCCCGGCACCACCTATTATGTACGCGGCTACATCCAGTGGTCGTCGGACGAAATCCATCCTGTCGTCTATAGTGAGAAGGTCACAGACTTCACAACGCCAGGTAAAAAGCAATAATATCCGCCTATCATTGCTGAGGACGGTCGTGACCCATGGTCGCGGCCGTCTTTTTTTTTGTCCTCTCTTGTAAAAGAGTCGAAAGATTCAGACCTTTGCAGTGCACAACAACTAAATCTTCACCCATCGATGAACAAGCGTTTCCATCGGGATTTCGGCCGGCCGCAGGCCCTGCGTTTCAGACGTTTTGTCCGCAGAGCCTATGCTGCGTTCCTCTCTTTGCACCGTGAGGTGAGTATCGGCCGTCTCAAGAGTTGCATGGGCGACTGCCAGCTGCTCAAGAGCGGGCAGGCTCGGGCCGGCGCACTCCTGTTTCTCTTCATGAATCTGTTTTTGCTGCCGGTGCTGGCCGGCCAGGAGGATGAAGATCCCGAGATTACCCTGTCGGAGGCCGTCGTTGCGGCCCAGCGCGTCGATATCGCTTCCTCATCGCAGCATTCCATACAAGTCTTAAGGGCGCAGGATATCGACCGTCTGCCAGTCGGCAGCCTCAGTGAAGTGTTGCAACTGTTGCCGGGACTGGATGTCCGTACCCGGGGCGGTCTGGGTATGCAGTCCGACCTGTCGATGCGAGGCGGCAGCTTCGACCAAGTAGCCGTGCTGATCAACGGCATCAACGTGACCGATGCCCAGACGGGACATTTCAACCTGGATTTGCCACTGGATTTGTCGATGATCGACCGCATTGAGGTATTGCAAGGTACCACTGTCTCTTTGGCGGGACAGCCTTCCCTGTGTGGCGCGGTCAACATCGTAACCGGCCAGCAGGTAGGCCGCCATATGCAGGTAGGGACCCAAGCCGGCCAATATGGCTTGCGCTCGGCCCGTTTGGGACTGGGTCGCCGGCTGGGCGCCTGGCAAGGGACCCTGTCGCTTTCGGCCTTGAAAACAGACGGATATACACTTAACACTGATGTTCGCAAACAAGATGCCTTTGTGCAGTTCAGACGCGATTTGGGCAAGGGCGGTGGTCTGAATCTGCAAGCCGGCCTGCAAAACAAGGGCTTCGGCGCCAACGGCTTTTATTCCCTGCGTTATCCAGATCAGTACGAAGATAGCAAGACGGTTTTCGCCTCGGCATCTTTAAGGCAAGGTCAGGCGAGGCTGCTATGTGAGACAGATGCCTGGATCAGGCTGCACAACGACCGTTTCGAACTCTTCCGCGATGGCCTGTCCGAGCGGCCTGCCTGGTACACCACGCACAATTATCATCTCACGGCTTCATCTGGAGTAAAGGCCTCACTGACTTGTTTTGAAGACGGGGGCAAGACTTTGGCCGGCATCAGCCTGACCGACGACCACATCCTGAGCAATGTGTTGGGAGAGCCTCTTTCCCATCCGCAGCGAGCCCCTTTCGCTCCGGACAGTATCCGCCTGAATCGCGGCAAGCGAAGACAACAAACAGCCGCCTACCTGGAACAGTATTTCAATGGGGATCGCTGGTCCGCCTCGTTGGGACTGTCCGGTGGCTGGCATTCCATGTTCGGCTGGTATTACGGCTACTCAGCTACGCTGACATGGCGTCCAGAGTTTTTCCCCGGTCGTTTTGGCTTGCATGGGGGCCGTTCCCTGAGAATGCCTACTTTCACGGATTTGTATTACCAGAGTGCCACCCAAATAGCCAACCCCGACCTCAGACCTGAAATCAGCCACCAGGCAGCGCTCGACTACGAGTTGTCCCATGGCCCCTGGCAGGCCAGCCTGAGCCTATATGGCCGGCTGGGGTTGCAGCTTATCGATTGGGTCCGCCGCCCCGATGAGACGCAATGGCATAGCGTTAACCATACGCAAGTGCGAGCTGTCGGTCTGGAGGGCAGCATTGCATATATGCCGGGACTATCGGTCTGTATGCAAAAGATGGCAGTGGATTACTCCTTTTGTACAACGGATAAAGATGCCGGAGAAATGCTGTCGCTCTATGCCCTGGATTATTTACGGCACAAACTCTCTGTCAGGCTGGCTTTCAGGCTATACGAGGGATTGAGCTGCGAAACGGTCTTGCAATACAGGCAGCGGGCAGGGCAGTACACCGACCTGGCCGGCAGCGTGCTTTCCTACGATCCGGTCTGGCTATTGAATACCCGGCTACGATGGGCCAATGCCCATTGGTGTATCAGCCTGGAGGCCGACAACTTGCTCGACCGGCGGTATTGCGACTACGGCGGCATCGTCCAGCCTGGCCGCTGGATCAAGGCAGGGCTGGAGTACAGTTATTGAAACGATGCGACAACCGTTCGTAAAACAACACCCCCGTCGGTTGGCCGACAGGGGTGTGTTGTGATCAGCTCTGGAAATGATTACAGCAGTTTGCCCTTGGCCTTGGTCAAGGTGTCGTAGTTGTTCTTCAGATTGGTCCAATCAACCTTCTTTTTGGGGTTGATGGCGTTGATGTACTTCTCGATGTTGGTGTAACCGTCACCGTTGCAGTCCTTCACGGCATCGCTCGGATCGTTGGGATTCAAGCCGTACTTCTTTTCCCAGGCATCGGGCATACCGTCCTTGTCGGTGTCGACATAGGGAGTACCCTTGTATTCGGGATAGCCGCCCACCTGCGAAATATCGGTGATGATACCTTTCTTGTAGGAATCCTGCGGCAGACGACGGTACTGGAACTGATAGTAGTCGATCTCGTCGGCCTTCGGATCGTAATAGACCTCGTCGGTCTGAATCTGGTGTATGACGCGCTGGTCCACGATGTCACGCTTGGGATAGAGGGCTCCTGCATTGGCCAGGACAAACTTATAGGCCTGCTTGGCCGTCATGATGGTCACAGGAGGCATCTCTTTCATCTTGTCCGAGCGGATGAAGGCCAGGTCTTCGGCCGAGTGGCCGTCCTGCACGCCGCCGTCCCAGTTGT
Organism: Bacteroidales bacterium; assembly: GCA_017446025.1. GTDB lineage: Bacteria > Bacteroidota > Bacteroidia > Bacteroidales > UBA1402 > UBA1757. Next base: position 100 of record JAFSRR010000082.1, on the reverse strand, counting down.
TCTTGGTCACCGTGTCGTTACCCTCGACGATGTTCCCCTCCACATAGGCCCAGTGAGGTGTCCGGCCGCGGCCGTTGGCACGGAACACTCGGTAGGCGAT
>JAFSRR010000081.1 GCA_017446025.1 Bacteroidales bacterium | reverse complement strand
GCCGGGATGCTACTCGAAGTCCCTTGGAAAAAACTGAATTCGATTTTTCGCTGGTCAAAGGGCAGGACAAGGTGAAACGGGCCATAGAAGTGGCTTGCAGCGGCGGACACAATTTGATGATGATCGGTCCTCCGGGCGCCGGAAAGACCATGCTGGCCAAGTGCATCCCCGGAATCCTCCCGCCTATGACTCCCGACGAGGCGCTGGAAACTTCCGTCATCCATTCCATCGCCTCCAAAACGGGCATGCAACGCGGTCTGCTCCATCAGCGCCCTTTCCGCTCGCCACACCACAGCATCAGCAACGTGGCTTTGGTGGGCGGGGGCAGTAGCCCGCAACCCGGAGAAATCTCCCTGGCCCACAACGGAGTCCTTTTTTGCGATGAATTGCCCGAATTCAGCCGCTCAGTACTGGAAGTGCTGCGCCAACCACTCGAAGACCGGCACATCACCGTAAGCCGGGCCAAATATGCTGTGGACTATCCCTGCAACTTCATGTTTGTCGCCTCGATGAATCCCTGCCCCTGCGGCTATTACGGCGATCCCAACCATCACTGTGTCTGCTCGCCGACGCAAATCCAGCACTACATGAACCGCATTTCAGGTCCTATGCTCGATCGCATCGACATTCACTGCGAGGTTGAGGCCGTCGGATTCGACCAGCTCACAGAGCGGCAAGAGGGAGAGTCTTCTGCTTCCATCCGTGAACGGGTGATCCGCGCCCGCCAACGACAGGAGGAACGTTTTTGTGACATGCCCGACATCCATTGCAACGCTCAGATGACACCGGCGCTGCTGCAGGAGTTCGCCCAACCGGACGAAGTGGGGAAGCAGATGCTCCGACAGGCCATGGAGCGGCTCAAACTCAGCGCGCGTGCCTACGGACGCATCCTCAAGGTGGCCCGTACCATTGCCGATGTGGAAGGATCCACGCAGATCCTGCCTCAGCACCTGGCCGAAGCTATAGGCTACCGCAGCCTCGACCGCAGCGACTGGGCCGAAAGGAAATTATGACCGGGGACGGTCAGAAGTTTTTTTCGAGGGAGCGGCAAATATCCTTGATCCCCCTCATGGAGTGGTGGCAAAATAGACGAAGCAACCAGTAATGCAAATTGGAAAAAAGGTTGCGGGAAAAAACAGTGAGGGGGCCGGCCAATGCGGCCTCTATGGGAACCATTGCGACAGCGGCCACTCCCCACCAGGCACCGATGTCGGCCAGCCGGCTCATCCAGCCCCCCTGGCAGCAAGCCATCACCACTCCGATAACCACAGCATACAGGATGGAGAGAAAAAAACGCACTCCGAAGTTGATGGAACTGCGAAACTGGGGGTCGGCTATCAAGGGTTTGACCACCAGGTGAGTGGGCAGGACAAGCAGGGGGTAGCACAAAAGGCAGAAACAGACGATCCAACGCAAAAAAGGCACCCACATGACGGCTGCCGCGAAAGCCACGACAAACGATAGGGCCAGCAGCGTTCCGGCCAAGGTCCAATGTTCGGAGAGAAGCCTTTGCGGCAGATGCAGACGACGGCACTGGTCAATCAGGAAACCACTTTTTTTCACCAGCGACAGGAACTTCCCCTCTGTGTTTCCGGCGGCAAGCCGGTCCATTTCAAGCGAGATGCGCTGTCGCATGAGGAATCTGTTCCATGGACTGTTGTGCAACCCTTCCCGATGACGCATTTCCCGGTTGAGGACATTGCAAAGGGTCATGATTTCGTCGTAGTGATCCTCGTCGCGGATGTCGTGCATGAGCGACGACAAAGCTTTGGTGAGCGCATCGCGCATACGGTTCAACGCCAGGGGTTCGTTGTTGCGGTAGTCGTCCATGAAGGGCTGCACCGGGATGGGTGTGCCGATATTGACGACAAGGTTGCTGTAGGGGCGCTCGTAATCGTCGAAATCGATGCCCGTCGGGACAATGTAAAGAGGGCTGCGACCCATCTTCATCTGGGTTTCGCCGGCAATGCGGAACATCCCCTTGCCCATTTTGAGCAGGTGGTGGCGATTGTTGTGCCGCCCTTCGGCCATGAGACACAAAGGGAAGCCGTCGAGTAGCACCTTACGGCTGGCGTCGAAGGTTGTGTTGTTCTTGGACAGGTTACTCTGTCCGTCGCGGATTCGATATACCGGGAGTATTTTGAGAAAAGTCAGTATGGCTCGAATGGAGGCCCGGGCAAAAATGTCGGCACGCGCCAGAAAGACTGGGGGTTTGGGGGCAAAACACAAGACGGCCAAAGGCTCCATGAGACATTGCTGATGACAAGGGGCTATGATATAAGCCCCCTCGGCTGGCAGGTTTTCGAGTCCATGGACATCGAAGCGGTTGTAGTGGCAACGGGTGCCGAACTGCACCAACGGACTAAGCAGGTTATATATTTTGTTGTTTTCTTGTATTGCCTTTGGCATTTTTGTTACTTTTGGGGTTGTTTTCCTGAAGCAGTCGGGGAGACTGTTCTCCGTACTGTTATCCAGGGGCAAATATACGATTTTTTGTTGTTCCGACTAAAAACTTGACAGATGTCCTCCTTTGCGAATCCTTCGGCCTGGGCGTGGCTTATCCAGTTCTTCATCATCGCGGTGGCCCTTCTTCTTGCCAATCTTGTGCGCTGCAACGTGCCGGTTTTCCGCCGCAGCCTGTTACCGTCGGCCCTGCTTGCCGGGGTGATCATCCTTTGTCTGAAACCCATAGGCTTGTTTGCCAACCTGGTTGACAAACAGGCGATGGAAATCATCACCTACCACATGCTGGGTCTTGGGTTTATCGCCATGGCCTTGAAGAACAAGAAAATCAAGAGTGCCACATCAACCGTCAAAGTGGTGGAAACGGGCGCTGTCACTGCCAGCACCTATATTTTGCAAGGGCTTGCAGGCCTGCTTGTCACCGTGCCGCTTTTCCTCTGCTGGAAGGGCAACGACTTCTTTTATGCCGCCGGCCTGCTCCTTCCCATGGGTTACGGCCAGGGCCCTGGACAAGCCCTCAACTTTGGCGTCACCTTCGCCTCGTGGGCCGAGGGACAGGGTCTTGTGTTCCATGGCGCGGACTTCGGCCTGAGCATTGCCGCCATGGGGTTCATTGTCGGCAGCCTGGTCGGCGTGATCTACATGAACGTGCTGCGTCGCCGGGGACAATTGAAAATCAAAGGAAAATCCATGGTCGAGCGCTACACCCTTGCCGACTATGAATCGGAAGGAGAGATTCCCCATTCGGAATCCATCGACAAGATGTCTGTGCAGGTATGCCTGGTACTGCTGGTCTATACCATGGTCTTCTTCCTCATGTATGGAATCCAGCAACTCGATCTGGGGCAGTTCGGCGTAAAGACGATCAAACCCCTGGTCTGGGGTTTCAACTTCCTGTGGGGCACGCTGCTCGGTGTGCTGGTGCGTTGGATCATCGGCCACCTGCGAAAGAGGAACATCATGCAGCGCGAGTATATCAACAACTACTCGCTCGACCGCATCGCCGGGACCTGTTTTGATGTGATGATTGTGGCCGGCACCGCCGCCATCGACTTCAACAACCTGCGCGGTCTGTGGCTGCCGCTGGTGCTGGTTTGTGCAGTTGGAGCGGTTGTGTCCTTCTTCTTCGTGCTGCGCTGCTGCCGCAAACTCTATCCCGACTATGTGTATGAAGGCTTCTTCTCGATGTTCGGGATGCTCACCGGCACTGCCAGCAACGGCATGATCCTGTTGCGTGAAATCGATCCCTGCTTCGAAACCCCGGCTGCCAACAACCTGGTCCTTCAAACCATCCCGGCCCTGGCCTTTGGCTTCCCCGTGCTGCTGTTGATGGGGTTCGCTCCACAGAGTTTGACAAATACGCTCATCACCGTGGGCATCATGGTGGTGGCCTTGTTGCTGTTCTGCCTGTTCATCTTCCGACGCACCAAGGACAAAAAGGCGACGATTTCTGCCGATGAAAACAAGAAACAATAATCATACGACCCTTCCTATGAAAAAATCAGCTCTACTTACCCTTTTGCTAGCCCTTGCCTGGACAGTCTCCGCCCAGGACAGTACCCGCCATGTGCGTAAAGGATGGACTTTCGGAGGCCTGCCCAGTGTCGCCTATGACGCCGACCTCGGTCTGCAGTATGGCGCTTTGACCAATATCTACTACTTCGGCGACGGGTCCACCTATCCCGAATACCTGCATTCGTTCTATGCCGAGGCGGCCTATACAACAAAACATTTCGGCATTTTCCGCTTCGCCTACGATTCCAAGCACCTGATTCCCCAGCACCGGCTGAGCGTCGATCTCACCTACCTGCCCGACCAGATGTGCGATTTCTACGGATTCAACGGCTACGCATCGGATTACAATCCGGCCTATTCGTCGCAAGACAGCGCCGCCTACATTTCGCGTGCCTATTACAAATACCGTCGTGACCTTTTCCGCTTCTCGGTAGATTTGCAGGGCTCCGTTTCCGACCACCTCTACTGGAACGCCGGGATCGGTCTCTTGCATTTCGGGGTGGGACGGGTCGATGTCAACCGGCTCAATTCCTTCACTTCCGACGCATCGAAGCAGCTCCCCGACACCGTGTCGCTCTTCGGTTACTATATGGATCGCGGTTACATCAGCGCCCAGGAAGCCACCGGTGGCGCCCACCCCTATGTCCATGCAGGCATGACTTTCGACACCCGCGACCGTCAACAGAATCCCACACGCGGCATCCACGCCGACGCCTTCCTCACCTACTACGCAGGCATCGGCAACATGAGCGACTACAACAATGTAAAACTCAATCTCAACTTCCGCCAGTATATATCGCTGTATGGCGAAAAACTCATTCTGGCCTACCGCATTGGCTCGCAACTGAACCTGGCAGGTAACTGCCCCTTCTACCTCAACACCTATCTAAACCAGCTCTACATGCAACGTGTGCTGTACGAGGGCCTGGGTGGAGCCAACTCCGTGCGTGGTATCATGCGCAACCGTATCCTGGCACCCGGTGTCGCTTTTACGAATGTTGAACTGCGCACACGCTTGTTCCAATTCAAGGCGGGGAAAAATATGTTCTACGCTGGACTCAACCCCTTCCTCGACGCAGGCATGGTGGTTCAGCCCTACGACGATGTGATCCCGGATCCACACGCAGGTACGGCCGCCGCAGACAACAGCAGGTTGTATGATCCTCACCTTGCCGGTGGATGTGGACTCAAAGTTGCCATGAACGACAATTTTGTCTTGAGCGTGGACTGGGCAACCGCCTTTGACAAACAAGACAACTCCAAGCTCAGCAACCTCTACATCAAGATGGGATATATGTTCTAATACGTTCTATAATAACCTTTTACTATGAAACTTATAAAATGCTTATTGATTATGGCAAGTATCAGTATGTTAGGCCTGACACCAGGCTGTAAGGGAACCTCCAAGGACAGCGGCCCCTCTTTCGATCAAATCGTGGCCAGCCGTCGCAGTGTCCGTCAGTACGACCCCGACAAAAAGATTTCTGAAGCAGAAATCCGCACCCTTATCCAAACGACCATTGAAGCTCCCTCCTGGGCCAACAACCAGCCCGTCAGATACTATGCGGCCATAAGTCCGGAAAAGGTTGCCGCTGTCCGCGAACTTCTAGGCGGCAACAACCAAAGGAATACCGCCGACGCACCCGTGTTGATTGTTTCTACGTATAAAAAAGGGGGTTCTGGATTTTTTCGCGGACAAGCCGCCAATGAAATCGGCGACGGCTGGGGAGCCTACGATAACGGTCTGAGTAATGCCTATCTCATCCTGAAAGCCCGGGAAATGGGCTTCGACACCCTGATCATGGGCATCCGCGACAGCCAGGGGCTGCGTTCCCTGCTCGGCATTCCCGAGGAAGAAGAAATCATGGCCGTGATCAGCGTAGGCTACCGTGTCCAGGATCCCAACCGCCCGGCACGGAAAAACATTGATGAAATCGCTGTTTTCTTCTGATAAAAATCCTGTCTGTTTCAAATCATGAGATTGTTCTCCCGAGTTCTGGCATCATGCCTTCCGGCAGTCCTCTTCGTTGCTTTATGCTCTGCGGGGAACATTCCGGCTTTTCCGGGGGCTGAAGGGTTTGCCCGTTACTCCACCTCCGGGGGGCGGGGCGGCACCGTCTATCATGTCACCACCCTCGAAGACGACGGCAACAACAAGGGGTCCTTGCGCTGGGCCTTGAAACAGAGCGGTGCCAAAATCATTGTCTTCGATGTGAGCGGCTACATCGATCTTCAGGAGGAT
>JAFSRR010000080.1 GCA_017446025.1 Bacteroidales bacterium | reverse complement strand
GTCGATGTCGAGCAGCTTGACCTCGATTTCATCACCTTCCTTCAGGCCGGATTCTTCGACGGTCTCCAGACGCTTCCACTCGATTTCGGAGATGTGAAGCAGGCCGTCCTTACCGGGCAGGAACTCGACGAATGCACCATAAGGCATGATGGAGCGGACCTTGCCCTGATAGACCTTGCCCACTTCGGGGATGGCCACGATGGCATTGATCTTGGCCAGCGCGGCATCGATCGAAGCCTTGTTGACAGCAGCGATCTCGACACGACCCTGTCCGTCGATTTCCTCGATGGTGATGGTGGCACCGGTCTCTTCCTGCATTCCCTGGATGATCTTGCCGCCAGGGCCGATAACAGCACCGATGAATTCCTTCGGAATGTAAATAACTTCCAGACGCGGAGCATTGGGCTTGAGGTCGGGACGCGGAGCCGGCAGGGTCTCGGTGATTTTGTCCAAGATGTACAGGCGTCCTTCACGGGCCTGGTTCAGGGCCTTCTCCAGGATTTCGTACGACAGGCCGTCCACCTTGATATCCATCTGGGTGGCGGTGATACCGTCGCGCGTACCGGTCACCTTGAAGTCCATGTCGCCCAGGTGGTCTTCATCGCCCAGGATGTCGGACAGGACGCGGTAGTTGGTGCCCTTGTTCTCGCTGATCAGACCCATGGCAATACCGGCCACCGGCTTTCTCAAGGGGACACCGGCATCCATCAGGGCCAGACAGCCGGCACAGACGGTAGCCATCGAAGAGGAACCGTTGGATTCCAGGATATCGGAAACTACGCGCAATACGTAGGGATAATCTTTGGGCAGCATCGCCTTCAGGGCACGCCAGGCCAGGTGGCCGTGACCGATTTCACGACGGCCGACGCCACGCGGAGCACGGGCTTCGCCGGTGGAGAAGGGCGGGAAATTGTAGTGCAACAGGAAACGCTCGGGCGTCTGGTTGAGCACGTCATCGACGATCTTTTCATCGAGTTTGGTGCCCAGGGTGACGGAACTCAGCGACTGGGTTTCGCCGCGGGTGAAGATGGCCGAACCGTGGCAACCGGGCAGCGGATCCACTTCGCACCAGATGGGACGGATCTCGTTGGTCTTGCGGCCGTCCAGGCGCTTGCCTTCGTCCAGCACGCAACGGCGCATGGCGTCACGCTCCACATCGTGGTAGTAGCGACCGACCATTTCGGCTTTTTCTTCCTGCTCCTCTTCGGTCATCGTGGCCAGGTATTCGTCCATGATGGCTTTGAAGTTGGCTTCGCGGGAATGCTTGTCGGTGTTGCAGGAGGCGGCGCAGGCATAGGCCTTGTCGTAGGTCTTTTCGCGGACATCACGGCGCAGGTCTTCGTCGTTCACCTCGTGGCAGTACTCACGCTTGACGGTCTTGCCGGCCATTTCGGCCAGCTCGATCTGGGCCTGGCACTGCACCTTGATGGCCTGGTGGGCCACCTTGAGGGCTTCGAGCAGATCGGCTTCCTGCACTTCCTGCATTTCGCCTTCGACCATCATGATGTTGTCGATGGTGGCACCGACCATGATGTCCATGTCGGCGGTGCGCAGCTCGGCCGAAGTCGGGTTGATCTTGAACTGGCCGTTGACGCGGGCCACGCGGACCTCAGAGATGGGGCCGTTGAAGGGAATATCCGAGCATGCCAGGGCAGCCGAGGCAGCCAGACCGGCCAGTGCATCGGGCATGTCGCCGTCACAGTTGTCGTCGGCCGAGTACAGGGTGACCTGTACGATGGTGTCGGCATGGTAGTTGTCGGGGAACAAGGGACGAAGGGCACGGTCCACCAGACGCGAAGTCAGGATTTCATAGTCGGAGGCGCGGCCTTCCCTGCGGGTAAAGCCACCGGGGAAACGGCCGGCAGCGGCAAATTTTTCTTTATACTCTACCGTCAGCGGCATAAAATCCGTGCCGGGAGTGACCTCTTGGGCCGAACATACGGTTGCGAGCAGGACAATGTTGTTCATTCGCAACATCACGGAACCGTCGGCCTGCTTGGCCAGCTTTCCGTTTTCCAGGGTAATGGTTCTGCCATCACCCAAGTCAATGGTCTTGACAAATGGAGCTTGCATAAAACTTTCTTTTCTGCGGGGCACTTTACCCCAAATAATTTATAACTTTCAAAAATCGCGCAAAAGTACGGAAAAATAATTACTTTTGCTGCCCATGACCAAAATAAAATGATATGAAACATCTCGCAACCTTCTTTCTGTGCCTCTGCGCACTCTGTCTTTCCGCCCAGGAAAAGAACTATCTCGACCGTCCCTACATCGAAGTACAGGGTGAAGCCAAACTGCTGGTCGTCCCCGATGAAATCTATATCCGCATCCTGCTGCAGGAGACCGACAAGCAGAAAGTGAAAGTCGAAGTGTTGGAAAGAAACATGGTCAGAGAACTGAAAGCGCTGGGTATCGATGTCGAAAATCAACTCTCGGTGAGCGACATGGCCAGCAACTTCCGCCACTACTGGATCAAAAACAGCACCATTCGCACCAGCAAGGAATACCAGCTCAAACTGGGCACCGCCGACATGGCCGGCAAAGTGTTCCAGCGCCTGGAAGCCATCGGCATCTCCAACCTGTCGATTATCAGAACCGACCATTCCCAGATTGAACAACTCAAGATGGAAGTCAAGAAAAACGCTGTCAAGAACGCCAAGGACAAAGCCCAGGAAATGGCTTCGGCCATCGGGCAGAGCGTCGGTGCCGCATTGAACATCGTGGAATACAACAATTCTCCCGTCCGTTACAACCTGGCCATGAAGAGCCGTGCCATGGTAGCCATGGATGAGGCTGTCCTGGAAGAAGATGCCCCACAACTCGAGTTTGAAAAAATTGAACTCAACTACTCGGTGATGGCCCGCTTCGATTTGCTGGAAAAAACCAAATAACAAGTCCGACGTATGGAATCACTTGCTTTTGTCCAGTGGTGTCTCGATCACCTGAATTATTGGACGGTGACGCTACTGATGGCCCTGGAAAGTTCATTCATCCCTTTTCCCTCGGAAATTGTCGTGGCTCCGGCTGCTTACAACGCGGCCGCCGGCGAAATGAATGTTTTCCTGGTTGTGTTTTTTGCCACTTTAGGTGCCTGTATCGGAGCTCTGGTCAACTATTACCTGTCGCTGTGGATCGGCCGACCGCTCGTTTACAAGTTTGCCGACAGCCGATTGGGACACGTGTTGCTGCTCAGTGGCGAGAAAATCGAGCGTGCCGAAGAATTTTTCCGCAAACACGGTATCATCTCCACCTTCATCGGACGGCTCATTCCAGTGGTCAGGCAATTGATTTCCATCCCGGCAGGCCTGGCCAAGATGAAGTTGTCGGTGTTTCTGCTTTACACTGCCCTCGGTGCCGGCATTTGGAATACCATTTTGGTCGGCCTGGGCTATTATTTCTTCCAGATTCTGCCAAAAGACCAATTGATGGAAACGGTCGATCATTATAGCCGCGAATTCGGCTACGGATTTCTGGCCATTGGTGCCTTACTTGTGGCCTACTTCGTCTGGCAGGGACTCCACAAGAAAAAAAAAGGTGAAAACAAAGAGACTAAGCCTGAAGTTTGAAGACTTGGGCGTAGGAGCGGATTTGCTTGATCATCGATAAAAGACCGTTGGAACGGGTCGGTGAAAGGTGCTCCTTGAGACCGATCCGCTCGATGAAGAACAAATCGGCATTGAGGATTTCGTCGGGTGTGCGTCCCGACAAGACCTTGAGCAAAAGACAGACCAGCCCTTTGACAATGACCGTGTCGCTTTCGGCTTCGTAGAAAACCAAACCGCTTTCCTTCTCGTAACGGGCATAGAGCCACACCCGGCTCTGGCAGCCTTCGATCAGGTACTGGGGTTTCTTGTATTGTTCGTCAAGAGGCTTCAGGTCGTTGCCCATATCGATGAGCAGCTGATATTTGTCCATCCAGTCCTCCAGTTCGGCAAAGGAGGCGACGATGTCTTCTTGTACTTCGTTGATACTCATCATAGCAGATAGCTTTAAAACATTTTGCGGATGCGCTCCAGCGCAGCGCAGAGGATGTCGGTCTCTTCGCGCGTGTTGTAAAAAGACAATGAGGCACGGACACAACTGTCGATGCCCAGGCGCTCCATCAGGGGCTGGGCACAATGATGCCCGGTGCGGACCGCTACGCCCAGTTTGTCGAGCAACAGACCGGTATCGTAGGGATGGATGTCGCCCATACGGAAAGAAACGACTGCACTCTTGTGGGCGGCTTGTCCGTAAATCTTCAGGCCGGGCAGGGCCGACAGACGCTCTTCGGTATAATGCAGCAGCTGGGATTCGTATTCGGCGATGCAATCCATGCCCAGCGTCTCCACAAAATCCAAAGCAGCCGCCAGGGCAGTCGTGCCGATAAAGTCGGGCGTGCCTGCCTCGAACTTGTAGGGCAGGGCGTTGTAGGTGGTCTTTTCGAAACGCACCTGGTCGATCATCTCACCGCCTCCCTGATAGGGTTGCATCTGCTCCAGCCAGCGCTTTTTGCCATACAGCACGCCCAAGCCGGTGGGGCCGTAGACCTTATGGGCCGAAAACGCATAGAAATCGGCGTCCAGTGCCTGGACATCGACCTTGAGATGCGGCACAGCCTGGGCACCGTCGACAAAGACCGGGATCCCGCGCCGATGGGCAGCGGCTATCATTTCGCCGACAGGATTGACCGTGCCCAGCACATTGGACACATGGGCCACAGCCACCAGGCGGGTGCGGGGGGTGAGCAACTTTTCGTATTCCTCCAAAAGCAACTCTCCGCGGTCATTCATCGGGACCACTTTCAGATGCATCTTGCGGCGTTCACAGAGCATCTGCCAGGGCACAATGTTGGAATGGTGTTCCATGACCGTCACCACGATTTCGTCGCCTTCGCGGCAAAAGGTCTCCCCAAAGGAGAAAGCCACCAGGTTGACCGACTCGGTCGTGCCGCGGGTAAAGACGATCTCTTCTGCCGAGGCGGCATGGAGGAAATCCCTGACCCGTGCCCGGGCGGCCTCATGGGCCTCTGTGGCTGTCTGGCTCAGGAAATGGATCCCGCGATGGACATTGGCGTTGTGCCGGCGGTATCCTTCTTCCAGGCAATGGATCACCGGCCAGGGCTTCTGGGTGGTGGCAGCATTGTCGAAATAGACCAGCGGGCGGTTGTACACCTGCTCCGACAATATGGGAAAATCTTCTCTTATTTTATTGATATCCATCGTCTTACGTTTCTTCTACGGACAAATTTTGCAATCGATGCACTTGGCCAGCTCGCCGCGGAACCGCTTGCCGACCAGCATACGCATACGGTCCTGCAAAGGACCCAACTCGATGCGATCGACCACCTGCGAAGCGAAGGCAAATTTCAAAAACATCCGGGCCTCCTCTTCGCTCAATCCGCGCTGCCGCATATAGAACAAGGCGTTCTCGTCGATCTGGCCGGTGGCCGAGCCGTGGCCGCATTTCACATCGTCGGCGTAGATTTCCAACTGGGGCTGGGACCACATGCGCACCCGCTCTGTGCTGCACAGGCTGGCACTCGACTGACGGGCTTCGGTGTGCTGGGCGTCGGGGCGCACCAGGACGCGGCCGCCGAAAACAGCCCGTGATTCGTCGTCGAGCACATATTTGTAGAGTTGGTCGCTCTGGCAATCGGGCACGGCATGGTCGACCAGCACATGGTTGTCGGTCTGCTGGCTGCGGCTCAGAAGGGTCAGCCCCGACAGGGAGGCCGAGGCATGACGGCCTGCGAAGGTCAGGGTGATATTGTTGCGGGTAATGCCATTCTCCAAACCAGACATCTGAGTCAGGAAACGTGAGCCTTCCTCCTGCCGGATATAGGTATTGGCCACCCGGCAGGTCTTGTCGTGGGTCATCTCCATCTCATAGTATGAGAGGCTGGCATCCTTGCCGACGAAGATCTCGGCCACCTGGTTGGAAAAATAGCGGCTCAACGTGATGGCATGGTCGCAGACAATGAGCGATGCCGATGCCCCTTCGTCAAGAATCACCAGCAGTCGGCGGGTGGCCATGATGTCGATTTCTCCCTGGAACATCTGGATGAGCTGGATGGGCTTGTCGATCGCCACATGGGCAGGCACATATAGGACAAATCCGTCCTGCACAAAGGCCGTGTTCATGGCCGCCATGGCGTCACCGTCCTGCCGGCATAACTGGTGGTAATATGGTTGCAAGAGGTCGGCATGTTCGCGCAACACCGCACTGAGGCTGCCGCACAGGACGCCTTCGGGCAGTTGCACCGGCCGCTTGGAGGGATAATACAGATCGTTGACAATGAAAAACAACTGGGTCGAAAGACTGGGCACATCGCAGCGAAAGACATCGCCGGGATGGGCCGGTACGCCCAGGCGGTAGAGGTTCATGCCGTAGTCTATGGACAGGGCCTCCTGCAGGTCGAAATGGCGATAGGCCTCCGACCGGGTCGAAGGGAAACCCGCCTGCAGCCAACGGGCGGCCGCCTCATCGCGGCAGGCGTCCATCTGCGGGGCGGCATTCAGGCGCAACACCTCGCGATAGTTGTCAAACAGACGGCGATATGTTTCCAGAGCCTCCATGCTATTCTCCCAATTCCTGTTTGATCCAGTCGTATCCATCCTTTTCCAGACGGGTGGCCAGCGAGAAATCGCCCGTCTTGACAATGCGTCCCTGGTAGAGCACGTGGACAATGTCGGGACGGATATAGTCCAACAGGCGCTGATAGTGGGTAATCACCACACAGGCCTTCTCCGGGGTATGGATTTTGTTCACCCCCGTGGCCACCACCCTGAGGGCATCGATGTCCAGGCCGCTGTCGGTCTCATCGAGAATGGACAACACCGGATCGAGCATGGCCATTTGGAAAATCTCGTTGCGTTTCTTTTCTCCTCCGGAAAAGCCCTCGTTCACGGAGCGGTTGGCCAGTTTGTTGTCCATCTCGACCAGGGCCCGCTTCTCACGCATCAACTTGAGAAACTCCGAAGCGTTCAATGCCTTCTCGCCACGGTAGCTGCGATGTTCGTTGACAGCGGCACGCATAAAGTTGACCATGCTCACCCCGGGGATCTCCACCGGATACTGGAAGCTCAGGAAAAGTCCTTCGCGGGAGCGGATCTCGGGAGGCATCTCCAGCAGGTTCTTCCCTTTGAAAAAGACTTGCCCCGCTGTGACCGTATAGGCAGGATGTCCTGTCAGCACGGCCGACAACGTGCTCTTGCCCGAGCCGTTCGGCCCCATGATGGCATGGATTTCGCCCTCGTTGATGCTGAGGTTGATGCCTTTGAGGATTTCCTTGTCTCCGATATTGGCGTGAAGATTCTTGATTTCTAACAACATAGTCTCGTCTTTTAATTATCCGATACTGCCCTCCAAGGACACTTGCAAGAGCTTTTGCGCCTCGACGGCAAACTCCATCGGCAATTTGTTCAACACTTCCTTGGCATAGCCGTTCACGATCAGGCCGACAGCCTCCTCGGTCGAGATGCCGCGCTGGTTGCAATAGAACAGCTGCTCTTCGTTGATTTTCGAAGTCGTGGCCTCATGTTCCACCACTGCTGTCTCGTTGTTGATGTCTATATAAGGAAAGGTGTGCGCCCCGCAACGGTCGCCCAGCAGCAGGCTGTCGCACTGGGAGTGGTTGCGCACACGGGCCGCCCCGGGGGCGACACGCACCAGGCCGCGATAGCTGTTCTGGCTCATGCCGGCCGAGATGCCCTTCGAGACGATGGTGCTGCGGCTGTCACTGCCCAGATGGATCATCTTGGTGCCGGTATCGGCCTGCTGGTGATTGTTGGTGACAGCCACCGAGTAGAACTCGCCCACCGAGCGGTCGCCGGCCAGCACGCAGGAAGGATATTTCCAGGTAATGGCCGATCCCGTCTCCACCTGGGTCCATGATATTTTGGAAGCAACACCCTTGCACAGACAGCGTTTGGTGACAAAATTGTAGATGCCGCCCCGACCGTTCTTGTCGCCCGGATACCAGTTCTGGACGGTCGAATACTTGACTTCGGCCCGGTCACAGACCACGATCTCGACAATGGCGGCATGCAGTTGGCTGTTGTCGCGGATGGGAGCCGTACACCCCTCCAGATAGCTCACATAACTGTCGTCGTCGGCCACGATGAGTGTCCGTTCAAACTGACCGGTGTTGAGCGCATTGATGCGAAAATAGGTCGAAAGTTCCATCGGGCAGCGCACGCCCTTGGGGATATAGACAAACGATCCGTCGCTGAAGACGGCGCAGTTGAGGGCGGCAAAGAAATTGTCGCGATAGGGGACCACGCTGCCCAGGTACTGCTTGACCAGATCGGGGTGCTCGCGCACGGCCTCGCTGATCGAACAAAAGATGATGCCCAGTTTGGAGAGGGCTTCCTGCTGGGTGGTCTTGACCGAAACACTGTCCATGACGGCATCGACGGCCGTACCGCCGCCGGCCAGCATTTCACGCTCCTGCAGGGGAATCCCCAGGCGGTCGAAGGTCTTGACCAGATCGGGGTCGAGCTGTCCTGCCTGCTGGGGGTGTTCCTTGCGGGGCGCCGCATAATAGACGATGTCCTGAAAGTCTATCTCGGGAATGTCGAGATGGGCCCAACGGGGCATCTGTAGCGTTTGCCAATGGCGGAAAGCCTTCAGACGGAAATCGAGCAGCCAGCCGGGTTCCTGCTTCTTGGCCGAGATGAGGCGTATCACCTCCTCGTTCAAGCCTTTGGGGATCACCTCCGTCTCGATATCGGAGACAAAGCCGTATTTGTATTCTCCGGCGGTGACCTCTTCTATGATATGTTGTTCCGAAGACTGCTTCATGGCGCTACCTGTTTCAGAGATTCATCACTCTGTCGTCCTGCTCCTGCTCCTTCCCGATGGAAGGGAGCTGCGGCCAGGTGACGGCATCGAATCCGAGCATCGGCCACAGTGTGGGCGCAAAATGCAGGACGGTATCGTAACAGATGGAGTTCTCTATGGTCTGCTCGTCAATGAGCGCATGCTTCTTGTCGACCGCTTCATAGACATTGAGCAGGATGCTGAGCACGAAAAAGCTGATCAGAAAAGACAGCACACCGCCCAGCAGGCGGTTGAGCCAGCCCAGGAACACTTCCTTGACAGCCTTGTCTATCAACTTGACAATGATGCAGAGCAGCACATAGGCAGCGATCATGACAACGACAAACGACAAGACCTGGATCACCTTTGGATCGGCCTTGTCCAGCAGACTGCCCAGCCAAGGACCGACCAGATAGCTGCACTTCCTGGCCAACAGGATACTGCCGATGAGGGCCGCCAGATTGCCGATGGCGCGGACCAGCCCCTTGCGACAGCCGTCGATCAGGGCAATCACTGCAAAGATAACTGCAACAATATCAATGACGTTCATTTCCTTAGAGCGACTGTTTGACTTCGTGTTCCTCGAAAGATTCGATATAGTCGCCTACCTTGATGTCGTTGTAGCCGACGATGCTCATACCGCACTCGAATCCGACCGTCACTTCCTTGGCGTCGTCCTTGAAACGCTTGAGCGAATCCAGTTCGCCGGTGTAGATGACGATACCGTCGCGAATCAGGCGCACCTTGCAACCACGCTTGATCTTGCCGTCCTTGACCATACAACCGGCCACGGTGCCCACTTTGGAAATCTTGAAGGTCTCGCGTACCTCGGCCGAACCCAGGATTTCCTCCTTGATTTCGGGCGAAAGCATGCCTTCCATGGCCGACTTGACTTCCTCAATGGCTGCATAGATGACGGAATACAGACGGATGTCCACGCCTTCGTGTTCGGCCATGCGACGGGCAGGCAGCGAAGGACGTACCTGGAAACCGACGATGATGGCATCGGAGGCCGAAGCCAGCGTGACATCCGATTCGGAAATCTGACCCACCGCCTTGTGGATGACATTGACCTGTATCTGTTCGGTGCTCAGTTCGATCAGCGAATCCGACAGGGCTTCGACCGAACCGTCCACATCGCCCTTGACGATGATGTTCAGCTCGCGGAAGTTGCCTACGGCGATACGGCGGCCTATTTCGGCCAGGGTGAGGATCTTGCCTGTGCGCAGGCCCTGTTCGCGTTGCAATTGTTCGCGCTTGGTGGCCACTTCGCGGGCTTCCTGTTCGGTCTCCATCACATTGAAATTGTCACCGGCCTGCGGGGCACCGTTCAGGCCCAGGATCAGGGCCGGTTGTCCCGGATGGGCGGTTTCGATTTTCTGGCCGCGCTCGTTGAACATAGCCTTGACTCGTCCGTGATAGATACCGGCCACCAGGATGTCGCCGATCTTGAGCGTACCGTTCTGGACCAGCACCGTGGCGACATAGCCGCGGCCCTTGTCGAGCGACGATTCGATGATACTGCCCACGGCCCGGCGATTGGGATTGGCCTTGAGGTCGAGCATTTCGGCTTCGAGCAGGACCTTGTCGAGCAGTTCCTTGACATTCAGTCCTTTTTTGGCAGAAATATCTTGCGACTGGTATTTGCCTCCCCAGTCTTCGACCAGGTAGTTCATTTCGGCCAGTTCCTTCTTGATGCGCTCGGGATCGGCCGCCGGCTTGTCGATCTTGTTGATGGCAAAGACTATGGGCACACCGGCATTGGAAGCATGGTTGATGGCCTCCACGGTCTGCGGCATGACATTGTCGTCGGCAGCCACAATGATGATGGCGATGTCGGTGAGTTTGGCACCACGGGCACGCATGGCGGTGAAGGCTTCGTGACCCGGGGTGTCGAGGAAGGTGATTTCACGCCCGTCATCGAGCGTCACACTGTAAGCACCGATGTGCTGGGTGATACCGCCTGCCTCACCGGCAATGACGTTGGCGTTGCGGATATAGTCGAGCAAAGAAGTCTTGCCATGGTCCACATGACCCATGACCGTGATGATCGGGGGACGCGGCACAAGGTCTTCCTCCTTGTCTTCATCCTCGTGGATGGCCTGCATGACTTCGGCACTGACATATTCGGTGGTGAATCCGAATTCATCGGCCACGATGTTGATGGTCTCGGCATCCAGACGTTGGTTGATGGATACCATCTGACCCATTTCCATACATTTGGAGATGACCTGTACGACCGGCACGTTCATCATGCTGGCCAGATCGTTGACCGTTACAAACTCGGTGATCTTGATGATGTTCGACTCGAGGGCTTCGCGCTCTTCCATCTCCTGCTGGCGCTGGGAAACGGCTTCACGCTTTTCCTTGCGGTACTTGACACCCTTCTTGGGCTTGGAACTCAGACGTGCCAGCGTCTCCTTGATCTGGCGCGAGACATCCTCGTCACTGACCTCGGTCTTCAGCAAAGGTTTCTTGCCATGCTTGCCGCTCTTGGCACTCTCCCTCTGGCGATCGCTGCCGTAGCCGCTCGAGGAGAAATCGGCAGAACTGTCGATACGGATCTTGCCGTCGCGGATGCGGTTGCGTTTCTTCTTGCCCTGGCCATGGTCTCCCTCCGAGCCGTTGTCTCCGGCCTCGCCAGCACCCGGACGGGCCGTCTTGGCAGCATCAGCACGCTGTTTCTTCTCGGCCTGTTCCCGCTGACGACGCTCCTCCTGCTCCTTGAGCTTTTCCTGTTTGCTTTTCTTTTTGGGGCGGGTGTACTGGTTGATCAAATCCAGGTCGATGGTCGAGACAACCTTGATATTGGTGGTCAGTTTGTGGCTCAAAGAGAAGATTTCCGGTTCCTTGACCTCGGCACTCTCCTCCTGCGGCTCTGCCTGGGCGGCAGGGGCCTCCTCGGATTCAGGCGCGGGTTGGGCCGGCTGTTGCGGTTCTTCTTTTACCTCTACAGCAGGAGCGACAACCGGTTCGGCCTCTGCCGGTTCGGACTGTGGAACCTCCTTGACAGGAGCCTGCTTGTCTTCGGCCTGGGGTTCAGGCTGCTTTTCCCCGACAAGGGGCTTCTCGGCCGGTTTTTCTTCCTTGGCCGGTGCAGGAGCGGACTTTTCCTTGCTCTTCGAAGGAGACAGCGCAGACTCGTCTATCTTGCCCAGCACTTTGACATGGGGGCGTTCCGGTTCGGCAACCGGGGCCTTCACCTCTTCTTTGACGGGCGCCTTTTCGACGGTCTTCACATCTTCCTCCTTCGGCTTTTCGACCACAGGAGCAGGTTTCTCCTCGCGTTTGGGCATCTCGCCGTGGCCAAACTCTTTCCACAAGAGTTCGTAGGCCTCGTCCGTCACCTTGGTGTTGGGATCGTCCTCCACCATGATGTTCTTCTTACGCAGGAATTCCGCCAGAGTGGAAACCCCCACGTTCACTTCTTTTGCTACTTTCTGTAATCTGACCGGCATATCGTTAGTTTTCTGATTCGTCAAACTCGGCTTTCAAGATAGCCAGGACTTCGTCCACGGTGGATTCTTCCAGGTCGGCTTTTTCAATCAGCGTCTCACGCGGAAGAGCCAGCACATTGCGAGCCGTGTCGCAGCCAATGGCTTTCAGGGCGTTGATGACCCATTCGTCAATTTCGTCCTTGAATTCGTCCAGGTAGATATCGTCTTCTTCCACCTCGTCGGTTTCACGGAAGACATCGATGGTGTAGCCTGTCAGCATGCTGGCCAGACGGATGTTCATACCGTTCTTGCCGATGGCCAGGGAGACCTCTTCGGGACGGAGCCAGACGGAAGCCTGACGGGTCTCGTCGTCCAGACGGATGGAAGAAATCTTGGCAGGGCTCAGGGCGCGCTGGATGAACAGGCTGATGTTCGGGGTGAAGTTGATAACATCGATATTCTCGTTTCTCAGTTCGCGGACGATGCCATGGATACGGGCACCCTTGACACCCACGCAGGCACCGACCGGATCGATGCGGTCGTCGTAAGACTCCACGGCAATCTTGGCCCGTTCGCCCGGGATGCGGGCCACGCGCTTGATGGTGATCAGGCCGTCGTGGATTTCAGGCACCTCCAATTCGAAAAGACGCTCCAGGAAAGCAGGCGAGGTTCTCGACAGGATGATCTTGGGATTGTTGTTCTTGTTGTCCACCCGCTCAATGACGGCACGGACGGTCTCACCCTTGCGATAGAAGTCGGAAGGGATCTGCTCGCTCTTGGGCAACAGCATCTCGTTGTTCTCGTCGTCGAGCAAGAGGATTTCCTTTTTCCAGATTTGGTAGACCTCGGCGCTGACCAGCTGGCCGATGCACTCGGAGAAGCGGTTGTAGAGGTTTTCCTTCTGCAGTTCCATGATCTTGGAAGCCAAGGTCTGGCGCAGGTTCAGGATGGCGCGACGGCCGAATTCGCTGAAATGGACCTTGTTGGTCACTTCCTCGCCTACTTCGTAGTCTTCGTCGATCTTGCGGGCTTCGGTCAGGGTGATCTGATTGTCGGGATCGGTCAGTTGGTCGTCTTCGACGATGACCTTGTTGTGCCAGATCTCGAAGTCACCGTTGTCGGGGTTGATGATGACATCGTAATGCTCATCGGTGCCGTACATCTTGGCGATGACACTGCGGAACGAATCCACAATCACATTGATCATCGTGGAGCGGTCGATGTTCTTCGACTCCTTGAACTCAGAAAAAATTTCTACCAGATTGATGCGTTCTTCTGTTACTGCTTTTTTTGCCATTGTAGTTTTGATTATAATTATTTCTTTGATTTTCTGCGTGATAAGTTAACAGGCTAAATGACCAGCCGGTACTTGACCCAAGCTGCCTCTTCGTAGCGGTAGGACTCGTCCATTTCCTGCATGACCGGACGCTTGGCGCCTTCGGGCCGGACCTTGCGGACCACCGTGACAACAAAATCCTCGTCGCCGGCTTGCTTGAGGATGCCGGTCAGTTTGCGGCCGTCCTTGAGGCAGACGTCCACATCCTTGCCCACATGCTTCAAATACTGCCGATGCACCTTGAAGGGCTGGCCGATACCCGCTGAAGACACTTCCAGGGAATAGTCCTCGACGTCACGGTCCAGATGCTGCTCGACAAAGCGGCTCAAATCGGCACAGTCGTCGATCTGGACAGAACCCTTGTCGGTTTCAATCTCGATGCCGATCAGGTTGTCCTGCCCCACGGTGACATCGACCGGGAAGAAATCCTTCCCTTCGGTCCAGCGTTCAACCAATTGAAAAACAGTCTCTCTACTAATCATTTTAGCCGTATTTCGGATAAAAAAAGGAGGAACATCCGTCCCCCCGACACTTCTTTTACGGCCGCAAAGATATGCATAATTCTTGTAAACGCAATAATATCAGTGTATTTTTTCTCCTTCTCGCAGAAAATCGGGCGACTTTCATTACTTTTGCAGTCGCATTGCTAGGCTGTATGAACAGGCATGTTTCCGCTTCGATTGTCATGATGCTGCTACTCGGCAGCTGCGCCGTCCCCAAGGAAATCACCAACGAAATCTTTGACCGGGACATCGACGACCTGTTCAAAAACACCGTGGTCGAATACATCATCGATGCCAAAGTGGGGGGCGAGACCGGTGCCGCCGTCAAAAAGGAGATGGTGCTGCTGCGCGACAACCTCCAGCAGGTCCTCGACATCGACGGCATCCAGATCCGGCAGCCCGACGAAGGGGTGCTCGTCGTCTTCCCCTCCGACATGGTGTTCAAGAGCGGCAAAAGCGATGTCAGAGAGCAGTTCCTGCCAGTCATCACAGACCTGAGGGAATGCCTGCGCGATTTTCCGCAGACGCAGCTCTATCTCTATGTCCATACCGACAACAACGGATCCGACTACAAATCGCTGACCTTGTCGGAAAAACGGGCCAAGAAAATCCGGAAAGCCTTCCGCAAGGCGGGCATCAAGCACATCTTCACCCAAGGCAAAGGGTCCATGGTACCGGTCATCACCAACGAGACCGAGGAAGGACGCCGACTGAACCGACGGGTGGAAATCGCCATCGTGGCCAATCGCAAAATGCTGGCCCAGGCGCGCAAAAGAGTGAATTAGAACGTTATAAACAAGTACCCTATGAAGAAAAAAGCTATGCTGATGATCCTTGACGGCTGGGGCATCGGCAAACACGGAAAAGCAGACGTCATCTACAACACCCCGACTCCCTATTGGGACGAACTCCTCAAAACATATCCCCACTCCCAGCTCCAGGCTTCCGGCGAAAATGTCGGCCTGCCCGACGGCCAGATGGGCAACTCCGAAGTAGGACACCTGAACATCGGTGCCGGCCGCATTGTCTATCAGGACCTGGTCAAGATCAATATCGCCTGCCGCGACAACAGCATCCTGGACAATCCCGAAATCAAGTCGGCCTTCGGCTATGCCAAACAAAGCGGCAAGCAGGTCCACTTCATGGGACTGGTCAGCGACGGCGGTGTGCACAGTTCGCTCGACCATCTGTTCAAACTGACCGAAATCTCGAAAATCTACGGCATAGAAAAGTCTTATGTCCACTGCTTCATGGACGGCCGTGACACCGACCCCCACAGCGGCATCGGATTCATCCAGGCCCTGGAAGACACGCTCTCCCGCAACGGCGGCGCCATCGCCTCCATCGTGGGCCGCTATTATGCCATGGACCGCGACAAACGCTGGGAGCGCATCAAGGAGGCCTACGACCTGCTGGTCAACGGCGTCGGCAAACCGGCCACCGACATGGTCAAAGCCATGCAGGAATCTTACGACGAAGGCGTCACCGACGAATTCATCAAGCCCATCTGCCATGTCGATGCCCAGGGCCGTCCGGTGGCCACCATCCAGGAGGGCGATGTGGTTGTCTTCTTCAACTTCCGCAACGACCGCGCCAAAGAACTCACCATCGTGCTCACCCAAAAAGACATGCCTGAGGCCGGCATGCACACCCTCCCCTTGCACTACTACTGCATGACGCCCTACGATGCCACCTTCCAGGGTCTGCACATCCTGTTCAACAAGGACAATGTGGAAAATACCCTGGGCGAGATCGTTGCTGCCAAGGGTCTGCGCCAACTGCGCATCGCCGAAACGGAAAAATATGCCCACGTGACCTTCTTCTTCTCGGGAGGCCGTGAAAAAGAATTCGACAACGAAGACCGCATCCTGATTCCTTCGCCCAAGGTGGCCACCTACGACCTCAAACCCGAAATGAGCGTCAACGAAGTGGGCGATGCCTTGAAACAGGCCATTGCAACGGAAAAATACGATTTCATTGCCGTCAACTATGCCAATGGCGACATGGTGGGCCATACCGGTGTGTACGAGGCCATCGAAAAAGCCGTGGTGGCTGTCGATGCCAATGTCCGCAAGGTGGTCGAAGAGGCCAAGGCCCATGGCTATGAAGTGATCATCATCGCCGACCACGGCAATGCCGACAATGCGATCAACGAAGACGGCAGTCCCAACACGGCCCATTCGCTCAATCCCGTGCCCTTTGTCTATATCTCCACAAACAAGACGGCCAAGGTAGCGAACGGCATCCTGGCCGACGTGGCGCCCTCCATCTGCCACATCCTGGGTATCGCCCAGCCGGCCGAAATGACGGGCAAAAACCTGATTCACGACTGAGGTGATAGAAATCGACGACACGCTGATCAGCTTCGATGTCTTTGACAAGAAGTTTTGCTGCGACCTTGGCCGCTGCAAGGGCTACTGCTGTGTCGAAGGCGAAGCGGGGGCACCGTTGCTCGAAGAAGAGATTCCCCAAATCGAGGAGGCCTTGCCCGCCGTTTGGGAAGACCTCTCCCTGGCCGCCCGCGCACTGATCAACCGCCAGGGGGTTTCGTACCGCGACCGCGACGGCGAGAGCGTCACACAGATCATCAACGGCAAGGACTGCGTGTTTACCTGCTACGACGAAAAAGGCATCTGCTACTGCGCCCTGGAAAAGGCGTGGCGGGCGGGCAAAACCCGTTTCATGAAGCCGGTTTCCTGTCATCTCTACCCCATCCGGCTGCAACGGTTGGCTTCGGGCAAGACGGCCGTCAACTACCAGCATTGGGATGTCTGCCAGGGAGCTGTCGAATGTGGCCGGCAACTGGACCTTCCCGTCTATCGTTTTCTCAAGGAACCGCTCATCCGCCGCTTCGGCCAGGCCTGGTACGACCAGGTCTGCGTGGCTGCCGAATGGCTCAAGGAACATCCTCAAGAATAGCACTTCGCACATCACGACTGTCAAGGGCCAACAAATAAAAAAGCCTCCCAGCGCACTTCTCAGCGTTGGGAGGCCGTTTTATGTACAGGTTGTTCGAGCGGCTTATTCGGCAGCCGGGGCCTCTTCGGCGACGGGAGCTTCCTCAGCGGGAGCCTCTGCGGCCTCAGGGGCAGCTTCCACTTGCTCTACGGCAGCTTTTTCCTTATGGAAAGGCAGGCCGAAGCGAGTCAGGGAATCTGTGAAATAAAGCACTCCGAAAGCAACAATCAAAGCCAGCAGGATACCAATGATCCATCTTCTGCAAATGGTCGATTTCTTGGTCTCGAAAGGATCGTTGGCCGGGATTCTCGGATATTTGGCCAGGCTGGTCAGGGTAGCACCGAAGCGGGTTCTGACCAGAATCTTGGAGTTGATGGCCCAGCCGTTGGCATTGAGCACCGGTGCCAGATTGCGCTTGCGCAGTTTGAGCCAGGCACTGAACATCGACGGTCCGGAGATCACGATGATGATGGCGGCGATCAGCACGAAGATGCCCCACCAAGGCAAGCTGGCCACACCCTTGGCCAAGCCCAGGAAAGCGCTGGCGATGTAGCCGACAGCCATGCCGATGGCGGCAAAGATACCGGCAAACTTGGCGATGTCGAAGGCCTGTTTCTTAGTGTCGACAGGAGCCGGTTTGCCATCGGCCGGAATGGAGGTGGAATCGGCCTTGGCAATGAGGTCGGACGAAGCCTTGCTCTCCTTGTCGGCAGCCATCTTGTTGACCTTTTCGGAGAACCAGCGGCCCAGTTTCTTATAGGGTGACCAGAAGGCCTGACGGATACTGATCGGGTTTTCGATGATCTTGGTGATGGTGGCATCCCAATCCAGGCCGTCGCGATCGTAGAAGACGGCGTTCTTGCCTACCCGCAGATCGTCCACGTCACCGTCGGTGAGGACGGCGGCGATGGTCATGGTCTGACCCTTCACCTTGGAAGTGCAGGCGCAATAGAGGATGTACATGCCGCTCAAACCGGCCATGTCGCCATGCTTGCCCATGTCGCTCACCTTGATGCAGAGATCGCAGCAGCGCTGGTCGATATACAACTGGCCGGCCTGGAAGACCGCCTTGGTCTCGCCCTTGTAACTCTCGTAGAAATCGTTCATGGCGACATAGTTGCGGAGCAGTCCGTAGAAATCACGGTAGTAGTGCAGCAACTTGTCGACCGATTCGATGGCACCGGCTTCCTCGGCCAGGGCCAGATCCTGTTCGATGAGCGACAGCAAAGCAGCTTTCTGGCCTTTGGCCAGGATATCCTTCACGACATCCAGTCCCAACGACTCAACGGCTTCACCGGCCTTGGCACCCTTCCAGGCGACATAGGCGTCGAACCCTGCCAGAACACCCTGCCACTCGGCTTCGGTGATGGATTTGCGCTTGGGGAAGGCCACATCCAGCACCAGAGTCTTCAGCGAATTGAAAGCACCCTGCCAGGCGGGATTGATGCCCGTAAACGGCAGTTCTGCACTCTGGCCGACCCGGGCCAGGGGATAAGAGGCGATCTCTTCCTGGCTGTTGGACAGGTCGTTGCCGCTGATGCTCTCCACCTTGCCCACCGACAGGTCCAGGGCCGATGAGAATTCCTGGTTGAAGCCCACCAGCTTGCAACGCATGAAGTAGTCGGCAATCTTGTCTTTCAGCGCCATACAGGCAGCATAGGCGGCCTCCGTATTGTCACCGTAGGGGAGGATGGCGGCCTTGTCGCTCTCTTCGGCGGCTTTCCAAGCAGCGTAGGCAGCACAGGCGGCATAGAACTGTTCGGTCTGGTCGGCGTTGATGCCTGCCTGGCCGCTGCGGTCGGTTTCACTGCCGATCGTGGCAATGATCTGGCCGATCAAAGTCTTCAGGGCCTCGTCGTCGGTCGAGTCGGGGGTGATGATGCCGTCGCCGTTGAAGCGGGTCTTGGCAAAGATGGCCAGGCTGTCGGCCGTGTCGGCAATCGAAATGCTGTCTTTCTCCAGGCCGAGGTTGGCGAGGATCTGCTTGGCCGAATTGTAGAGTTTCAGCCCTTCCGGATCTTCCTGGTTGAAAGCGCTCAGGGGCAGGCTGTCTTCCTGCTTGAGCAAACTGTCTTTGTCGCTCAGCACCGTGGTGAGCCAGTTGGCCACAGCCACGATTTCGTTGACGCGGATGCTGCCGTCGTGATCGGTATCGATCATGGCCAGCGTCTTTTCGTCAAACTCCAGCCCCTTGACCGGGCAGCTCAGCACCGTCCAAAGTTTCTGGTCCAATTCGCCCAGATGTGCGATGTCCTCACCCGAGGTGATGTTCACACGCGTTGCACCACCCAAAGTGGTGAAATTCCATTTGTAATCGTTTTTTTCTGCCATACTGTATCAGTTTTTGAATGATTCCCTTTTTCATCCGGTCACGGCAACAGTTATGCACAGCACAACCATCTGCCTGACGACCGGGAACAAAAATAGTACAAATCAAACCTATTCGCAAAACTTTTTGAAGTTGAAAAGATTCTAAGTCTGAAATTCTCCCAAAGTATACTTTGGGAGGGCAAGAAAAGACTATAATTAATGTTAATTCCTTCCACGCTGTTTGACGACGCCCATATTTTGTATTTACTTTGCAACGCAAAGTTCTCTGCATAATTAAATAGTCAACAACCTATGAAAGAACAAGAAGTAACGGAAGTGCTGAGCGACATCAGAAAAATGATGGAACGCTCTCAGAAGGTGCTCGTCATCGATGGAGCATCAAGTATGGTCGCATCCCTGTGGGCTTTGCTGGGGGCTATAGCAAGCGGTTGGGTTCTTTATGGTTCCGTCCAGCCGCTTTGGGGCAATACATCTTTTCCCATGCACGAAATCACCCCTAAGGTCTTCATTGTGGAGGCTGTCATCTTGGCTGCTGTATTTGCAGGAGCCTTTTTCTCCGTGTGGGGCATGGCCCGTCGAAAGGCTGCGCGTGAAGGATCGCCATTCACGGTAGACATGGGAGCTAAACTGTTGCTCAGAATATTCTTTACCGTTATGGTGACAGGAGGTCTGGTGTGCCTGACTCCCATTTTGAACGGACACTGGAATCTGATACCGGGTTATATGTTGTGTTTTTACGGTTTGGCCCTCATACTTGTTTCGCCTGTGGTTTTCAAAAGGTCTGTAACCAGAGGTTTCGGTATAGCACAGATAGTGGCCGGCCTGGTGGCGCTTTGCCTGCCGCAGTACGGGCTGATGTGTTGGACGATAGGCTTCTGCCTGGTTCACTTCTGCTGGGGAATATGGTTCCGTTTTTGTTTCGACCGTAAAAGCCTATGAACAGCATTGAATCTCTTGACAAAGCCTTCGAAAGCCGGGTAAGGTTGGGGATTATGTCGGTGCTGACCTCCAGCGACCATGCCGATTTCAACACCCTCAAATCGATGCTCGGGGTGTCAGACGGCAACCTGGCCAGCCATATCAAAGCACTTGAGACGCTGGGGTTTGTCGAAACAAGAAAGTGTTTCATCGGACGCAAGCCCAACACCTCCTACTCTGCCACCCAACAAGGTCGCAAGGCCTTCGCCGCCCACATCGAAGCCCTCAGTGCCCTGCTCGGACTGAAACAGCAAGAATAATTTATACACAAACTCTTATTTACTAATCATTTAAACAAACATACTATGAAAAGTGCTAGTATTATTGTGACAAAAGGCATGATTGCCCTTGTTGTGTTGATGGGAATGGTTGCTTGTTCGTCGAGCCTTTACGATGAAGACTATCTCCCTAATGTTTCCCAAAAAGAATTTGAGGAGCGTTATGTGAGTACCTGTTCCCTTGGAACAAAGTTATCTGACAATAACGTTATTCGCTTGATTGGATACACTTCTGTTGAATATTATGGAGAGGAAGCAGAAACTGTAAAGAAGATCTGGGCGGAACATAAAGACGAAATAGAGAAAGCAGGGTGCTACTACTTAGAAGATGCTACCCTCAAAATCTACAGTCCGCTCAAAAATGCTATCGTATATGTAAATGGAAAGAAACACGAAGCCGATGATGAAGGAAAGGTGTATATTGACAGTAACAAAGAAGTGGAGAGCATCAAGTTGGCAGGAAGGGCTCAGACAGATCGAAGTATCTATACAAAGTTCAGAGAAAAAATCAAACCTTCATCTTTTTATCCGGAACAAAATACCTTTGTTTTTAATATTGGCTACCGAAGACCATCAAGCTGTCATCCAGAAAAAAATCCGGTCAGAAAAAACTTCTCGGAGTCAAGTAGTGGAGAGAATGTGTCGTGTATTAATAATCACCTCCCTTTTCGAAACTGTACTGAAGCTTTCCCTCAATATGCACAAGGACGATGTGAAACGTATTATGATCGATGTATGGACTATAACGGGTGGGGCACTAATTGTTCAGGCAGTCATTCATATTTTGTGGGGAGTGACTGCGGAGTGGCTGTTTCGCATTTTGAGTGTTGGAACGAAATTGCAATGAGAGAGTTGATGAGCGCTAAATGAAATACTATGGAACTTGTACCTATAGACATTATTGGGATTTTAGTTTTTTCTGTTATGTCATTGCTTGTATGTCGAGTACTGCATTACAACGAACGACGATTCATTTACACTGCAGCATTCTTGGCAGTGTTCTCCGCCTTGTTGCTTTTTTTTATTGTTTTCGTTCTAAAAGACGAGCCTAGCCTTCTAAAGGATATTTCCACTTGTGTCTTTGGCCCTTTGTTCGTTTTAGGGTATTGGTTTTTCTGCCCTCCTCAATCTAAAAAGGAAAAGAATCTCATGCGATTCGTAGGCATTGTAGGCTTGATCCCATCGATAACACGGTTGCTTACCATCCTGGTGTTTGCTCTTTTCTGCGGCAACATGTAATT
>JAFSRR010000008.1 GCA_017446025.1 Bacteroidales bacterium | reverse complement strand
TCATTGAAGGTTCATTTATATAGGAAGAATTATTCGAATTGCGTTGCGTCCATAAATAGAAACTGAACACAGGTATGACCTTTGAATGATGATGCCGAAGTCTGTCAGGTGCTCGTGGCCGGTGTAGCCCCGGTCGGTGATCTGCAAGTCGGTGGTTCGTGGCAGGGCCCAGTCGTCGTTTTCTCTCAGGCGTCCTCAGGCGTCGTAGGAGCGGTAGTCGATGATGGCTCGGCTGCCGTTGATGCGCTCGCGCACCAGGGCGGTGAGCGAGCCCAGATGGTCCTGATAGCCGTAGTAGAGGACTTTCGTGCCGGTGGTGCTGCCGGGCGAGACCGTCTCCACCATCACCGAGCCGCCGGGAAGGTAGTGCAGTTTCTTTGTTGTGCCGTTGGGAAGAACCGTCTCCTCGTAGTTGCCCTGGTAGTATGAATTGAATCCCCGACCGAAGTCTCTTGTGTCCATCGCAGACAGACCTCCTGCGGACAGGAGCAAAAGTGCTGTCAACATTGCGGAGAAAAATCGGAAGCAAGAAATCGAAGACATGGTAAATGTGCTTGGGACAAATATAATCGGTTTGAGGCAAAATGCAAAAGAAATGATCAAAAATCTTTATATTGAGTTTGGTGGGAACAATGGATTATTCACTACCACCACACTATAGCACCGTATAAAACACCAAGCCCTGCCAGCGATCATCGGTTGGCAGGGCTTGATGCTATATTTCAGTACGGAATTATTTCAGCCTGAAGGAGATGGGCAAGGTGCAGGGGGAGACGACCGGCTGGCCCTGATGCCAGGCCGGCCGCATCTGTGGCAGGTTGCCTGCCAGACGAAGCGCCTCCCAGTTCAGGTCGGCAGCACCTTCGCTTTCACGCGTCCAACCCGCCAACACATAACCATCTTTGTCAATGATCAGATGCAGATTGACCGCCCCGCGCAGGCCGCTTTCAAGAGCGCTCTTGGGGTAGTTCAGATTCTCAGCGATAAAGCGGTCGAGCGCCTCCTGGCCGCCGACAGGCACGACTGCCTCATCGGGGCTGTACTGCACCCCGTTGTCGGGCAGCTCGGTCTTGATGCTGCCGTCGGCGCTGATGTAGAAGGCCTGGACATACTCCTTGCCACGGTAGGCTTTGTCAAAACGGAGATGACGCATGGATTTGAGAGTCCTCGACACTTTCTTGTCGATGGCCGGACAAAGCCCGTTGACCACCTTCACTTGCGACATCCGGCCCCGGTCGTAGATACTGTAGCGCACCACTACCCGCCCCTCGTAGGCATATTCCTTGCCGTAGGGATCGATAAAGTGCAGTTCTTCAGCGAGTTGCCTAAACACAGAAGGATTATCCTCGGCCACCCTGGCAGAATCCATGTCGGGATAGCGGAAATGTTCGTAAAAATAATTGTTGACCTGCTGGTACAGCGCCCAGTTGTCATTGTCGGCCCAAAGGGAGGCAACGACAAAACTCAGCAGACAGCATGTCAAAAAGAGCTTTCGCATGATTAGTTGTTTTCGGGACGCAACTTGCGGACCACAGCCCCCGCCTGCCACATTTCACTTTCGCGCAAAGCCTTCAGTTCCTTTTCCAGGCCTTCACGATAGTCGGGCTTGGAATTGCTGTCGATGGAAATCTGGGCTTCATTGCCGCACTTGACGCTGGCATACAGCTTCTCAACCACGGGCTTGATGGCATCGTGGAAGGGACCCATCCAGTCGAGGGCACCGCGCTGGGCCGTCGTCGAGCAGTTGGCATACATCCAGTCCATACCGTTCTTGGCAAACAACGGCATGAGCGACTGGGTCAGTTCTTCGACCGTTTCGTTGAAAGCCTCCGAAGGCGTGTGGCCGTTCTCACGCAGCACTTCGTACTGAGCCAGCAACAAGCCCTGGATAGCGCCCATCAGCGAGCCGCGTTCGCCCGTCAGGTCGGAAGTGGCCTCACGGATGAAAGTCGTTTCAAACATATAGCCCGAGCCGATACCGATACCCAGGGCCAGCGTGCGGTCCATGGCCTTGCCGGTGGCATCCTGGTAGATGGCATAGGAAGAGTTCAGGCCGCGGCCTTCGAGAAACAT
>JAFSRR010000079.1 GCA_017446025.1 Bacteroidales bacterium | reverse complement strand
GGTCTGCAGACCAAGCATATCCATATCAACTACGGCGAGGATGCCGAGCAGGCCATCGCCACGGTCAAGGCCCTGGTCGAAGTGAACCAGAGTGTTCGCGACCGCTATCACGGCCGCTATGTTGCCCTCAAACTGATCGAAGACGACAGTGTGATTCACAAGGAGATGTCCTCCCTGCCCAATTACAAGGAAATCAAGGATGCCGCCGATGCTTGCCGCGATCAGTTGGAAAGAACTTGCCACGACGATATTACGGCCATCATCTCCGATTTGAAATACGGTTTTATCCGCGGGGCCCTCAGTGAGACCCTCACCCACAGCCGCGAGGACAAGCGCCGCATGCAATATGCCCTGGACACGGTGCTCACCAACCGCTGGCTGGGATTTCCGGTACTCATCCTGTTTATGTGGATCATGTTCCAGACCACCTTCACCCTGGGGGCCTATCCGCAGGAGTGGCTCGAAGAAGGTGTGGCCTGGCTGGCCGGCTGGATAGGCCGTCTGCTGCCCGAGGGCATGTTCAACGACCTGCTCTGCGACGGCATCATCACGGGCGTGGGCGGAGTGCTGGTGTTCCTGCCCAACATCCTCATCCTGTTTTTGTTCATCTCTCTGCTGGAAGACAGCGGTTATATGGCCCGGGCGGCCTTCATCATGGACAAGCTGATGCACCGCATCGGCCTGCACGGCAAGTCGTTCATCCCCTATCTGATCGGCTTCGGCTGCAGTGTGCCGGCCATCATGGCCACCCGTACGCTCGAAAACCGCAAAGACCGCATCCTCACCATCCTCACGGTGCCTTTCTTCTCCTGCTCGGCCCGTCTGCCGGTCTATCTGCTGCTGGTCGGCGCCTTCTTCACCCGCAACCAGGGCCTGGTGCTGCTCAGCATCTACCTGGTGGGCATCATCGTGGCCATTCTCACGGCGCTGCTGTTCAAGAAGCTGGCCTTCAAAAACGAAGACGACCACTTCGTCATGGAGTTGCCGCCCTATCGCCTGCCGACCCTGCGCAACACGCTTATCCACATGTGGGACAAATCGGCGCAGTACCTCAAGAAGATGGGTACGGTGATCCTGTTTGCTTCGATCATCATCTGGGCGCTGAGCTATTTCCCGCACCGGAAGGGAGAGGACAGCATGGCTCAGATGGAGCAGTCGTATATCGGCCAGTTGGGACGTATCATCGAACCCGCGGTCAAGCCCCTGGGCTTCGACTGGAAGATGGGTGCCAGCCTGCTCACCGGCCTGTCGGCCAAGGAGATCGTGGTCTCGACCATGGGCATCCTCTATCAGGGCGACGGCGATGTCGATGAGCATTCGACCACCTTGCAGACCAGCCTGCAGAGCCAGGTCTATGCCGACGGTTCGCCGGTGTTCACGCCCCTGGTGGCCTATGCCTTTATGATTTTCATCTTGCTCTATTGCCCCTGTATCGCCACCATCACTGCCATCTCCAAAGAGGCCGGCCGGCGCTGGGCCTGGATTGCCGTGCTCTACCAGATCGGCGTGGCCTGGGTGGCCAGCTTCCTGGTGTTCCAAATCGGCAGTCTGCTGGTGTAGCCTTTCAAAGACAAACGCTCATGGTGCAGGAAATCATCACCTATATTATTGTGGCTGTCGCCGTGGTGGTCTCCATCCGCTTTATCTTCGGCCTGGGCCGGAAAAAGAAATCCTGCGCCTGCGGCTGCGGCGGCAAAAGCACGGCCGTCGGCCAAAGCAGGGACGAAATCGTTCCAAACGGAAGTAACTCCGATTGCCCCTGCGGTTGCCAGCACTCCGGTCAACAATCCCCCGAAAGCGACCTCTGCCGCGGCTGCACCCTCCAAGGCGTCTGTCACTCATCTGTTAAAAAAAATAAAAATAATAGGGGTGGGTAACAACATGCTGTAAAATAATAGATTACATTTACAGCCCCAATAAACCCCTATCACAATGAACAAGACAAAACGACTTTTTACCATGTGTCTTGTCCTTGTCTCCACTATCGTGGGAGCCTGGGCGCAGGACGATGCCAAGCAGCAGTTGGTGGTGTGGCAGCGAGACGGCCAAAAAGTGCGCTTCGATCTGAGCGAGGAGCCGCGTACCACCTTCAGCAAAGGACAGATGATCATCAAAACCAACCGCGACAGCGTCAGCTATCAGCTGTCAGATGTGTTGCGCTACACCTACGAGGGCCCCTATACGGAAATCAGTGCCGCCCCCACGCGCGACCTGACCTTCTCCCAAACGGCCGAAGGCACGGAACTGCGCAATGTGGCCGCCGGCACGGTGGTTCGTCTTTACAACACCGCCGGTGTGTTGCTCGAATCCAAAACCAGTGACGGCTCGCCCGTCCGCTTCTCGCTTTCGTCCCGCCCGGCCGGGGTATATATCATCAACCTGGACGACCGTTCCTTTAAAATCTCCAAGCGATGAAAACCCTGCGATACCTCTTCATGACGGCCTGCTGCCTGGTGGCAGTGGCCAATGTCGCCGCTCAGACCATCGAGGATGGCGAAGCTTTCTATATCTACCGCAACGACGGTGATTTTGACGGTTTTTTCTACGACCAGGTGCAGGAGATCCGCTACTCGAAATACGATTTGGACAGTGTCGAGCAGGCCTGGTATGTGGTGCAGGACATAGTCACGGCCGACAGTATCTTCCGTATTCCCCTTTCGGCCATCGACTCGATAGGGTTTGTGCAGCCTGAGATCAAGTTCAATCCCCGTGCGCGTCACATGGATGTGCTGGGAATGTCGCAGTATATCATGGCATTCGACAGCACCACATTGATTTTCCAGAAGAGTCTTCCTTCGGAGCTGATGCCCCGCAAGGACGATGTGCTGGTAGGCTTTGCCGGTCCGCTGGAAGGTAGCGGTTTTGCCGGGCGGGTTGTTTCGGTAGATCAGAGTTCCAGCATCGGGACAGTGGTCATTTGCAGCCCTGTGGAAAAGATGTCTGATATTTTCGAGCAGTTTATCACCGTCGAGATGGCCGGTGTCTCCCCCGAAACGGGCCAGGTGATGCGTCGGGTGGCCGGCTACAACGAGATGCGTCGGGCCATCGCCGGTGGCTCTTCGCTCACATTGTCTGATTTCAATTTGAACGGCCATATTCCTCTTTATGACGGTGCCGTCACGATTGATCTTTCGTCCAATCTCAAAGTGACGATGTGTGGTATATTTCAGATAATCAACGATTCTTATTTCATCAAACTCAGAACGGTTGAAAACTATAG
Organism: Bacteroidales bacterium; assembly: GCA_017446025.1. GTDB lineage: Bacteria > Bacteroidota > Bacteroidia > Bacteroidales > UBA1402 > UBA1757. Next base: position 16,194 of record JAFSRR010000079.1, on the reverse strand, counting down.
CTTGTCGGCCGGAGTTACCTTGTCGGTAAGTCAGGAAGGAGGGGTGAAATTGGGCGAACTCGTCGGTCCGGGCGTGCCACTGGCGTTAATCCCTTTCCCGGCTTTCTGTCCTATTTTCGAAGTAAGTGCCAGTCCTGACTTGGTAGTTAACTGGAGCGGGTCGATCAATGCAAAAGCCACCTTCCCTGCTTTGACCGGCCAACTCTGGCAGGAGTTTACTATCGACAACATGAGCGAGCAATTCATCAAGTTTACGAAAAAGGAAAAAGGAGACATTTTCGAAAAAAAAGGTTTCTTCTCCGAATCACAATATGATCTCCAGTTGAACGGAACCCTTCAATTCGGCATCCAGTCAGAGATAAAGATCGGAACCCTCTCTTTGGTGAAAAAAGTATTTGATTTGGGCGTATACTCAGGTGTGGTAATAGGTCCCAAGGTGGATGGATCGATCAATATTTCACTCAATAACGTATTCTCTGGAGATGGCGTTTATTCCTTGAAAGACTGCATGATGTCTTATTCCTCTCTTTCGTTGGACTATGATGTCAAAGGCCGGATGAGCGTTGGTAAAAAGACTAAAGACTACAAATTTATCGATGGAAACGTTCGATTGATGCCCTTTATCGATATGTATTTGTTCCCGTCGGTCGATACCTTGCCGTTCATATATGACGATAAGAAAATGATGCTCAATGCCGGCATCACCACCGACGAGCGTCAGGTGTTCTGGCCTCAGGAGGTGGGCATGGGCATCTATCCTGTCAAAACCGCGGCCGAGCCCGATTTCATTTATTCTCATTACGACAGGCCGCTGCAATTCGGTTTCCACGGTCCGGAGTCTGTCGAGATGGAACTCTCCACGAAAACGATCAAGCCGGGTGTGTATTATTGGGTCCCGCTCATCAAGGCTTTCGGAATGGAGACGCCCATAAAAAGCCTGCGCAAGCGTTTCACCGTGGCGGGCGAGACGAAGTTGTCGCAAGACAATATCAAGATGAAAGGTACGGCCGACACCTACAACGTGGCTGTGGAAAAGAGCGAAGATAGCCAATTGTATGTGAGCAAGTTCCTTACCGATGTGTTCAATGCCAGCAGCTGGTTTGAGGCCCTTGTCACCGACAACAACAAGGTGACGCTGAACGTCGAGAAAAACGAATCGTTCTACGAGCGGAAAGACAGCGTCTTGGTCTATACCTACCTCGAAGGAGATGAGGAAGATCCTATGGTCCTTGAGGATGAAACCACCCTTCACTTTGTGCAGGATCCCACCGTGCCGTGTTCGTATTTCACGGATGTGAACGTACTCATATCCATTCCCTACATAGATAGCAATGGAGAGGGATGCACCTATACTGAGGAAATAAGTCTCAATGCAAACAATAACTATGATACCCCTGAATCCAGTTTCACATGGAGTGGCAATAGGCTAACCGTAAAATGCACAAAGCTTAGTAATGATCTTCCCGGAAAAGTGGACGGCTGTTTTAAGTACAACTACATCGGTATTATAGACAGCAGTAAAATAAATGATGCTCTATCGGTTAATAAAAAGTCTATCGAGTTGGTCTTCGATCTTGAAGACGAGGACGCTATTGTGTTGAGAAAGTGCCATATTTCAGGAGATATTACTTTCAATTATTATGACTCAGGAAGCCATCCTACGGTAACTCCCACCCTTGAAAACAATTATTATGGCTATAAGGCAAATTGGACTCATAGGGTTGATTACAGTAATAGTTTTGAATGTCTCATCGAAAACGCTCCTGGTGTATATTCAGGTCCTTCCTTCGATTTTGGCGCCGATTTGGGTCGGATTAAAGAACTCTCGTGTACTACATCTTTTAGATGGAGAATGTATGAGAATGAGCAGTGTACAAATGTAAATAGTCAGTATAATTACGAAACCGGCGAATTCGATTACACCTGGAATTGGTATGATACTTATCATTGTCATGACGACCAAGGGAATGAGTACAGCAGCTTCGGTAGATTTGAAAATTCAAGTAGTCCTGACATAAGTATTAGATTATTCAACCGCCAGGAAAGAGAGGGAAGATAGCTTTATGAAATAACTGTTTTATAGAGCTCTGCCAGCGTTGCCCGTTCAGCGCTGGCAGATTTTTTCTGTATGCTGAACATCAAAGTCTAATACCTGAAAAATATATTCGAAGCGATATAAAAGTTGTATGAAACACAATTTTTATATTTGAAATGATGTAGTTTGAAAATAAAGTTGTAGTTTTGCATGCGAAATGATATAATTCACATGGAAAGGACAAAACTATCAACTGTCGTAAAGGCGCTTCGTAAAGAATACGGCTTAACTCAAGAAGACCTGGCCATGAAGTCGGGCGTGGGGCTTTGCTTTGTACGAAACTTGGAGCAAGGCAAGCCGTCGTTGAGGATGGACAAGGTAAACCAGCTTCTCGATTTGTTTAACTACGAACTCATCGCATCGAAAAAATCATGAGACAGGCCGAAATATATCGCAAAGGCATCTTTGCCGGCATCCTTGTGGAAGACGGCGGTGAATACCGTTTCCGTTACGACGATGTGTATCTTTCCCAGAAAGAAGCACAACCAATCAGTCTGACTCTTCCATTGCAGGCGGAGGCATTCGTGAGTCCCGTATTGTTTCCATTCTTCGATGGGCTGATACCCGAAGGCTGGCTGCTTGATGTCGCCATCCGCAACACCGACATCAGTATTCTCGACCGGATGTCGCTGTTACTGCTATGCTGCAAAGAATGCATAGGATCCATAAGTGTCGTTTCCAAAACTGATGAAGAAGTATAATGTGTAGGTGCCTGTATTGCTATAAAGAACTGGAAGAAGGTCAGAAAGACTTTCATCCGGGCTGTGTGCGGAAGTTTTTCGCAACAAGGGACGTTCCCCTGTTGCCATACCGCCACGAAGATCTTGACCGACTGGCCGAGCAGGTGATCCGTGCCCAGACATCACTGACAGGGGTGCAGCCCAAGTTGTCGCTGAATCTCAACAGGCACGAAGGCAGCAGCCGACTGACCATCGTCGGACTTTGGGGCGACTACATATTCAAGCCTCAGACAGACGATTATCCTCAGTTGCCGGAGAACGAAGATTTGACCATGCATCTCGCGGAAGCTGCCAAGATAAACGTCGTGCCTCACAGCCTTGTCCGTTTGGCAGACGGGCGGCTTGGCTATATCACCAAGCGCATTGATCGCACCAGGATGGGTGACAAAATCGATATGGAAGACATGTGCCAATTGACACTGCATCCTACGGAGTATAAATACAAGGGGTCGTATGAGCAGATTGCAAAGGTGATTGCCCGGTACAGCAGCACCCCCAAACTGGACCTGACAAACTATATGCTCTTGCTGCTCTTTTGCTTTGTCACGGGCAATAATGACATGCATCTGAAGAACTTTTCCCTTTACCGTCCTGCTGAGGAATACAAATTGACACCTGCCTATGACTTGCTCAATGTCGCCATTGCCAATCCTAAGGACAAAGAGGAATTGGCCTTGCCCTTGTCTGGCCGGAATACGGGGTTATGCTTGACAGACTTCATAAACGCTGCAAAGACAATGGGAATAGAGGAAAAAGTCGTGATGCGTCTTATCGCGAGCTTTCACAAGGTTTTGCCCAAGTGGCGGACAGTCATACACGATTCTTTTCTCAGCGAAGACATGAAGAAGTCGTACGAGGAGTTGATCGTTTCGCGATTGTCCCGTTTGCAGTAGAACCGGTCAGCGCTGGCAGATTTCTTTGAAGTCGCAGTATTTGCAGGAGTCGGTGGTGTCGGTGGCCTGGAAGGGCAGACTCGTATCGTACAAGGCCGACAGGGCCCGGCTCAGCAGCTGGCGGAAGTCCTGGTCGTAGGGCTGGTAGTTGAGGACAATCTCGTCGTTGTTTTTGCCTTTCTTCAACTTGATTTCGTCAATCTTGCCGCTGCCCGCGAGTTGGTGCAGGTAGATGATGACAGGCTGGATCGCGGCATCCTTTTGGTCGAGCGCCCGCCGCAGACTCTCCGGCAGACGGGTCTGGGGCATGGCCAGCAGGCTGCTGTAGAGGAAAAGCTGCAGGACGTATTTGCGGTGACTGTCCTTGCACTCGAACAGATCCGACAGGAAGCAGACACTTGGCTGTCCGCCGGTCTTGTAGTCGATGACTCGGATGCGGTTGTCCTTGTAGTCGATGCGGTCGATGTAGCCGTCTGTGCGGAAGCGGCCCAACACCTCGCCCCGGTCATCGACAGCGTCGAACAAGGTGGGCGATTCCACCCACATTTCCAAGTCGATGATATCGAACGGCGCATACTCCAGATCGCTTTTGAGCAAAGCCTTGGCAAACTTGACCAGCAGCTTGAACTGGATCATCTGCTCGCCATTGAATTCCTCATACGACCGCGCCCGGCGCCGCACCTCGCCTTCCGGGGAAATGGTGTGGAAGACCTCGATCTGGAAATAATACAGCACCACAAACTCTATCAGGCTCTTGGCATGGCCCGCATCATCCACCTTGGCCTTCATCATGTCGCGGATGTCGTCGGCCGTGACATGGACGGCAGTCTGCCAGGCCGGGTCTTTGCGGGCGTCCTTCTTTTGCTGCAAATACTCGCAGACGGCCTCATGGCTGTGGTCGCGCCCCCCTTTTTTGAGCATCAGCCAGGTGTAGAGGTACTGGGCGGTGCGGTGGAAGATTTGTCCGAAACGGGCCCCGTCCACCTCTTCGCTGATGTCATCGTCGTTTTTGAGTCCGAGGATATACTTGTAGTAGAATTGCAGGCCGCAGGCCAGGAAGGTGTTGATGGCTGTGGGACTGAGCCGCTCGGGCAGCTGGCCGGCCGGTTTGGCGGCCTGCAACAGAGGCGCGGCGGGCTGCAATATCTCGGCACTGAGGGCCGAAGAGTCAATCTTGAAGTCCGATTCCATCATCAGCTGGCGCATGAAGCGGCTCATCTCGCCCCGGTTCATGCCTTCGGTCGAGGTGTTATAGACCAGGGTGATGTTTTCGGCCCGCTGCAAAAAACGCAGGAAATAGTAGGCCGAGATGGCGTCCTGGTGCTCGGGACCGGTCAGGCCGAAGGCCCGGCGCAGGTTATAGGGGATGAAGGAGTTGTTCATGGCCTTTTGCGGCAGCACGCCCTCGTTGACCGACAGCATCAGTACATTGCGGAAATCGAGGTTGCGGGTTTCGAGCATTCCCATGATCTGGGCCCCCTGCAATGGCTCGCCCGAGAAGGGGATGGTGAGGTTGAGCACCTTGAGCGCCAGCTTGCGGTAGGTGGTCAGGGTGATGTCGAACAGACGGGCTTCCAGCAGGTCGTTCAGGTGGTTCAGGGTGGTGTAGGCCTGGAAGAGGCTTTCCTCGTAGAGCGGCAGCAACTCCTCGTCCTCGCCGGCCTGGTCGGCCAGCCGGCGCAGGATGTCCATCATCATCCGGCCCAACGCCACCGGACTGTCAATGGGCTGGAAAATGACGCCCAGCACCTCGTCCTGGCTGAGTTCATCGGTTGTGGCGCTGAAATAGCTGCCCTGGACAATGGCCTGGGCACAGGATTCGGCTTGGGGGCTGATGCGCCCGATGAGCGGATTTTGCAACAGGGGCAGGCTAAACTTGGTGCGGTACTGGCCACCCCGATAGCCGTCGCAATGCAGCAGGAGCAGGCTTCGCAGCAGGTTATAGACGGGCGTCTGGCTGAGCGGATAGCCCATTGTCACATTCAGCTCGGGGATGCTGTCGGGGATGCAGTGCAGCAGGGGCAGCAGCAGGTCTTCGCGGCAGAGCACCACGGCTGTCTCCGAAGGCAGGAAGCCGCCCCGTCCGACGGTCTCGTCGAGCCATTGGCCGGCATAGTGGGCCTGGGCGCTCTCGGTGGGCGAGGCGACGAAATGCACCTGTTTGGGCACCCTGGTCAGGCTGTCGAAATCCTCGTCCTTGAGCTGGTTGGGGAATTTTTTCAGGTTCTCGCGCAGGAAGCGGCCGGCTTCGTGCGAGAGGCTGTCGAGGTAGGCGTGGTCGTAGTCCCAGTAGAACACGGCCTTGCCGGCCTTCTGCAGTTGCTCGAAGATGAGGCTTTCGCAGCGGTTCAGGGCATTGAAGCCCACAAAAGCGTAGAGCTTGTCACCGTAGGCCTCCGTCGTGATCTCGTCGAAATGCTCCACCACATAGCGGTTGAGCATGCCCTGATAGACTTCGCCCCGGGCGGCCAGCTTGTCGCGCAGGGCGGCGTAGATGTCGGGCATCTTGTCCCACAGGCGGATGAAACGTTTCTTGAGCTCGGTCTCGCCCTTTTCGAAGTGGCTGAAAAAGCGTTTCAGCACGGCTTCCTGCTCAGGGCTCAGGTGCTCGAAACGGTCGCTGTACTGTTCCCTTTCGCTGATGTTGCGGAAGATCTGCCGGGCATCGGCGCAGTTCTTGTCGATATTGTCGAAATCGCTCAGCAGCGTGTTGCCCCAGCCGTAGAACTCGTCGAAACTCTCCTTCTCCTCGCCCATCACCTGGCGATACACGCCAAACAGCAGGCCGCAGAGCAGCAGGGGGTCGGCTACGGTCCAGCCCTTGGCCTCGGGCAACCCTGCCAGGCCTTGCGCAAACAGCTCGCCGATGCTGATGAAACGGGGTGCCCAGACAGGCCGCCCGGCCAGGGTGCACAGGTGTTCGACAAAGAAGATCCTGGCACGCTGGTTGGGAAACACCACGGTAATCTCGTTCAGGTGATGGCCATGCTTGCGGTAAAGGTCTTCGGCCGTTCTATAGAGGAATGATTTCATAGCGCTCATAGGGTCAGTCGGCTTTTACTTGTTGGACAACGCCTGTTTCGACATACCACAGCCAGCCCTGGACAGGGGCGAATCCCATCTCGCTGAGCAAGTGCATGTACTCCTGCACCTGGCGGCGGTATTTGGCCTGGGGCTGGCCGAATTTGAAATCGATCACCTGCACCTCCCCCTCCCGGCAGATGACCCGGTCGGGCCGCCGTTCCTGCAGATGGCCCTCGCTGTCGCGATAGAGGATGGCACATTCGTTGAAGAGCTGTTCGTCGCCCCGGTACCATTGGGCGGCCTCGGGCTGGGACAGCGCCTTTTCGACCGCCTGCAAGGTGTCGTGTTCGAGGTCCTGGGCCAGCAGCCCTTCGCTCACGGCCTGGTGCACAGCCCGGGGAGCGTCCTCCCGTCGGCGTATCTGGGAGAAGATGTAGTGCATCAGCTTGCCGTGCTCGATATAGTCGGTGGTGAAGGGGCCTTCCTTGTCGCGGATGAAGTCGCGCGAGCGGTTCGACTGGCGGAAACGGGTCTTGAGCGGGAAACTCTGGTAGCCGACCGCTATGTCGCCTTGTTGCGGGGCAGCCTTGTCGTCTGCGGCCCTGAGCGTCCCTGTCTCATACGCGCCCTGGTCGGTATCGAAGCCTGTCCATTGGCACAATTCCAGGGACAGCATGTCGGATATATGTCCCATTGTCCCTTTGCCTTGCTTGCTCAGGACAAAGAGGTTGTTTTCGGCCCGGGTCAGGGCCACATAGAGCATGTTCAGACTGTCGATGAGCAGTTGCTGGCTTTCTTCGCACCAGTCGGCCTGATAGACCGACTGGGACATCTTTTTGCCGAAATCGACCGGTACCAGGGGCAGGCTGGCGAAGGGTTCGACATCGGTGTGGCTCCAGAGGGTGTTGCCGTATTGGGTTTCGTTTTGCAGCGACCAGTCGCAGAAGGGAACGATGACCGTGTGGTATTGCAGCCCCTTGGACTTGTGTATCGACAAAATGCGGATGCCCTGCAGGCGGGCTCCCATGGGAATGGTCTTCACACTGAGTATGTCGTCCCAGTAGGTGAGGAATTCGCCGATGTCCGAGGCGTTTTGGGCCACAAAGTCGTTCACCTGGTCCAGGAAGGAGAACAGGTAGCTCTCCTGGCCGGGCCGGTCGGCGAGCCGCAGCAGCTGGTAGAGGCGGTCGATGATCTCGGTCAGCGGCAGCTGCGACAAGGCAGCCAGATGGGCAGGCAGATTTTCGGGCCAGCCCGCCTCGAAATGGCTTTTCAACTCTTGCAGGGCGATGTCGTCGCCGGGGCTGGCGATATAGCGCAGGGCGGCCACCATCATCCTGATACTGGGCGAGGATTTGAGCTGGAAAGCCTCGTCCGAGACGATTTCGTAGCACAGGCCCCGTTTGTCGGGTTGTCGGGCCGCCGATTGCTTGTATTGGGCAAAGTGATTGGCAATGACAGGAATGGATTTGTTTCTTCTGACCAGTATGGTGATCTGTTCGGGCCGGACGCCCTTTTGTTGCAAATCTTCGACCAGGGCCACCAGACGGTCGAGGGTCCATGCCTGGTATTTGTTGTCGCCTTCTTTATCGTCTTTGAAGAATTCAATCCGGGCCAGCCCCTCGATGTCTTTTTTGACGCACTCCTGTTGCACATTGGCATAGGCCTGGCGGATTTCGTCGCAGCGTTCCGCGCCGATGTTGGGCTCAAATTGCCGGCAGACTTTTTCGACCAGGGCGGGGAAGAGCCGGTTGTTGAAATCGACCACCGATCGGGCGCTGCGGAAGTTGCGGCTCAGGTCGCGGATGTCGGTGCGTGCGGCCGGCAGCTGGTGGGCGATATGGCCCAGGATGCGCCAGTCGCCGTTGCGGAAGCGGTAGATCGACTGCTTCTCGTCGCCCACGATGAGGTTGTCGTATCCGTTGGCCAGGCATTCGGTGAGCAACTGCCGGAAGTTGGCCCATTGCAGCTGCGAGGTGTCCTGGAACTCGTCGATCATGATGTGGTCGAGGTCGGCGCCGATTTTCTCGAAGATGAAGGAGGCATCGCTGTCGCTCACCACGGCCTGGAGCAGGTGGGCTGTGTTGCTCAGTTGGAAGCGGTTTTCCTCCTCGTTGAGATGGTTGGCGGCACTGGCGATGTCTGACAGCAGGCCGGCCTGGTAGAGATGGGCCAGACTCAGCTCGACCGAGGCGATGACGAGCCAGTTGCGGGAGCGGACCTCCTCGCAGTGCTCCAGGATGGAGATCAGCTCGTCTTCGGCCAGGGCAATGACTTCGTCGCGACGAGGCCCTTTTGCCGTCACCCAGTTTTCGGCGCCTTCCATGGCACTCAGCACCCTGGCTCCGACAATGTCGGGATCGTATCTTCCGTCTTTGAGTTTGAAGAAATAGCCCAACACGCCACTTTTGCCGTGGGCAAAATTCTCTTCGCACAAGTTGTTTTCGTCGTAGATCTTGAAAAACCGCCCGACGGCCAGATTGATCTCCTTGACAGCCTTGTCCTTGAGGGCCTGCAGTTGTTGCTGGTAGTTCTTGAGGAAATCCTTGTCTTGCAGGGCGGCGGCCAGCTGGTCTTCGTATTGCTGGAACTTTTCTTTGAAAATGTTTTTGCCAAAACCCATCAGGGCCTTTTCGACATAGCGGTTGCGCCCCTGGTCGATCTGGTTGTCGATGTAGTCGCCGATCCACTTGAGCAGCTCGGGATGCTCGGAGGCCTTTTCGAAGAGGTCGGCCACGGCCTTTTCCAGCACGGCATCGTTGTCGAGGTCGATGTTGAAGCTGCTGCCCAGCCCCAGTTCGCGGGCCAGGTTGCGCAGGACAGTCTGGAAAAAGGTGTCGATGGTCTCGATGCGGAAATAGCTGTAGTCGTGCAGGATCAGTGTCAGGGCCAGCGAGGCTTGCTGCCGGATCTTGTCGGCTGTCCACGAGGCGCCCATCTCACGGGCCAGGGCCTGCCTGAGGTGTTCGGTCTTGTTGTCTTCGCGGCCTTGCGACAGTGCCCACAGGTCGTCGAGCACACGCTCTTTCATCTCGCCGGCGGCCTTGTTGGTGAAGGTCACCGCCAGGATGTGCCGGTAGGCATCGGGCCGCTGCAGGAGCAACTTGATGTATTCGACGGCCAGGCGCCAGGTCTTGCCCGAGCCGGCAGAGGCTTTGTAGACAACGATTTTCGACATGGTTGGACGGAATGGCTATTCGGTATCGTCTTCATCGACATCGTCGGGGCCGATGTCGGGCAGCAGGATGCGGGTCTCGGCTTCGGGCAGGGCTTCCACGTTGCGCAGGCGCCGGATGATGGCCCGCGTGCGGGTGCCGCGCATCTGTTCGATGGCCTTGTCGGCCGACTGCAGGCCTTTCTGGGCCTTGTCGAGCAGGTCGTTGAACTTGGCAAACTCTGTCTTGATGGCTCCCAGCGTCTGCCACACCTCGCTGCTGCGCTTTTGGATGGCCAGCGTGCGGAAGCCCATCTGCAGGCTGTTGAGCAAGGCGCCCAGGGTGGTGGGGCCGGTCACCATCACGTGGTAGGTGTCCTGCAGCTCGTGGTTCAGGCCGGGGCGGCGCAGGATCTCGGCATAGATGCTCTCGAAAGGCACGAACATGATGGCAAAATCGGTGGTGTAGGGCGGGTCGATGTATTTGTCACGGATGTCGCGGGCCATCTTTTTCAAGGTGATTTCCAGCTGGCGGGCCCGCTCTTCGGCCAGCGCCTGCTCGCCTTTTTCCAGCGCGGCGGTATATTGTTCATAGACATCCATCGGGAACTTGGAGTCGATGGGCAGATAGACCGGCCCCTGGTCGTCGTCCTTGCCGGGCAGCTTGACGGCAAACTCGACCCGTTCGGTACCCGTGTGGGCCGTGCGGATGTTGGCCTCGTACTGGTCGGGGGCCAGCATCTCTTCGAGCAGGCTCTGCAGCTGCACTTCGCCGAAGGTGCCGCGGTTCTTGACATTGCTCAGCACCTTTTTCAGGCCGCCCACGTCGGAGGCCAGGTGCTGCATCTCGCCCAGGCCTTTCTGCACGTTCTCGAGTTGCTCGCTCACCAGCTTGAACGACTGGCCGATGCGCTCGTTGAGGGTCTTCTGCAGTTTTTCATCGACCGTGGCGCGCATTTCTTCCAGTTTCTTCTCGGTGACGTCGGTCAGCCCCTTGAGCGACTGGTCGAGGGCCGAGCGGATTTCGGTGATCTGCTCGCGGATCTCGCTGCGCTGTTCCTTGGCCTGCCGGGCGGTCTCTTCACGCTGTTCCTTGGCCTGGGTGGCGGTCTCTTCGCGCTGGATGCGGGCCTGCTGGCTCAGTTCCTCGCGCTGCTCCTTGGCCTGTCGGGCCGAGAGTTCTTCCTGGCGTCGGCTGTCGTCTTTCTGCTGCTGCTCCATGCGCTCCAGTTGTGTGCGCAGGGCCTCGATATCCTTGTCCTTGCGGGAGGGAATAAGTAGCAATACGATGATTGTCAGTCCGATAACGATTGATGCAATGAGCAAATAAGTGGTCATAGTCGTGTGTGTGGTTCAAGGCCCAAGATACGAAAAAATTGGCAAGTACGTGATGAATTTCGTATCTTTCGTGCCGTTTTTCATCGCATTTTCCCATGACAAAGTCGCGCAACATAGTCCCGATGCTGATTCTGACGGCCTTGACGGTCCTGTCCATGCCGCTGGCCGCCCAGCAGCCCCGGACACTGCAGCCCCGCATGGCCGAAGTGGGTCCGGCGCCCGAAGAAGACCTCTCCTATGAGCTTTTGTTCAACTGGAAATTTGTCTGGATCAAGGCCGGCACCGCCCGTCTGTTGACCCGCAGTGTCGATTACGAAGGCCGTCGGGCCAGCGAAACCACCCTGTTTGTCCACACTTCCAAGAAGGCCGATGCCATTTTCCTGCTGCGTGACACCATCACGGCAGTGCTCAGCCCTGACCAGGATCCCCTGTTCTATTACAAGCATTGCCGCGAGGGCGACGGGCAGGTAAACGAGAAGGCCTGGTATTCGCGGCCGGCCCCGGGCCGTTTCCAGGTGCGCCAGCGGAAAATCTACAACAACGGCACGGTGCGCCAGACCGACACCGTCTGCTCCCAGCCGGTCTATGACATGATCAGCATGATCCAGTGTGCCCGGCACAGCGATTTCTCCACTCTCAACGACGGCGACCGTATCTCCTTTTTGATGGCTCAGAGCGCCCGGGTCACCACCCAGGTGCTGGTCTATGGCGGCCTGGAAAAGCTCAAGGTGGGCAACCGCACGGTCGAGTGCCATCGCTTCTCACAGATGGCGCCCAAAACCGAAAAAGGCCGTACCGTGGAAGAAGAGCAGGTGCGGATCTATGTGCAGGACAATGCCGAGCGCACTCCCGTCGAAATCGACTTCCTGATGAAAACCGGCATGACCCGCGCCCGGCTCAGCGAGTAATATAATTAGCGGCATTTCTTCAAGAACCCGTGTCACCCTCGGCTCGAAAGAGGGAGGGGCCCGCCGGCCTTATGACGGTGGGAGGGGTCGCAGCTTGCTGCGACGGTTCGAAAAGAAATGCCGCTAATTGATTATCAGCTGCCAGTTATTCCGCTTCGGCGGTGTTGGCAGGTTTCATAACCAACTCGATAAAGTTGCGCTGGTTCATAATTTCCTGCAGGGTGGCCTTGACTGAGGCAGCGCTGAGGGCGTTGACGGCAGCTTCGTAGGCCTGGTCGCGGTCTTCCTTGAACAGGTTGTTGATCTCCAAACCATTCAGCCACCAGGCGTTGCGCTGACGGCTCTCCGGGATGTTCTTCTGCAAGTTGAGTTTGGCCATGCCCACTTCTTCCTCGGTAGGTCCGTTCTGGGCCAGATCCTTCAGACCGTCGATGGCCAGCTGGCGCAACTTGTCGCAAAGCGACGGACGGCATTCGAAGACCACCTGGATGAGGGCCACCGGTTTGGGCCGGCGATCCATGTTGCACATGGTCTGGGCGCCATAGGTGCCGCCTTCCTCTTCGCGCAGGCTCTCGGTGTAGCGCATGTCCAGGATGTAGGAAATGGCTTCCAGGGCAGCTTCTTTCTCGTAAGAATAGGGTATGTCGGCGCTATAGACCTGCAGGACAGTGCTCTTGGGCGTCTGCATATCCACTTTGAAGACATTCTCGATTTCGCCTTTGACAATGTCTTCGTGCTGATCGACCCATTTGAGCGGCTTCTTGCCGGCGGGCAGCGAGCCCAGGTACTTTTCGGCCAGCGGACGGAAGGCCTCGATATCCACATCTCCTACCACGAAGAAGGTGGCACCGGCGGCATTGGCAAAGAGCTGGCGGTAGTTCTTCTCGAAGGTGGCCAGGTCGGCTCGTGCGAGCTTGTCGGCCGAGATCATCTCGCGGCGGGGATGGTCGTAGATGGTCTTGTAAAGTTCGGTCTGCAGCTTGTAGTTGGGCTGGTTGACCAGATTGGGCAGGACAGCCTGGAGCTGGTCGATGCCGTTTTGCCATTCCTCCTCGTCAAAACGGGGATCGGTGAAGCAGAGATAGACGAGCTGCAGGGCCGTCTCCAGGTCCTTGACCGTGGAGCTGCCGTTGATGCCGTGCTCCAGGGCGTCGAAGTAGGGGTTGACGCTGACGTTCTTGCCGGTGAGCATCTTGGCTACCATGGTGCCCGGGAACTGGGAAACACCCGAGTTGTTGCGGAACAGGCTCATGACATTCTCGTCGAAGGAGGCCAGGTCTTCGGTCGGGACAAGACTCAGACCGCCGTCCTTATGCAAGTTGAACAAGATCTGGTCTTTGGCCAGGTCGGTGGGATAGACCACCACTTTCACGCCGTTTTTCAAGGTCCACTCGGTGGCACCGTAGAGCGTGGTGCCGGCTTTCTTGATCTTGGCTCCCTTCAGGGTGGCGGGATCGAGGAAGGATTCGGGGATCTCTTCGCCCTCAAGGGGGGTGATGTTGGAAGCCTCGACCTCGGCCATGACAGCCAGCAGCTGCTCGGCGGTCGGGGTGGCGATACCTTCCTTCTCAGGGCCGTTGTAGAGCACCACCAGGTTGGCATGTCCGCCGATCTGGGCGGCAATCTGGTTGATGACCTGGGTGTTGATCTGGGCCATCACCATCTGGGTCAGCTCATACCGATCCTTGGGCTCCAGCAGGGGCTTCTGGTCGAAGAAATGGTTGATGATGGGGCGGACAAACTGCGGGTTCTGACGGGTGTCGGCGCTGTTCACCTGACGCTCCAGCTGCGAGAGCAGCTCGGTCTTGGCCCGGTTGAACTCGGCGTCGGTGATGCCGTAGCGGGTGAGGCGCAGCAGTTCGGTGTAGTAATCGCGGAAACCGCCCAGCAGGTTGTCTTCGCGCAGGGAGACATCGCCCATCATGGCTTCGATGTCCTCATAGATGAGGTCGCCGAAGCCGAAGCTGCCGCTCAGATAGGACGAGCCTGGCTTGGAGGTGATGTCGTTGAAACGCTCGGCAGCCACGGAGGCCAGGATTTCCTTGGCCAGGTCGGTGGCAACGCCGGCAGCCGTGGCATGGATCATTTCAGGCATGGCCTGTCCGTGCCAGATGAGTTCGATGCTGGGAGAAGTGGTCTCGGGATCGGTCAGGATGCCCACACGCGGCTCGGCATGGTCGGCAATGACCTGCAGGGGCTTGGGCTGGGGATTCTCCTTGAGCGGGATGACAGAGAATATTTCCTTGATCTTGGCTTCGGTGCGGTCCACATCCACATCGCCCACCACGATGACGGCCTGGTTGCCGGGATGGTACCAGGTGTTGTAGAATTTGACAATGCTCTCGGGGCTGAAGGTCTCGAGGTGTTCCTGCAAGCCGATCAGGGTGCAGGAGGCCTGTTTGCTGTCGGGGCCGAAATAGTAGGGCAGGGCACGCTCCATGGTGCGCCACGAGGCGGTGCGGCGCTGACGGCGCTCCTCGATGATGACACCGCGCTCCTTGTCGATTTCCTCGGCCTGGTTCAGTACGAAGTGGGCATAGTCGCAGAGGATCATCAGGCAGCTGTCCACCACGCTGGCACGCTCCACGGGAATGTTGTTGAGCATGTACTGGGTTTCTTCAAAGCCGGTGGAGGCGTTGATGTTGCGGCCGAACTCGGCCCCGATGCTGCGCAGGTAATTGAGGATGCCCTTGTCGGGGAAGTGCTGGGTGCCGTTGAAGCACATGTGCTCCAGGAAATGGGCCAGACCGTCCTGGGCGGGATATTCCTCCTGGATGGCGCCGACATTGGTGGCCAGGTAAAACTCGGCGCGGCCGGCGGGCAGCTCGTTGTGACGGATGAAATAGGTAAGACCGTTGTCGAGGCGGCCGGTGCGCACCTGGTCGGTCGAAGGGATGCGGGGCATCTGGGCGATCATGGCCTCCAGTTGCTCGCGGGTGGGTTGCTGCTGGGCGCTCAGTCCCATGGCCAGGGTTGCGGTGACAGTCAGCAAAGCAAGGGTAATGCAAATTCTTTTCATATCAGTTTTAAATAAAGGTTCGATTATCATCAGTCGTTTTCTCGCCTCACCATACAAGCAAGCTTGTCTGGATTCGGCTTAACGAAAACGTTCTGTTTGGGGACGCAAAAATAGGAACAAAATGTCAATTCTTGTTCCTCTTGTGCGGTACTTTTGAGTAAAAGCAGTACCTTTATGCCCCGAAAAAAACACATCATTATATGGAATCAATTGATTGGTCATCCCTATCGTTCTCCTACATCCCCACCGACTACAACGTGCGCTGCTACTGGCGCAACGGACAGTGGGGAGAACTTGAAGTCTGCTCCTCGGAGTACATTCCCATGCACATGGCTGCCACCTGCCTGCACTACGGACAGGAAGCTTTTGAAGGACTGAAGGCTTTCAAGGGCAAAGATGGCAAAATCCGGATTTTCCGCCTCGACGAGAATGCCAAGCGCATGCAGTCGTCGGCTGCCGCCATTCTGATGCAGGCTCCCACGGAGGAGATTTTCAAGGCAGCCGTGCTCAAGGCTGTCAAGCTCAACGAACGTTTCGTGCCGCCCTATGAAAGCGGCGCTGCCCTCTATATCAGGCCCCTGCTGGTGGGCACCCAGGCCCGTGTGGGAGTGAATCCTTCCGAAGAATACCTGTTCCTGGTGTTCGTCACGCCCGTCGGCCCCTATTTCAAGGCCGGCTTCAAGCCCACCAACGTGGTCATCATGCGTCAGTTCGACCGTGCCGCACCCCAGGGTACAGGCAATGTCAAGGTGGGCGGCAACTACGCTGCCTCGCTGCGTGCCGGCGCCATCGCCCACGACGGCGGCTATTCGGCAGTGCTGTATCTCGATCCCAAGGAAAAGAAATACCTGGACGAATGCGGCCCGGCCAATTTCTTCATGGTCCGCGGCAATGAATATGTGACCCCGGCCTCGAACAGTATCCTGCCCTCCATCACCAACAAGAGCCTTCAGCAGCTGGCTGCCGATATGGGCATGGAAGTGATCCGGCGCCGTGTCCTGGTCGAGGAACTGGCAGATTTCG
>JAFSRR010000078.1 GCA_017446025.1 Bacteroidales bacterium | reverse complement strand
CAGATCCACGGGCTGACCCGGCATATTTCGGAGGTGATGATGGAGCGTCACGGCATCGTGATGACGGTGGGCGTGTATGCCAATGCCACGGGAGAGAACAAACCTGCCGAGCTACAAAGGACTGTGGTCCAAGCGCTGATGCGTCAGGAGCACGTGGTGCAGGTGCATGCTTTCTATGTCTATGACGACGGAAACCGCGTATCGGTGGATGTGGTCCCCGACATGACGGTCACCGACGACCAGGCCTTCACGCAAAGCCTGCTCAACGAACTGAAGCAAGTCCTTCCCGACCTGCAGTTCTCCATCATAATTGACCACAACTACAGCGATTGATCTTGTCGGGAGAGCTTCTCCATCCCTAGCAGGATGTCTCATGAATGGCTTTCCACCAGCGGAGGATGAAACGGATTCCTGCTGACAGCAGGCCGGGTCCCAGGCCACAATAGAACCAGGCAATAAATGAGTCGGGGACCTGAGGTATGCGCTTCAAGGCGATGCCAAGGGTAATCATGAAGGCAATGATGATGTAGCCCTTGACGCTGAAGGTCTGGAAGATGGAGGTGCGGGGCTCGGTCATCGTCATGATGCGCTCGGAATACCTGCGGACCACTCCCGTGAACATGAACCAGAAACTCGCAAAGACGACGGACGACAGAAGAAAAAACCACCATGGAATACTCTCAAGGTGCTGATAATGGTCAATTCCTATCAGCGCTATCCTGGTGCCGATGGCTGTCCACAGGAGGCCGTTGACCAGAAGCAGATATTTGGTGGGAATCTTCATTACTGTACCATCCTATTCACTTGTGACGAGGTAATATGTCTCTTTCATTGAGAAACTGTTACTGTGCTTAGTTTCTGAACGCGAATGTTTTATTTCTCTGTTTTCTTTTTTTGAAAAGGCCCATTCTTTTTCGTCCAGAACGAGATTACTATTTTTATCTACTTTGAATTCGGACTTTTTATCTTCCAAGAACTTCTTTTCATCAACCATGAACACATTCTTTCTATGTCCTTGATAAATGTCCTCGGGATTAAAATCTTTATAGTCTTTCCATTCTATTTGGTGGCCATTTCCATTGACTTGGAAACCATTCAAGAAATAATAAAGATTTTGAGAACGGTCATCATATAAAGGATCATCAGAAGACTCATTTTCCCCATTTCCATTATCCTTTGGATTCCATCTTATGTATTTGTCTATATCTCGATCCTTTACAGTGTATGCTCTTATGAGTGCCGATGCCCTGTATTTGCCTTTGGGGTGGTCTTCAAATGTAATATCATAACCAGAAGGGTGTGCATGTGTTGACATAATGGGAAATGGGGGTACTGGCTCACCGGGATACCTGCCATTTCTATGATACACAATAGGATCCAGAATTCGATCTTGCACATCTATTGTTTCCTCTTCATGATAATAGAATTCAACCACTTGAATCGTTATCTCATATTTATCGCATAGAAGATGTCCTCCATATAACAGTTTCTTCGCAAGAGACTTGAATTCTTTTGTAACATATTCAAGTCTTTCATCTTTATTATTGCCTTGTGCACCTTTAAATGCTTCAAAACACTCAAAAAGTGTATGCTCTTGTATGTACTTATCGTCTATCATATGCATTGCATTGAGTATTCTTAAAAAATTGATTATCAGTTAGTATATTCCAACTCACGCAGTTAAGAGCTCCACCATCATTCACCAAGTTCTGGCATTCATCAATCATTATCACTTTGTGGTTCGGATAGGAGTTCTGAATCTGTTCCATTGCCAGCAAATCCTCTTTTATCCTTAGACCAGGCACAAATATACTTTTTTCTGTTTGTAGAAAGTTTATGTATGCCCATGAATATTTGCTCAGGCATGAAGAGCCATAGTGCAGTTCTTCAACGTCAAAGTGGGGAGTGAGTGCCTCCAGCAGGCGCTTTCTAAGATATGGGTCAAAGTCTGCATAATTGTTAAGAAGCACTTTGTCCCCTTCTATGTAACGCACCATGCCGTCGGCGTGACCATACTCGTCATGCCGATCCCAAGGTATAAGTACAATCTCGGCGTCAAAGAGTTCTTCCAGTTTGGCCATAAGTTCGTCCCTTTTATACCGGGCATTGTTTTCCATCAGGATTTTATCGGTCATGATCACCTTATGGCCGCATTTTATTGCGTTGCCTCCATCCAACACTATGTCTGTGCAGGTGCAGTTCAATTCCAGGTCTTCATCAATGCCTTTGTAATGGGGGATGTACTCTTCATGTCCTTTAAGATAATCCGGATTGTAAGTGTATCTCAAGAAAGTGCTTTCGCTGAGTTGTATGGGCATATAGTCACGAGCCCATACATGCTTTTTGGATTTTGTTCCGGGCAGGAAGCTGACAGGAATCCCTTCACTATTCAGAGCATGTATCAGATTCATGCACAATGGCATATAATGTCCGAGACCTTCGGCCAGGAACACATAATTAGTCTTGCTTTCTATGATCATAGTTGTTTCCCTTTTTTACTTTGAAACCGTGTTTCACAGCCAGTCTTTCATACTCTTCTGCTTTGTTCAAATCTTTCTGTGTCCCTCTTCCTAATCTGTAGCAACGTGCCAGATTGTGCTCTGCACAAGCGCCGGCACAATTATCTACGGCCATGGTGTACCATTCAAAAGCCTTTCTGTAGTTCTTTCTAAGGCCGGTTCCCTCTTCGTAGCATAGGCCTAACAGATTCTGTGCCATCTCAACATCGCGTTCTGCTGCAAACCTTGCGTACCGTATTCCATCCTTCAAGTTCCTGTACTTTTGATCACCTCTTAAATAAATGTGTGCCAGATTGCTCAGAGCAAATATGCAGGATCTGTCAACGGCTCTTTTGTACCAAAACAGGGCTAGTTTCATATTTCGTTTGACGCCCTTTCCCCATTCGTAACAAACAGCATAGTCATTCATACTTGCGGCATCTCCCTTTTTTATTAACTGACGTAACAGTTTCACTTCCATTTCATAATCAGGTTCACCATACCAACCTGCACTATATCCGTAAGCAAGCGTGTGTCCTGCCTTTAGATATCCTAATGAATAAGACTTCTCAAGCAGCGCTTTTCCTTCTTCTATGGAACCTGTCGTTAGTAGATGCATTGCTTCTGCGTACAAACATTCTCTTTTGTCATCGGCATCATAACTGTCTTCTTCTTGGGGCAACTGCATGGTCATATAATAACCATAATGTCTCTCAAATCTTTGGTCAATAATAGCTGGATTCTCCATAATAAATGATAGTATATAAATGAATAAAATATTAATAATCAGCGCATTGATTCCGGTGCAAACATACGGCGTTTTAAGGATGGCGTCCAAATTTTCTTTGTTAAAGTTGAACGGAAAGCTGTTAAGATCTCGCGAAAAGTTATTTGCTATAAATGCTGTTTTGATAATCGAATGTATTTGGCTAATTGTAACTTTTGAATTACCTTTGCCATGAAAAAACACAGAACTGTTATCGTTTACAGAAGCTACTTTGAAGAGTTCCTTGATTTACAAACGTCTAAGGTTCAGGAGAAAATTCTTCAGATATTGCGAATCATCGAAGAAATTGATGTTATCCCAACCAATCACCTCAGACATATAGAGGGGACGAATGGCTTATTTGAAATACGAGTTTCATTTGGAAGAAATATTTTTCGGGTATTCTGTTTCTTTGATACCGGTCAACTGGTGGTTTTGTTAAGTGGATTCCAGAAAAAGACGCAAAAGACTCCACGAAAAGAAATAGAAAAGGCTGTAAGGCTTATGAACGAGTATTACATTGAGAAGGCAACAGAAACCAACGTGTTGAATATAAACTAAAAATGGATTATGGAAACGAAGAAACTATCGCAGTTGGAGGATAAGTACATTGGGTGCAAGGGGACTCCGAAAAGAGATCGTTACGAAAAGGAAATCTCCGATCTGATGATTGGACAGCAGATTCGTAACGGACGGATCAGGCTGGATTTGACACAGCAAGATCTAGCGGACCGCATAGGCAGAAAACGAGAGTTTATTTCCCGCATCGAGAATGACGGAAGCAATCTTACTATCAGGACTCTTCGTGATATTGTCGAAACGGGGCTCGGGGGAACGTTGAGAATTGAAGTCAATGTGTAGTGTATTGCACAATGTCCCATTTATTGTTATATTTGGGGCTGTGTAAAATATATGCTGTAAAAAAACAAGTGCTATGGAAATCTATTACTATTGGTTGATTGCAGCGATCGTGCTGGTGATTGCTGAGATCGCGACAGCCGGTTTCGGCGTGATCTGCTTTGCCATCGGAGCCCTGGGCGCCGCCGTGGCATCTTATTTCGATTTGTCTTTTACCTGGCAGCTGGGCATTTTCGCCATTGTTTCGATGCTGGCCTTCATCTTTGTCCGTCCCTTTGTGCTGCGTCTGCTGGACAAGCGCTCGAAGGATGTGAAGACCAACGCCGATGCGCTGATCGGTCGCAAGGCCGTCGTCTCGGAGACTATCGATGCCGCTGCCCATACGGGCCGGGTGGCCGTCGACGGCGACGACTGGAAGGCCGTGTCGGAGGAGGGCCGTGTCATCGAAAAGGGTAGTGAAGTGACCATCGTTGGTCGCGACAGCCTCATTGTGACCGTCAAATGACCCTCCCTGCCAAATCATATATGAAATATTTATTAACCTTTTAATAATCAAAGAACTATGAGTACTATTGTATTGATTGTCCTGATCGCCCTGGTGGTCATTTACATCCTGAGCGGTATCAAAATCGTGTCGCAGTCGGAGACCATGATCGTCGAGCGGCTGGGTAAGTTCAACCGGACCATGACGGCCGGTATCAATGTCATCCTGCCAGTCATCGAGAAGGCCAAGGACACCATCGTGCGCCGCCAGAACGGCACCCTTTCGCGCAGCATCCACATCGACATGCGTGAACAGGTTTATGATTTTGACAAACAAAGCGTTATCACCAAAGATAATGTCATGACCGAGATCAACGCCCTGCTGTATTTCCAGATTGTCGATCCCGTCAAGGCGGTCTATGAGATCCAGAACCTGCCCATGGCTATCGAGAAGCTCACCCAGACCACGCTGCGTAACGTGGTGGGCGAGATGGAACTCGACGAGACGTTGACTTCGCGCGATACGATCAACTCCAAGCTGCGCACCGTCCTGGACGATGCCACCAACAAGTGGGGTGTCAAGGTGAACCGTGTCGAGCTGCAGGATATCACCCCGCCCGAGAGCATCCGTCGCACCATGGAGCTGCAGATGCAGGCCGAGCGTAACCGTCGTGCCGAGATCCTGAAGGCCGAAGGTGAAAAGCAGTCGCAGATCCTGAATTCGGAAGGTGAGAAGCAGGCCGAGATCAATGCTGCCGAGGCTGAAAAGCAGGCCAACATCCTGCGGGCCGAAGGTGAAGCCCAGGCCAAGGTGCTGCAGGCTGAGGCCGAAGCCCGTGCCATCCGTCAGATCACCGAGGCAGTGAGCAACCACAAGGGAGCCGATCCGGTCAACTACCTGCTGGCTGTGAAGTATGTCGAGGCATTGAAGGAAGTGGCCGGCGGACAGCAGAACAAGACTGTCTACCTGCCTTACGAAGCCTCCAACCTGCTGGGCTCCCTGGCTGGCATCAAGGACTTGTTCAACAAATGATCCCTGCGGCCCAGACAGAGGGAAAAACAAGGGGGTGGCTGAAACATTCAGTCACCCCTTTTTTATTGCCCGACAGGATTGCCCGACCGAATCCCGAGATAAAGCTTGTCGCTGCTTTGCCGTTTCCTGCCGATGAAATTTTCCGACGGTCAGCACCCTATTGGAACAGCAGCTCGAGCCAGCGCTGCATTTCGGCCGTCCAGGCGGCTTTGTAGGGGAAGCTGTCGTTGAATCCCCAGCCGTGGCCGCCCGTGGGATAGATGTGCAGGGCAGCGGGCACTCCCTTGGCGTTCAAGGCCTGGAAATACTCAATGCTATTGGGCATCAGCCGGTCGTCGGCCGAGCAGAGGATGAAGGCCGGCGGGGTCTGCTCGCTGACATTCTTCACGTTGTCGTACCATTCCAGCTGTTTGTCCGTAGGCTGCTCGGCAAAGGAATTGGCGCCCAGCCGCATGAGCGGGTAGAACAGGATCTGGAAATCGGGCCGGTCGGACGTGGTGCGGGCCCGGCGGTCGTGGGTCTGGCCACTGGCCGTGAAGTGGGTGGCGGCATAGGCGGCCAGGTGTCCGCCGGCCGAGGCGCCCATCACACCTACCTTGCCGGGGTCGCCGCCCCATTGCGGGGCATAGCGGCGCATGAGCAGGATGGCCTGCTGGATGTCTTCGCAGGGCACTTCCATGTGGCCGTTGGGCATGCGGTACTTGAGCACGGCCAGCGTGATGCCCTGACTGTTGAGCCAGGGTGCCATGTCGTGGCCTTCGTGGTTAGGGGCCAGACGAATGTAACCGCCCCCCGGGCAGGCGATAATGGCCATGCCGTTGGGTTTCTCGGCCGGGTAGATGTAGAGCATGGGGTGGGTCACATTGCCGATACGCACGTTCTCCAGTTGGGTCTCCACGCCCGTCAGGCCGCTGTCGTGCGGGGCGCCTTCGGGCCATACTTCCAATTCGACCGGCGCTTTCTGCGCCATGGCGACCGTCGTCAAGGCGGCCAGGCCAATCATCATCAGATGTTTCAACATAATCCTTTATTTTTAGTGGTTAATCTCCGTAGTTGATTCGGCCTTGACTCAGACGGACCAGGTCGGGCAGGTCGTAGTCCTTGAGTGCCCCGAAGAGCACATTGGCCAACATATCGTGTTGCATGGGGTTTTCCAAATAGGAGCGCCAGCTGCGCAGCGTGCGCGTGAGCGTGGCTCGGGCGATGCGCTGGTCCAGCACGGCGGCATGGCAGACCACCGGACCATAGACCCCGTCGGCTGCCACCTCGATGCGGCGGCCTTTGAGCTGTTCATGGCTGCTGCACAGGTCGAGCAGGGTGATCATGTCGACAACGCGCTGGCCTAGCAGCGGGCGTCCGATGTGCAAGGCCGAAGCCGAGAGACGGTAGTCTTTGTTCCAGTATTTGAGCAGGTTCAGCTCGTAAGGATCGGCCGTCTCACCGATGCCCCGGAAATCGGCGGCTATGATGACGGTGCCGTTGCTTACAAAGTCGCGGCGCTCCATTTCCCCAAGATACCATGCCTTGCCTTGCTCACAGAGTTGGATGCGGATACTGGACTCGGGTGTGGCATTGTCGGGAATGCGCACCACGCAAGGCAGGGGCATTTCGCCGGGCCGGTTCAGCTGGAAACGGTAGTCGGTGTAGTCGCGACCCTGGCTACGGCCGGTGGGAATGATCTCTATTTCAGGAAGTTCCTCATCGATGGCCAGATAATGACAGAGGACTTTTTTGACGGAAGCGGGGTCCTGCCGGACAAAAGCCGCCCGACGTGGGGCATACCGTTCCATCTCGGCCAAGGTCATGGCCATGGTGCTCTGGGCATCGGGATACTCCAGATTGACCTGTCCGCTTTTTGTGCAGTGCATATCCTCGCCTCGCCAGAAGGGAGCAGGCCGGAAGGCCTCATCGCTGCCTTTGAGCCAATGGCCGAACCAGGCGTAAAGCTCGTTCTGCACATCGGCCGGGGCCGCATGTCCGTCCTGGGCATAGTATTGGCGGATGCGCTCGGGATGTCCCAGCGCCTGATAGCATTTCTCCAGGTCCTTGAAGCTCTGCAAGGCCCCCCAGTGGTCGACAAAGTCATATTCGCCGTCCAGGACGATGAAAGGCTTGGGGGCGGCCATGATGGCCATATCGGCGATTTCGATGCCCATGGCACTCTCGTAGGGAATCTGCTGGCAGCCGTCCGAGGGACCGATCAGTTCCAATGTGCGTTCACGCGACGAGAAGAACAGGCCAACGCAGCCGCATTGGACACGGTCGTCCAAAGCGATGAGGTAGGCCGCTTGGGTACCGCCGCCCGAAAAGCCGTAGGCACCGATCTTTTGCGCATCGATCTCGCGGCGGGTGAGCAAATAATCGATGGCCCGGCTGTTGTCGAAATACTCCTGTGCGGCCAGGCTGCTGCCCAGCAAAACGAAAGCCGGGTTGACCAGGGTATGTTCGGTGGTGACCCCGCGGGTGAGTGCTTGCCCTTGGCTGTCGATCAGCTGCAGGCGTTCACCTTGTGAGATGGGATCGACCACCATGACAGCAATACCGTTGACGGCCATGCGGATGGCCATGCCGGAACCGTTGCCCTTGCCCGTGAGTCCGTGGCCGCACATCTCAATGCAGGCGGGCACTTTGCCCTTGACATTGGCCGGCAGGAAGAGGTGGGCGGTGACGTAGCGCCCGGGAGCACTCTGGAAGACTATTTTTTCCACCACAAACCCCGGCCCTTCATAGCGTCCGGTCACCTGGGCCTGCAAATCGCCCCGGTCGGGCAGTTCGCCCACAATCTGTTCCAGCCGTTGCCGGGCGTCGCGGATATACTGCTGCATGGCGGCCTTGGAGCGGGACGCCTCATCCAGTGCCTCATTGCGCGCCTGGGTCTGGCGGTGCAGGTCGCGCATCAGGTATTGGTGATAGGCCAGGGGCTGACGGAACCGCAGGCCCTGGGTGCTTTGGCTCCAGAGCGCCAGACTCAGCGACAGGCAGCAGAGAATGAGCTGTATCTTCTTCATAATTAATTGATTTTAAACACTATATCTTTGCTATTGTTCAGACGGCTGTGAATAATCACCCTGCGAAGATTTTCATCGTAATACCATCCTTCCGGCTCTCCGTCATCCTTGGCGGTCCGCTTTGCCTTGGCCGTCGGTGCAGGCGTGTTTTCTTCTGCCGTTGCAGCATCTGTAGCTGCCGGAGCAGGGATGCGGGGCAGGATCTTGTTGTTCTGGGTGACCATGGCAGGCACGCTGTCCCGCCAAACTTCCAGATTGTAGCGATGTCTTTCGCCCTTGAAAGCGCCTTCCGGCTTCTTGATCGTCAGCGTCCAGCTGCCGTCGTCAGAAAGCCGGCTTTCGATATGGGTCAGGCTATAGATGCCTTTCTGATAGTTGTCGCTGATGCCGTCGTCCTCGTAGAGGTCATAGCTGGATTGCTCGCAGGGAAATACCGCCAGCGTGATGACATCGACCGGCTTCTCGGCCATATACTGCCGATGCGACTGCTTGGGAATGATGGCCCCCTCACGGATGAAAATGGGCATCAAATCGGGCGGAGTAAGGAACGACTTGTACTGGCGGCCTTCGATGCGCTCGCCTGTCCAGAAATCCACCCAGCGGCCGCCGGGAAAATAGACCGGGCGGCTCAAAGCGCCCTTGTTGGTGACAGGGCAGACCATCATGGAGGGTCCGAACAGATACTGGTCGGTGATGCGATAGGTGAGCTCGTCGTCGAAATAGTCGTAGAGCAGGGGTGTCATCAGCGGCCGGCTCGTGCGGTACATCTGCCAGGCATTGCTATAGATATAAGGTATGAGCGTATAGCGCAGCGAATCGTATTTGACAAAGATGCGCTGGGCCTCCGGGCCATAGGTCCAGGGCTCGTGATAGCGGGGATGGTCCATGCCGAAGAGCAGGGCCACGGGGCTGAACATACCCATCTGGCACCAGCGCAGGTAGAGGTCGGTGTCGTATTCGGAATACTGCTCAAAGCCGCCCATGCAGTGCGACCAGTTGCCCACGCCAGACAATCCCATGTTGAGGCCGGCCAGGATGACCGGCTCGAACCATTGCCATTCGGTGCCCCAGTCGCCGGCCCAGATGAAGGGATAGCGCTGGATGCCCGCATAGCCTTCGCGTGTGTGGTCGAAACCGCGTGTCTTATTCAATTTGGCAAACTTCTCGTAGGGGGCTTTGGCATAGGCGATGGGGAAGAGGTTGTGCAGTTCGTCGCCGCTGTAGCCGTCCTCGCTGCGAAACCCTTCGGGAAATCCCAGGGCGCTGCCCACGTCGGTCTTGAAGAACTTCACGCCCATGCCGGCCAGCCGCATGGCGGCATTGTCCCACCACCAATCGACGGCCTGCTGGTCGAAGAAATTCACGATGCCCGGGTTGCGGGCGCCCGGCACGGTGATGCCAGCCTCGCGGGCCTGGTCGTAGAGATTGATGCCCAAGCCGTTGTCCATGATGGAGCGGATATGCAGGCCAAACAAGGCCACATGATTGCGGTAGATGGCGTCGATCATGCCCTGCGGATCCTTGAAGGTGGGACGGAACTCAAAGCTGCAGCCGCCGTTGCCGAAGGTCGTGTTGAAAAAGCGCCAGGTGGAATCCAGCCACAGCAAATCGAAGGGGATGCCTTCAGAGCGCATGCGCTCGACAAGCTGCACAGGATAGGTGTCGCTGGTCATTTCCTCGTGCTTCCAGGTGCCGCCGCTGTAGGAGCCCAGGTGCAGGCCGTAGGCAGCACGGGGCATGAGGGGGCTCACACCCGTCAGTAGCTGGTAGTTATGCAGCATAGTCTCGATGGAAGGCCCCACGATGAGGTAGTAGTCCAGATTGCCGGCGCTGGCCTGGAAACTGTAGCGGTCCGGGCGGCTCCAGCCCATGTCCCAGTCGGTCTTGGCGGCATTGTGGAAGAAGAGGGCATAGCCCTTGTTGCTGATGAACCAAGGCACCGGACAATAGCCGGCCCGCAGGATGTCCTTGCCGCCCACAGCAGGCTTGCTACCTCGGCCCAGCTCCACATTGAGATGGATGTGTCGGCCCCGCTGGTCGAGGGCGTCCATGCGCTCGCCAAAGCCGAAGACGTGTTCGTCGGCCTGCATCACACACTCATTTCGGGGTTGCGCGCCAGCGTCGCAACCGGTCTCCTGATACAGCACGCGGCCTTGGGCGTCGCTCAAGGTGAGGCGCCAGGGATCGGCCTCGATGCGGATTTGCATGGCCGCAGTCTTCAGCGTGCGGCCTTCCACCTGGAAATCCACCGGGTCGAAATCGTATTTGATCACCATCCAAGGCTCGTCGGCCGGGAATTCCGAGCCGGTGCTCTTGGTGATACGGATCATCCGCTCGTTGCATACTTGCAGGCGCAGATCGCCGCTGGCCGAGTGGTAGACAACCTCGTTGCCCTTGACACTCTGGGCCTGTGCAGTCTGCCAGGAAGACAATGCAAGCACGACCGGCAAAACCGATGCCAGGATCGTGCGACAAATCATTTGTGATTTCATCATTTTATCTGGTTAGTCCTTGATGCATATCTGATCATGTTGAGCAGCAGCTGGCGGCCTACGGCGTCGGCCGGATTGCCTTCGTGGGTGTTGAAGGTGCCCATCGACTCGTTCATGCCGTCCAGATCGACCGCCTGGTCGTAGGCCTTGATGCCTTGCAGGCAGGAGGGGATGTCGAGTGTCGAAAGCAGTATGCGTCCCCTGCCGGCGGGAATCTCCGTCAGGGCGGAATAGACCTCCTTGCGATGATCGGACACACAGCCCACGATGACACTTCCGTTCATTTCGCGCAGTCCCAGCCGGCGACGGTTGTAGGCGGCGAAGCACTGGTATTCCCAGTTGAACACACAATCTTGCGGCAGGCCTTCCAGCACCGGATGCCGCCGGCAGAAGAAATTGCCGCCGTACCACGATTTGCCCAGGATCTTGCTGCCCCGGTAGTCGAGCACCTCCTTGTCGCAAAGCAGTTCGGCCCAGCGTTCCGGGTTGTCGACGACGACCAGCGTGTGGCCCGTATAGACCCATTCCAGGATGTCGCTGTAGCCGCTGCCGAACTGTGTCGGCTCGAAGGCTCCCACAACCATGTAGTCGCCCTGCGGACGGCCCCGGTGATAGGGCTGCAGGTCGATGCCCAGTCGTTTGAGATAGCGGGCAATCATGCCCGAAGTGTCGGCCACCAGGCCCCGTCCACGGATGCCCTCGGCATTCATC
This sequence comes from Bacteroidales bacterium, assembly GCA_017446025.1. Lineage (GTDB taxonomy): Bacteria > Bacteroidota > Bacteroidia > Bacteroidales > UBA1402 > UBA1757. The sequence goes on along the minus strand of JAFSRR010000078.1, from coordinate 2,649 downwards.
CTCACGGCAAAAATGTCGTCGCTGCCGGTCGTGACCGTGCGGCCGCCCTGTTGCAGGACGGCTTCCACGCGCACATAACCGGCCTCGTTAACCGGCAGCCGCCAGCCCAGCAGCAAGTCCTCTCCATAGACAACTCCGCCACTCACCTTGACTTTGGCCTGATGCGAAGCCAATACCCGGCCTTGGGCATCTTTGGCCTTGAGCAGCAGCCGGGCCGGCCCCTTGATGTTCTTTTCGTTGACGATATAGACATCGACCGTCGTGGTGTCGCCCACGGCCAGCACCTTGTGGTTGAGCTTGACAGCCAGGTAGAGCGGCCGGTTGTAGCGGGCAATCAGCTGCGGGTCGCCCTTCAGATGGCGATAGTTGTCCACGATGCCCGAATGGTTTTCCAGCTTCATCGATTCCCAGCCGTTCACGGCATAGGCATCGACTGTGTTGCTGATGCGGATATTCTCCATGACACGACCCTGATAATAATAGGCCACGTTGCCCATCCGGCGGGTGAGGCTGTCCACGCAGGGGAAGGCCTGGCTGAAACCGCGCTCTTTGAGAAAACGGTCGTAGGCATCGTACCAGGCCAGATAGTCCTGAGCTTCCCAGCCGGAGATACGGCCGCTCTGCAATATCTCGTCGCGGATCAGCTGCAGACGGGGCGGAGTGCCTATGGCCCCTTCCTCGCCCCAATAGACAATCTCGGGCTTGTTGTCGGAAAAACGCAGGTAGTTGTCCTTGCCCTGGTAGATGTTGTCGTGATAGACGCCCGGTCCGCCGGCATGATGGTTGTCCCACCAGCCGATGTTGTAGAAGGTGGTGTCGTTGGGCATCAGATGCAGCTTGAAATGGTCGTCCGGCTCATTCTCCGGATTCTTGCCGTTGCAGGAATTGTAGGTGAGGATGCGCGACGGGTCGAGCCGGTGGGCCGCCAACATCTGCCGGCGGTCTTCGGCCTGCGGGCTGGCGCCGCGCTCGTTGTGCAGATTGTAGATGACCAACGAAGGATGCGAACGGTCGCGGCGGATCATGCGAAACAGTTTCTCGTTGCGAAAACCGAAATAGAAACGGGTGTACGACGTGCCGTCGTTGAAACGGCCGGCCGAATACTGGTTGCCGCCCGGCTCCTCAAAATAGAGCAGGCCCAGGGAGTCGGCCGCCTCCAGCACATCGCTGTTGCCGATGGTGCGATGGAAATTGAGCATGTTCATGCCCAGCGCCTTGGCGTCCTCCACCTGCCGGCGGGCCAGTTCCCGACCGGGGGTGATGCCGTTGTCGGGCCAGAAGCTCCACGAAATGGCCGTCATGAGCACGATGCGCCGGCCGTTCAGGTAAAACTGCCGGTCGCCCTTGACCGAGCGCACCTCCAGCCAGCGGAAGCCGAAACGCTGGCAGACCTGGTCGCGGCCCATGCGGACACTCAGTTCATAGAGATCGGGCGTTTCTGGACTCCACAGCCGGGCCTGGGGCAAACGTAGTTCGACGGTCCTGGCCACCGTGCCGGGCTGCCCCGAGGCCCAAGCCTGATTTTCCGTGTCGGACTGGCCCAAGACAGTCTGTGCCGACCAAATCACAGCCGATTTGCCCCGCTCGCGCAGTTTCAGCTGAACGGTCTTGTCGCCCTGGGCGACAGCCTCGATATGAATCTTGACTTTTCTCGGATCGGGAGTGTTCTCGACAAATACATCCCTGATATACTGTCTTTCCGTAGCCTTGAGCGCCACCCGGCCGGTGAGTCCGCCGAAGCCGTGTGTGGGGTTGACAAGGTAGTCGCCCCAGTTGTAGCACTGCGAGTCCTTCCAGTTGAAATTGCCGTTGGGATCGGTGATGCGGACGGCTATCTCGCAAACCTCACCAGGACGGACAAAGGGAGTCACGTCAATCTCGAAGGGCGTGCTGTTGACCAGATCGTAGCCTGCCAGCCGGCGGTTCACAAATATCTCGGCCCGGAAACGCACCGATTGGAAGTCGAGCGTGATGCGCTTGCCTTGCCAGTCGGCCGGCACCCCGACCTGGGTACGAAACCAGGACACACCCACATAGTTGCCCGTCACGCCGTAGCTCTGGCCGTTCCAGCCCCAGAGTTCGCCTTCGACCGTGGCTGGCAGGTGGACGCCCGTCTTGTCGGGGTGGTCGAGCAATTGCCAGCCACCGCTGGGCAGGTTGACCGGCAGCCGGTTCAGATCGACAGGCGGCAGAAAAAGCTCGTCATCGACCCATTGGGCTTCCCGGTCGAGCGTGATACTCCAGTCCAGATCGGACAAATCCATGACGCTGCGCTGGGCAGCAACAGGCAGGATGGCGGCCAGCGATATGATAAGGGCATTCCAGCGCAGGGCATGAGGTTGATGGCAGTTCTTCATAGGATATATCTTTTGCTGATGACCTCCAAAGATAATTTTTTTTCGCCCTGCATGGACAGCCCAGGAGGTGCTTTTTGTGATTTTTCATTTATTCTTTACCTTTGACCTTCGGTTTTTGTCGTACCTCAGCCTAAGAAAATCCATCGCAGGATATGAAGCAGTGGGATTACCTCATCGTCGGTTCCGGATTGTATGGCGCCACTTTTGCCTACCGGGCCCGCCAGGCCGGCAGGCGTTGCCTGGTCATAGACAAACGCCCCCACCTGGGTGGCAATGTCTATTGCGAGAAGGT
>JAFSRR010000077.1 GCA_017446025.1 Bacteroidales bacterium | reverse complement strand
TTAGATCCCGCGCAAACATCTTCGGCTATTGTGAAGGACAAGATGGCCGCAGTGTAATCATGCTGGTTTTCCTGAATTCTGCCCAAATAATAATACGACTTCATTTTCTGGTCAGCCGATCCATGCCGGTCGTAGTACTCCGCCGCCGGCATCACCACATTCACGTCGGTCGTATCGATCCAGTTCTTGTCGAGGGCCATAGCGTGGAGCAGCGCGTAGTGGGCGCGGAGGCTGCGGGTGGTGAGGGTCGTCGTGTCGATGGCGCGGATCACGGCCAGGGCGCTGTCGGGACGTGTCTGGAGGTAGGTCTCCACATCATTGAGCGTAGCGGCGGTGTGGTGGCTGTCGCAGGAAGAAAGAGCCACGGCCAGCAAAAAGACGGTCAAAGAAAGACCGAAGAGTGATATATGATGACGAAGCATAAATTGAGCAGATGTATAATTCCTTACAAATATACTAAAAATGCCAACATGGGCGGTGGGCCACTACCTTCGACTGCTGGTGCGACCGGGTGGTGGAGGCGCTGGGGCTGCGATAAGAATAAACAGATTTGTTTAATATTATTTGTTTTTCTATCTTTGCAGTGATGCAAAGCAGTAATATCCTATCAGTACCCAGTGTTGGTGAGGTGATCAAAGGGAGGATAACCGAACTTGGAATCAGCCAGATGGAACTGGCTGCCCGGGTTGGTGAGCACTTTCAGACCATCTCTGCCATCATTAACGGAAAGCGTGAAGCAACCATTCCCCTTTCTGTACGGATTGATGAGGCACTGGGGCTCCCCTCCGGAACAATTGCATTGGCACAGACCCGATATCAAGTGGAGAAGGAAGTAAATGAGAAGCAGTCAGAGAACATGAAGGAAAAACGACATATTATCCTGGAAAAGATCAAAGCGAATGGTGGTTTTTGGTCATATCAGGGTATTCCGGACAGTCTGGACGATGATGCGGTCATTGAAGCCGCTCTCGTCCACCTTGATCTGGAGGATCTGCCGCTTTTGCTTGGAATATGGAGCAGGGCCCATATCAAGCGGGTATGGAAAGAGCGCCTGGTCAGTCAGGGCAAGCGGATGAATATCTTGAATTACATACTTGCAGTGAAACTATTCGGAATCAACAACCCAGATAAATACATTTCTAGATATGCCCACGTATATTGACCTTCCTGAGAAAATAGCGGCCGGACTGACAGAATCAACGAAAGAGGTATTCGCAGACGTTTCACAGTTGGACTGCATTAAAGATCTCTTCCTCTGCGGAGGAACAGGTCAGTCCATTCAAATGAATCACCGCTTGAGTGAAGATTTGGATTTCGAGTTACTTGGCCTTCGAAAAGAACGTCCACAACTTGATTTCGCAGCAATTCTCGGCGAACTGAAAGCCAAGTTCCCTGACGCCAGAGAAGAAATCCTAGGGGAAGATCACCTTCTCGTATTCATTAACGACGGTAAAGTCAAACTGTCGTTTTTCCGCCCAGAAAACCCCGTCAAATCGATGAATGTTGGAGTTCAATTCAACAACCTCAAGACCCCGGATTTACAGGATCTGTTGGGAATGAAAGTGTTTACTCTCTGCGTCAGGACAGTATTCCGGGACTATTACGATATTTACTGTCTGCTTGAGGCTGGATGCAAACTTGAGGAAGCTATCAGTTACGCAAGTTATCTTTCCCGTCATCAGATTCGTTCCAAGACCATGTATTCCCGCCTCCTTTCTCCACAATTGTTCCAGAGAAAGCAAGATTTTGAAAGGATGTGTCCCAAATATGCGGTATCTGCCGAAGAAATTCGCGATAGGATCAAAGTTGCCCTTGAGGCCGAAAACCTTAAGAACAAGGCAAAGATATAGACTGGACAAAAAAAAGCGGCAGGACCACAAGCCCTGCCGCGCCTTGAATTCAGAAACCTGGCTTACAGTTCCACCTTCGTGGGCTTGACCATGTTCTTCGGGTCGAGGATCTTGTCGAGCTGCTGCTTGGTGAGGTACTTCTTTTCGAGGACGAGCTGATAAACGCTGCCGCCGGTGACAAGGGCTTCCTTGGCGACCTCAGTGCACTTGGCATAGCCGATGTACGGCTTGAGGGCGGTGACGATACCGATGCTGTGCTCAGCCAGGTCCTTGCAACGCTTCTTGTTGGCGGTGATGCCGTCGATACACTCGATGCGGAGGGTGTTGAGGGCGTTCTTCATCCAGGTCTGCGATTCGACGATCGACTCGACGAGGACCGGTTCCATCACGTTCAGCTCGAGCTGGGCGGCTTCGGAGGCCATGGTGATACAGGTGTCGTTGCCGATCACCTTGAAGCAGACCTGGTTGGTAACCTCGGGGATGACGGGGTTCACCTTGCCCGGCATGATGGAGCTGCCCGGCTGCTTCGGCGGGAGATTGATCTCGGCCAGACCGGTACGCGGGCCGGAGGCCAGCAGACGGAGGTCGTTGCAGATCTTCGAGATGCGGATGGCGATGTTCTTCAGCTCGGCGTGGTAGCACACCATGCAGGAAGTATCGTTGGTCGCTTCCACGAGGTCCTTGGCGAGGCTGATCTTCCAGCCGGAGATCTTCTTGATGTGCTTGATGCAGGCCTCGGCATAGCCCGGTTCAGCGGTGATGCCGGTACCGATGGCGGTAGCGCCCATGTTGATGACGAGGAACTCCTGTGCAGCGGCGTCAAGGCGCTTCATTTCAGTCTCGACAGCGGTGGCGAAGGCGCCGAAGGTCTGGCCGAGGGTCATCGGGACGGCGTCCTGCAGCTGCGTGCGGCCCATCTTGATGACATTGGCGAAGCTGCGCTGCTTGGCGCGGAATGCCTTGGCAAGGGCCTTGAGGGCAGCCATCAGGTCCTGATGGATCATGTAAAGGCCCAGGTGCATGGCCGTCGGATATGCGTCGTTGGTCGACTGGGCCATGTTGATGTGGTCGTTCGGGTGGATGAACTGGTAGTCACCGTGTTTCTTGCCGAGGATCTCGAGGGCGCGGTTGGCGATGACCTCGTTGGCGTTCATATTGGCCGAGGTGCCGGCACCGCCCTGGATCATGTCGATCGGGAAGTGCTCGGTGTGCTTGCCTTCCATGAGTTCCTTGCAGGCAGCTACGACGGCGTCGGTAATCTCGTCGGAGACGAGGCCGAGGTCGTGGTTGGCGAGGATGGC
>JAFSRR010000007.1 GCA_017446025.1 Bacteroidales bacterium | reverse complement strand
GTGATGGAGTCGAGCAGGATCACCACGTCGTGACCGCATTCGACCATACGTTTAGCCTTCTCCAGCACGATGCCGGCAATCTTGACATGATGGTCGGCCGGCTCGTCGAAAGTGGATGCCACCACTTCGGCATTGACGCTGCGTGCCATGTCGGTCACCTCTTCCGGACGCTCGTCGATGAGCAGGATGATCATATAGACCTCTGGATGGTTGGCGGCGATGGCATTGGCGATATCCTTCAGCAGGACGGTCTTACCGGTCTTGGGCTGGGCCACAATCAAACCGCGCTGGCCCTTGCCGATGGGCGAGAACAGGTCGACCACCCTGACCGAGGTGTTGGCAAATTCCTTCTTGCCGCAGAGATTGAATTTCTCTTCGGGGAACAGGGGGGTGAGATGGTCGAACGACATACGGTCGCGCACGAAAGAAGGATCACGGCCGTTGATTTTGTCGACCTTGACCAGCGGGAAATACTTCTCCCCTTCCTTGGGCGGACGGATCGGTCCCATCACCATGTCACCGGTGCGCAGGCCGAAAAGCTTGATCTGCGACTGGGAGACATAGATGTCGTCGGGCGAAGAGATGTAGTTGTATTCCGATGAACGCAGGAAACCGTAGTTTTCGGGCATGATTTCCAAACAACCGCTGCCCATCAGGATGCCTTCGAAATCGAAGCCGTCCTCCTCGGCCTGGGCCTGCTGCTGGGCTTGCTGCTGTTGCAGGCGGGCCTGGCGCATCTGGGCCTTGTAGTTGGGGTTGTACATCGGATTGTTGGGGTTGTTCACATTGGCGTTGAAATTGGGCGTACCCCCCTGATGGCGCTGGCGGCGGTCCTGGCCTTTCGGTCCCAGACCGGCCATGCGGCGGGCTTCCGACAGGGCATCTTCGGCCAGGTAGGCAGGGCCTTCCATGGGGGCAGGCGCTGCGGGTCTGGCTTCCGGAGCCGGTGTCTTGACGGGTTCAAGCTGCGGCTTTTCCTCCACAGCGGCCGGCTCGACAGGTTTTTCCACGGCCGGCTCGACAGGCTGGGCAGCCGGTTCGGCGACAGGACCCTCCGGCTTACGCGTCTTGTCGATACGCGGACGACGGCCACGACGACGCGGCTGTTCCTGGGCCGGCTCGGCGGCAGTTGACTCAGCCGGCTTTTCCGTGGCAGGCTGCACCGGAGCGGCGACCTCAGCCGAAACGTTTTCAGTCGCAGGAGCGGCTTCCTTTTTCTTGTTCTTGGAACCGGGCTTGCGACCCCGACGGGGCTTGGCAGCTTCTGCCTCTTGGGCGTCGGCTTTTTCTTCGGCCTGCTGTACAGGAGGCAGGATATCGGGATGGCTGGTTGCCATCGCCTCTTTTTCCTTGGCAGGGCGACGGCCGCGACGACGCGGTTCGGCACTAGCCTCACGAGGCTGCACGGCGCTGCGGTTGGCGGCCTGGAGGGCCTGCTCGTCAAGGATGGAATAAACAAGGTTGTCTTTGGAAGAAAAATCTGCTTTCTTGATGTTCATGGACTTGGCTAACTCAACAAGTTCCTGCAGACTCTTTTCTCTGAGTTGCACAATATTGAAGTTGGGCATAAATAAAATAAAAAGGTTTTTGATAATGCCTGCGGACAGAAGAGTCCGCTCAGGAGTATTTTCGCTGCAAATGTATGGATTATTTCTCATCCGACAAAATCTGGCATCTTTTTTCTCAATAATGCCATTTTGTCATTGTAATACAATATCTCAATGTCATTTTGTCACTATTTAGGCCTTGGCATCACATTTGACTATTATCAGGACGTCCGGAACGGAAAACCCGGGAAAGCCTCCCCGAAGGCCGACCCGCAGCGAAGTCCGGCAACAGACAAAAAATATAATGTGTAACCTATAAAAACTTACTACTATGACTACGATGCTTACCAAGAACCCGGTATGGTTCCCGAGATTCATGTGGAACGATTTGTTCGACAACACCTGGATGGAAAACGAAAAGACTACCTGCACGCCCGCCGTCAACGTCAGGGAAAATGAAGACGGATACCTTGTTGAACTGGCCACTCCCGGCATGAGCAAGAACGACCTGAACATCAAAATCGATGAAAACGACGTCCTGACTGTTTCCATGGAACACAAGGAAGAGAAGAAGGAAAACGACAAGAAGGGTCGCTACCTGCGCCGCGAATTCAGCTACTCGCAGTTTGCCAAGAGCCTGGCTCTGCCCGAAGACGCCGATCGCAAGGCCATCTCGGCCAAGATAGAAAACGGTGTGCTTGAAATCAACATTCCCAAGAAGGCAGAAGTTAAGGAAGCCCACGCTGTCAAGACCATCGAAATCCAGTAACAGGATACTGAAAGCCCCCTTGCAGGGACTTCACCCCCAAAAACAGCACAGAGGGCCGCATCGGTTGATGCGGCCCTCTGTTTTTTTCGATTTTGTGCAGGATTAATCGGCCGACAGGTCGTTTTTTTCCGTCAGGCTGTATTTGGCCATCAGACGGCCCAGCTTGTTATAGACTTGCCTGATCTCGGTATCGTCCAGCTGGTATTCCTCGCAGGAATCCATCCCGGCCAGGGCTAGGTGCAGCTTGCGCCACAGGTGACGCACGGCCAGACGCATCATGCGGGCATGGTCGAAAGCCAATACCGAAAGCCTGTCCACCTCAGCCCAGAGGACATCGGCGGCATCGTCGCCGGCATGGGGATCGTAGTCACCAAGACGCACCAGGGAAAGATAGGCCACCGTCACCACCCTTTCGCGCGGATCGCGGTTGACAACCGAGAAAACATGGAACTGCTCCAGAGGCAGGCCGTGCAGACCCGTTTCCTCCTCCAATTCGCGAGCGGCACACTGAATGGTGCTCTCCTCCATATTCATAAAACCGCCGGGAAAGGCCCGGAACCCCCGGAAAGGATCGTTGCCGCGCTTGACGAGCAGCACCTTCAGCGAACGTCCGTCCCAGCCGAAGACCACACAATCGGCCGTTACCGCCGGATGCGGATATTCATAACAATAATTGCCAACAGCCATGCTAACACAAAAGAAAAACGCCTTGGATGCTGTCATCCAAGGCGCGATAAGTTAAACCGGATATTTATCTCTTGATGGTTTTCTTGTAAGATTCAAACGAGCTGATGCTCTGCTTGCAGACATCGATGCTGCTCTTGGCCTTGGCCACGTTGGCGATGGTCTTGTCGTCCACGCCTTCGTACTTCAGCACTTCTTCGTACATCGGGATGGCCTGTTTGTAGTAGTCGGCAGCCTTGCCCATGTTGGTCAGATAGGTGTTGACATCGGTACCGGCAGCCTTCTGCGACCATTCTTGGGCATTCTTCATCACGTCGGTAGCCTCTTTCAACTGCTGGATCTGCCACATCTGAAGCATTCTGGAATAGTATTTGTTCTCAGCCTGGGGAATGGTTTCAAAAGCTCTTTCCAGATAGACGGTCATGCTGTCCATGACGCCT
>JAFSRR010000076.1 GCA_017446025.1 Bacteroidales bacterium | reverse complement strand
TTTGGTCTCTGGCGGCGAAGCACTGTTTTCTCCTGTGCTGAGCGCCAGAGGCCGAATTTCAGCCGACCAGTCAGTTTTTTGACGATTTATATAGAAAAGAAATCTATCGCCGAAAATCCATCGGCTTGTCAAGGATTTTGGTAAATGTCGGCCGTACGGGCCCGTCCCCAGGCTTTCCAGGTAGGCAGCGAAGGATCGTCCACCAGTGCGTCCACCTGACAGGGAATGCCCTGCATGACATTCTTCTCGAGGAAGGATTTCTCCACGTCCCACACCACATTCATATAGGCCGCCACATCGTGACCCAGCCCCTCATAGCGCCAGATGCTGTAGTTGAAGCCTTTCTTCTCCAAATCGGATGCGATATGGTCGCTGCCCCAGATACCCCGGCGCATCAGGCCGAAATGCTTGTAGGCCACCATCTTGTCAGCCGTCCCATGCAGCAGCAGGATGGGACAGGGCTGATGCGAGAACCTGGGGGCGCCGTGCTTGCTGATGATGCCGCCGGCAAAACTCATCACCCCCTTGAAGGCAAAGCCTTCGGGCAGCCCTTCCGTCAGGCCCTGGTCAATGGCATGGGCGCTGGCCAGCGAGATGATGGCGCCCGCCGAACTGCCCGAGATGACCAGGTTGTCGGTTGAGACCCCCAGTTCGGGATGCAAGGCCAGGAAAGACACGGCCGAGAAGACATCCTCCACCCCCATCTGCTGCGACGAGAGAAAACGATCGAGTGCCTTGTTGGCGCCCAGCAGGCCCTTGCCCATCCGGTAGCCTTTCATGCCCAGGCGGTAATCGATGGCCACCACCGTATAGCCCTCGGCCGTGAGCCGATCGAACCATCGGCGGGCCGTCGCGTCGCTGCGGGAACCGGAGACAAAGCCTCCGCCGAAAACAAACATCACCGCCGGCTTGGCCACCCCCTCAAATGTCGTCACCGAACCCGAATCGGGCCGGTACACATCCAGATAGAGCGCCATCGTGTCGCGCTGGGCAAACTGATAGGTTTCCTGGGCAGCTGCACCCCAGCCTCCCAACACCATTGTCAAAACCAGGCATACCGCCCCGCGCCATCCCATCGGGCGCCTATTACGCAATAATCCTATCGTATTCATTATTCCTTTCTTGATAAAACACCACAAACATATCGAAAAACAATTGCCGGAAAAACATCTTCTGCAATGCAACAAAGATAGTGGGTCTCTTGCACAGCCGCAAGTTTTTGGCCCTCTTCTCACTTACCGTCCTTGCAAGGCCGTCCAGCAGTTATTTATTGACTCGAGTTCGTAGTATTCTCTTTTATTCGAATCAGAAATACTAATGAGCAGTTTGTACTGAGTCCAATTTAATTGCGGCCTCAGTGCGGACGCATTTGGATACGTACGATAAAACTGTCTGGCTCGTTCCAGCTGACGCTTGGACTAAGCGCCAATCCTAGCCCTCGGCCGACGGTCGGCGGTACAAATCCGGCGGACTGGTGGCGAAGCACTGTTTTCTCCTGTGCTGAGCGCCAGCCGTCGGATTTCAGCCGACCGGCAATGCAAAGACAGCAAGCGGCAATTTTTTTTAGTACCTTTGCGGGCGATTAGAGGAAAAACATGAGCTATCTGGATAATCTGTTTCTGCAACCCGGCATCACCCAGTCGCTGATGGTGCTGGTGCTGACCATTTCGGCCGGTGTGTTCCTGGCAGAAAAGGTGAAAATCAAATCCTTTTCCCTGGGTGTCACCTGGATACTGTTTTGCGGTATCCTGCTGTCCCATTTCGGGCTGCGGCTCACCCCCGAGGTGGAGCATTTCACCAAGGATTTCGGTTTGATACTCTTTGTCTATTCCATCGGCCTGCAGGTCGGTCCCTCATTCTTTTCCTCCTTCGGTAAAGGCGGCCTGAGACTGAATATGTATGCCGCCCTGATTGTCCTGGGCGGCTGCCTCACCACCTGGATCATCGCCCAAGTGTCGCGCCAGGACATGGCCACCATGATCGGCGTCATGTCGGGCGCTATCACCAACACGCCCTCGCTGGGTGCTGCCGAGCAGAGTTTCCAGGACATGACGGGCACGGACAATCCCATGATCGCCACCGGTTACGCCGTGGCCTATCCCCTGGGCGTCATCGGCATCATCCTGTCGATGGTGCTTATCAAACGCATTTTCTCCATCAAAATCAATCAGGAAGAACAGCGGCTGCGCGACAATTCCGACCGCAGCAAGGAGCCCGTCATGGTGGATATCAAAGTGACCAATCCCCAGGTGGACGGCATGAGCATCCAGCGGCTCAACAAACTGATGGCTTTTCCCTTGGTGGTGAGCCGCATCATCCACGAAGACCAGAGCCAGCTGGTGGCCCAGGCCGGATCCCAGTTCAACCTGGGCGACACGCTGCGCGTGCTGACCGACAAGGACCATCTGGAGACTCTCTCGCTGCTGGGCCCCGTCATGGAGAAAAAGCCCGAAGAGAAAAGCGATTCACCCTCCAACCTGATATCGCGGCGCATCGTGGTGACCAAACCCCAGTGGAACGGCAAGCAAATCCGCCAGTTGGCCGTCAGCGACCGCTATCATGTCACCATCACCCGGGTCAACCGGGCCGGCATCAACCTGCTGGCCACCCCCGACCTGCACCTGCAGATCGGCGACCGGCTCATCGTGGTCGGCGACAAGGACGATGTGGGGCGTGTGGCCGACATTTTCGGCAACGAGCTCAAACGACTCGACATTCCCAACCTGCTGCCCGTCTTCCTGGGCATCGTGCTGGGCATCCTGGTCGGCACACTGCCTATTTCCCTGCCCCATCTGGCCATGCCCTTCCGCCTGGGACTGGCCGGCGGCACGCTGATCGTGGCCATCCTCATCGGCCGTTTCGGGCCCTACTACCATATGGTGACCTTCTCGACGACCAGTGCCAACATGATGATCCGCGAAATCGGCATTTCCATGTTCCTGGCCGCTGTCGGGCTGGGGGCTGGCGAGACCTTCGTACCGGCCATTACAGGCGGTGGTTGGATATGGATCGTATACGGCGTCGTCATCACCATGCTGCCCCTTTTGGTGATCGGATTCATCGCCCGCAAATGGGGCAAGCTGAATTTCTTCACGCTGACGGGCATGATGGCCGGCAGCACCACCGATCCGCCAGCCCTGGCCTATGCCGTCTCCCACTCCGACAGCAACGACGAAGCCTCGGTGGCCTATGCCACGGTCTATCCGCTGACCATGTTCCTTCGGGTGATGCTGGCCCAGCTGATGATACTGTTTCTCTGTTGATTTTTCTGTAAAACAAGCTTTTTCCCCGTCAAGAGCGCAACGACAGGAAGCCGCAGCGCGATTGGCTGGCGGCTACAGGATGATTTGCTGGATGCCGCCGTATGGGACCTGGTGGGCAAAGGAGTCTTCTTCACTAAACAGGCCGGCATAGATTCCGGCGCATACCAGCGGGCCGCCATGGGCAAACACCGCCACTTTTCGGTAAGGCTGTCGGCGAAGCTCGTCCAGAAAATCCGCCACCCTGGCATAGAGCTGGGGAAAGCTCTCCCCGCCACGGGTGGGAAGATGCAGATAATCGCCATACCACTGCTGCAGGGCCGGATCGTCGATCTCGTCGTAGCGGCGCATCTCCCACTGGCCCATGCTCATTTCCATCAGGCGGTCGTCACAGCGGGCCTCGGGATAGCCACAGTAGGCAGCCAGGCGCAAAGCCCGGCTCAAGGGGGAGGAATAGACCGCATCGAAGGGTTCGAAACGTGCGAGCGCCGCCCGGGTCTGGGCCGCTTCCTGCCCGAAAGTGTCGGCCAGGGGCACATCGCTCTGTCCGTAGCAGGTGCCCGGAGGTACCGCGACGCGGGTATGACGGATCATGATCACTTCCATGGCGCGGATATCAATTGACAAGACAGACAAGCATCGTCAGCAAAACCGAAGCTTCGGTGAGCAGGAACACTGCCCCGCAACAGTCGCCCGTATAGCCTCCCAGCCGGCGACGGACATAGCAGAAAAGTCCCTTCGACACCAGCATCGGCACGGCCACCACCAGGAGAATCTCCCACCACGCCAGCGGGCCGTTGGCGGAAAAAGCCCCCAGCTGCCACAGGCAGAAAACAAGAGGCAAAAGCCCTTGGACAAGCAGGCTGGCGGTGGCTTGGCCCGACAGGCGGCGGTACACCACCTTCGATTTGGCTGTTTCCTCACTGCGGGCATAAGGCAGAACAATCATGTTGGCGGCCAGCAGCTTGGCAAAGGGATCGGCCAGCAGCACCACCCAGACGGCCTGCGAAGGAACCATCGGCAAAAGAGTGAAGACAATCGTCAGCAGATAAACCACCAGCCCCAGCACCCCATAGGTGCCGATGTGGGAATCTTTCATGATGGAAAGGATGCGCTGCCGGTCGCCGCCCCCGCCGCCGAAGCCGTCGAAAAAGTCGGCCAGGCCGTCCTCGTGCAGCGCCCCGGTGAGCAACATCCGAAGGGCGATGGCCAGCACAATGGCCAACGGCCAGGGCAGCCACAGGGAAAACAGATACAGGCCGGCAGCCGTCACGCCGCCCGTCAACCAGCCCGTCAGGGGCCAATGTTCGACCACGGTGGCATAGGCTTCCTTTGACGGCTGATGCAAACGCCACAGGGGCAAACGGGTAAAGAAGAGCAAGGCTGCCCAGATACGGTCAAAAATACTTGGTGATGTTGGCATGTTCAAAATTGTTCATTTCGTTAATCATACGGGCAGCCGAATCGACGATGGGGAAAGCACAGAGCGCACCGGTGCCCTCGCCCAGCCGCAGGCCCAGATAGAGCAAGGGCCGGGCCTCCAGCGCATCGAGCAGCCTTTTGTGGCCGCTCTCGTCGCCGCAATGGCCGAAAATCATATAGTCGCGTGCAGCAGGACAGAGGCGGCAGGCCGCCAGGGCGCAGGCCGTCATGATGAAGCCGTCCACCAGGATGACGATACGGCGCTGTGCTGCCTGCAGCATGGCCCCGATGGCCGCAACCATTTCAAAGCCGCCGAAATAGCGGATGATGTCTTCGGTCGATGCATTCGGAAAGAGCCTCCGGAAGTTTTCCAGGGCCAGCGTCAAAACCTCTTTCTTGTGACGAAGGCCAGGACGGTCCAGGCCCGCACCGGCACCGATGCACCCGTCCAGCGGGATATCGCACAAAAGGCTCATCCACAGGCTCGAAGGCGAAGTGTTGGCTATGCCCATCTCGCCGATGCAAAGGATGCGGCAGCCCACGGCCGCACAGTCATCCACCAGGGCGGCCCCGGTTTCAATGGCCTGGTCGAATTCCTTTTCGCTCATGGCCGGCTCATGGAGGAAATTCTTCGTCCCCCGGGCCACTTTGCGGTTGATGATCCCCCTAATGCCGCTCAAATCATAATCGACCCCGACATCGACGACGCGCAGGTCGAAACCATGCTGGCGGCACAGCATGTTCACTCCACCGCCGCCTCTGGAGAAATTGATCATCTGCTGCCAGGTCACCTCGCGGGGCGAAACGCTCACCCCCTCCCGTTCGATCCCGTGGTCGCCCCCCAGCAACAGGTGGCAGGGATGCGCCAGCGAAGGGCTCAACGTACGCTGGATGAGGCACAGTTGCATGGCCACGTGTTCCAACTCGCCCAGCGAGCCCTTGGGCTTGTTCAGGTTGTCGATCTTGTCCTGGATCGCCCCGCGCAGCCTGTCATCAAGAGGTTCTATCTGAAATGTTCTCATACCGCTTATTTGATTTTCACAGGAATACCGCTTACCATCAGGATCACCTCGTCGGCATGGGCGGCCACATACTGGTTCATCCAGCCCTGCAGGTCGGTGAAACGGCGCTGGAGGGCATTGTCGCTCACCCCGCCGCTGCCGATCTCGTTGGTGACAAAGATAAAGGTCGCCTCCTGGGCGGTAAAACGGTCGAATTCGGCTTTCAAGGCTTCCAAAGCTTGGTCCACCTCCTGCAAATCGTACAGGAAATTGGTACACCAAAGGGTAATGCAGTCGATGACCGCCACACGGTCCTTCAGGTCGATCCGGCTCAGGGAGCGTTCTTCCTCTACATTTTCCCATTGCGGGCCGCGGCGCGCCTGATGCTTTTCGACCCGCTGGCGGAACTCTTCGTCCCAGACATGGGCTGTGGCTACATAGACCGGACGGGGGCTCAGCGACAAGGCCAGCTGCTCGGCATAGGCACTCTTGCCCGAGCGTTGTCCGCCAGTAATGAGTATGATCTTTCTCATAGCATGATAAACAAACAATAGACCAAAACCAGTATCAATATGGCCAGCACATCGGTCAGCCAGCTGATGCGCAGGCTCCTGTGCAGATCATCCGGCGAGAGCGGCCGGTCGTGCGTACCGATATAGGGTTTGTCGAACAATTCACCGAAATAATAATGCGGGCCGCCAAAACGGCAGTCCAGGATGCCGGCCAGCGCCGCCTCGGGCCAGCCGCTGTTGGGACTGGCATGGCAGGGACCGTATTTTCTGACAAAGCGAAAGAGGGACAAACGCCCCGAAGCCAGCACCATGAGACAGGCCGTCAGACGGGCGGGCAGGAAGTTGGCCACATCGTCCGTGCGGGCAGCCACCCTGCCAAAATCGCGATATCGCTCCGTGCGGTAGCCGATCATCGAGTCCAGGGTGTTCACCATCTTGTAGGCCAGCATGGCGGGCACGCCGCCCAGGGCCAGCCAAAAGAGCGGTGCCACCACCCCGTCGCTCTGGTTCTCGGCCAACGTCTCCAGGGCCGCCGTACGGATTTCCTGGGCCGACAGCGCCGAGGTGTCGCGCCCTACGATGCGAGCCACTTGCCGGCGTCCGGCCTCCAGGGAACTTTCCACCGCCTCGAACACCCCGGCCACTTCCCGACGCAGGGTCGTGCCGGCCAGACAAAAGAAAATGAGCAGGGTGCGCAGCCCCAAACCCACACTCCAATGCAGGCGGTCGGCACCCCAGAGCAGCCCCCAGGCCAGGCCAAAAACCGACAAGACCAGGACCATGGCCAGCAAGGCGCCCTTCAGCACCCGGTGGCTTCCATGGTTCAGATGCCGCTCGCCCCAGGCGATGAGTTTGCCGAAATACACCACCGGATGCGGCCAACCGGCCGGATCGCCCAACAGGCAGTCCAGCCCCCAGGCCAGCAACAACGGCAACAGGTAGTGTATCAGTATATCATTCATTGTGTCACAAACTCTTTGATGCCCTCCACCAGGGCATCGTCTTCCTCCGGCTTTTGTGCCGCCACACGAAAATGATGCGGCGTCAAGCCCTTGAAATTGGAAGCGTCCCGGATGAGCATGCCCTTTTGGAGGGCCAGATAATCTTTCAAATCGGCCGCCATGGCAGGGCTGACCGTGCCCAGCATGAAATTGGTCGACGTCGGTGCCATCTCTATCCCTTCGATTTCGTTGAGATGCTCACGCAAGCGCCGGGCTTCAGACAGATAGGCTTTCATATCGGGAAGGATCCGGGGCTTTTCCCTGAGCAGCCATTCCCCAGCCCTCAAGGCCAAGGTATTGACGGCCCAGGGCCGCATCCCCGCACGCAAGCGGGCGATGAGCGTCGCCGAAGCCGTCACATAGCCCAGTCTCAGGCCGGGCACGCCATAGCGCTTGGTCATGGAATGAAGCTGGATGACATTGCCCAGAGCCACCGCCTCCGAGGGCGAAAGCAAAGGCCTGGCCGTATAGTCTTCGTACGACTGGTCCAGCACCAAAACGCGATGCTGCCGGCTCAAGTCCTTCACATAATCCTTATCATAGACCTTTCCTGTAGGATTGTCGGGATTGCACAGCCAGCAAAGGGCCGCCTGCCCGGCCTCACGATAGCCAAAAAGCCGGCAGGCATCCTCATATTCGCTGAAAGCGGGACGGAACACCCGATAGGTAGGCTCATCGCGCAGCGTCTGGGCGATCAGGTAGATGGCCTCCGTGGCACCGGCAGTCACCAGCACCTCCGAAGTTTCCAGGCCGCAGTCGTCGGCAATCAGGCCTTCCAGGTGGCGGGGCGAAGGGTCGGGATAGGAGGCGATGCCGTCCAGACAGGTGGCCAGATAGGCTTTCAGGGCCGACAAATCGGCATGGGCATAGATATTCGAACTGAAATTCATCCGAATCTGCCCGTAGCGGTAGCCGTCGTCTCCGTGTCCCTCAATCATGATGCTGCAAAATCTTGTATATCAAATTCATATCGACATGCCGGCGCACATGTTCGGCCAGCAGGTCATATTGTTTGTCCTTGAAGGCCTGGTAATCGAAAGGCCGGGCCGCCTCGCGGATCTTGTCGGCAAAAGGCGCCAGCAGCGCGTCGATGAAAGACGGATTGTCCAAAATGCCATGGACATAGGTGCCCATGCATTTGTCATCGGAGCGGCAGCCCTCCTGCCGACCCGAGGCATCGACCGTCAAAGGCGCATAATTGGCGGCATCATCAACAGGGCAGGTTTCGCCCATGTGGATTTCGTAGCCTTCCAACACCGGTCCGTCCGGAGCAGAGGCCAGGCGGCAACGCGTCTGACGGGTCGTCTTCTCCCCGGCCATGACAGTGGTCACCGGCAGCAGCCCCAGTCCAGGCATCCGCTCGATGCTGCCTTCCAGGTGCAGGGGATCGCAGACCTCCATGCCCAGCATCTGATAGCCGCCGCAAATGCCCAGCACGGATGCACCCTGTCGACGGGCCTGGACGATGGCTTGCGCCAAGCCGCTGCGACGCAACTGATAGAGGTCGTCCAAGGTGGATTTGCTGCCCGGCAGGATGATGATGTCGCTGTGGAGCAGGTCGTCGGCATTGTTGGTATAGAAGAGGTGGACACGCGGATCCCTTTCCAAGACATTGAAATCGGTGAAATTCGACAGATGGCGCAACAGGACCACGGCCACGTTGAGCCGCCCGTGGACGGCCTGCATCGACTTGGCGGCCAGATCGACGCTGTCCTCTTCCTCGATATGGATATCCTTGTAATAAGGCACCACGCCCACCACCGGCACGCCGCAGAGTTGCTCAAGCATGTGGCGACCCTGGTCGAAGAGGCGCAAATCGCCTCGGAATTTATTGATAATGATACCTTTGATCAATTTCCTATCCTCAGGTGTCTGCAGGGCGATGCTTCCATAGACCGAAGCGAAGACCCCGCCCCGGTCGATATCGCCCACCAGAAAGACATCGGCCCCGGCATGCCGGGCCATGGGCAGGTTGACCAAGTCGTTGTCGCGCAAGTTCAGCTCGGAGACACTCCCCGCCCCTTCCATGACGATGGGCTGATAGCGGGCGCTCAAGCGGTCGAAGGCATCACAGACTTCCCGGCGGAAATCGATGATCTGCCCGTCTGAGCCTACCGCGCCCCGCCGGCGCCACATGTCGTAGGCGTCACGGTTGCCCAGCACCCGTCCGTTGAGCACCACCTGGCTCTGATGGTCGCTCGAAGGCTTGAGCAGCAGCGGGTTCATGTCCGTATGGCAGGGAATACCCGCCGCCTCGGCCTGGACAGCCTGGGCACGGCCTATCTCCAAGCCCTCGGGCGTGGCATAGGAGTTGAGCGCCATGTTCTGGGCCTTGAAGGGCGCCGGCTGGTAGCCGTCCTGGCGGAATATGCGGCAGAAGGCCGTCGCCAGAATGCTCTTGCCCACATCGCTGCCCGTTCCGGCCAGCATCATCGCATGCAATCGAGGCTTCATAGTTTATTGTTGTTGGCGGTTTCTGTCTGGGCGGCCTGAAGCGCCAGCACAAACAGACAGTCCGATAGACGGTTCATCATGACCAGTGACTCACCGGGCAGAGAATGCTCCCTATGGAGCGTCCACAGCCGGCGTTCGACCGTCCGGGCCTGGGTCCGGGCCAGATGGAGATAGGCGGAGAACAGTCCGTCACCGGGCACCACAAAGCCCGTCGGGACTTGAGACTGTCCGATGATGGTCTCCATTTCGGCCGTCACCGAAAACCATTGCACATAATGCAACAAAGATAGTGATTTCCTTGCAGAGTCGCAAGTTTTCGTTTATCTTGCAGGCGATAAAAAACACCCACAGATGAAAACCATTTACAAATGTTTGACGGGGCTGGCTATCAGCCTCTTAATGATGAGTGCCGCCAGCGCCAAGAGTATCCTCAACACCAACGCCGTGATCGATTGCCAGACACCTGGTGCGGCCGTAGCCGACAACTACATCGGCCTGAGCTACGAAACCCGCATGATGATGCCAGACGAGAACGGCCGATATTATTTCAGCCGCGACAACAAAGCCCTGATCGACATGTTCCGCACGTTGGGCGTCAAGAGCCTGCGCCTGGGTGGCAATTCAGTCGATGTCAAGGGCGGCTACACCCCTTCCGACAACGATATCGACGCCTTGTTCAGCTTTGCCCGCGAAGCCGGAGTCAAGGTAATCTATTCGGTACGGCTGCAAGACAAGGTGGTGGACGGACGGCCCACACCGGAGGCCAATATCAAGGACGCCAGCCGTCAGGCCAAATACATCTACGACAACTACGCCGACCTACTCGACTGCTTTGCCGTAGGCAACGAACCCGGCTATTACAAGAACTACGAGGACGACCTGTCGCCGCGCTGGGAAGCTATCATGAAAGAAATGCGCCGTGTGGCACCCCGTGCCCGCTTCTGCGGTCCAGACGACAACCCCCATCCCCTGGAGTTCAAGAACTACTGGCGCGATTTCGGCATTCATCAGGGCAGCACCCTACGCAATCCAAACGCGGTGCTCTCATTCTTGAGCATGCACAACTACCCCGGCGGTTGCTCCTACCGCAATCCCGGCAAGGCCAGAAGCTGGGCGGAACTGATTCCCTTCGACTGCCGCGAACGTTCGCGCTTCATGCTGTCGGAAGGCATGACCGCCGAGACGCAGAATGTGTACGACAAGATGGCGTTCCTTTTCGACAGCATTCCGTTCCGCATGACCGAGACCAACAGCTACTGGTACAGCGGCCTGGACGGTGCCAGCAATGCCCATGCCGCTGCCCTCTGGGGCTTGGATCACATGTGCTGGTGGGCCGCCAAAGGCTGCCTTGGCATGAACTTCCATACCGGCGACCGGGTGGGCGGCGACCAGATGCTGCCCCGCTACTCCGCCTTTATCAGTGAGGGAAAAGGCTTCGATGTATGCCCCCTGAGCTATGCCCTGAAAGCCTTCGACCTGTTTGCCCCGGGCGGGCAGATGAGAGCTGTGACACTGAGCGGCAAGACCAGTGATATCTCGGCCTACGCCGTCAAGGCCCCCGACGGCGGCTATCGCCTGCTGCTCATCAACAAGGATACCGCCAGCATGGAAGCCCAGCCCGTCAATGTCAGTCTGTCCGACGGCGGCCTGAGCCTGGTTTCCGCTTCCTATACCCTTTTGAGCCACCGGCTGGTGCCCGATCCTGCCAGAGTGGGCCGTCGCATGGCCGCAGCCCGGACACCCGATGAAATCTATCTATCCAAGAAGGGTCAGCTTATCGGTGGGCAGGAGATCCTCCCCGACGGCACCATGGGTGCTCCTTACTGGCAGCCGGCCGAAATGGGCGGCGGACAAATCTCCTTGAGCCTGCCTCCGCTCAGTGCCTTGATTCTCAAGATCGACACCTGGCAGCTGCCGGCCGAGATAGAACCCGTCAACGCTCCCTTCGAGATGCCCGACATGAATCGGCCTGTCTTCCCCGACCGCTCGCTCAGCATCGCCAAAACCGGTGCCAAGCAGAACAAGCTCAGCACCACGGCCATCCAAAAAGCCATCGACCGTATCTCTGCCCAGGGCGGCGGTACGGTCATCGTGCCCAAAGGCAGCTGGCTGAGCGGCCGGCTCACCCTCAAGGACAATGTCAACTTGCAGATAGAAGAAGGTGCCGAATTGCACTTCAGCGGCGAGATCAAGGATTACCTGCCCGTGGTTGCCACCCGCAACGAAGGGGTTGACATCTACTCGATGGGTGCCATGATCTATGCCAACGGCGCCGAGAACATCGCCATCACCGGCCGCGGCAAGCTGGTGGCTCCGGCCCGCGACTGTGAAATGATGAAGCAGGCCATGGGAGGCGTGCCTGAAAGCCTACAGGAGATGACCATGGAAGAGCGCGTCTTCGACGGCCGTGACGGCGGCAAGGTTTGCCTGCCCCAGTTCATCGGCCCCATCAACTGCAAAAACATATTCATCGAAGGCATCACCCTGGAAAAGAGTATCTTCTGGAATATCGTGCCGGTCTATTGCGACCACATCATCATCCGAGGGGTCACCGTGTCGAGCCATGGCATGGGCCGCACCGACGGCATCGACATCGACTCCTCGGTCAATGCCCTGATTGAATATACCAGCCTCGATTGCGGCGATGACTGCTTCACGCTGAAAGCCGGCCGCGGCATGGACGGTGTGCGCCGGGCCCGGCCCACTGAGAACGTGGTGATCCGCCATTGCCGCGTCAAACGGGGTGTGGGCGGTGTGACCATGGGCAGCGAGACGGCCGCCATGATCCGCAATGTCTATATGCACGACTGCGTGATGGAAAGCCCGCAGTTCGGCTTCTACTTCAAGACCCGCCGGCCGCGCGGCGGCGGTGGCGAGAATATGTGGTTCGAGCGCATCCACATCATCCGCTCCACCAAAGAGGCCTTCTGCTGGGACATGCTGGGATCGGCCACCTACGTCGGCTCAGCCGCACAGCGCCATCCGGCCCCGGCCGTGAATGAGCTCACACCGGCCTTCCGCAACATTTTTGTCAAGGATGTGCAGGTGGATGCCTGTCGCGACCTGGTCAAGGCCACCGGCCTGCCCGAATCGCCCGTCGAGAACGTGGTCTTCGAGAACATCCAGTCAACCAACCGCAATATCCGGCTGCAAGACGTCGGCAAGTTCGAGTTCAGATAAAGTCAAACTGCCGTTTGTAGCCGTTATTGCAGCTTCGCCCTTCGGGC
>JAFSRR010000075.1 GCA_017446025.1 Bacteroidales bacterium | reverse complement strand
TCGATCATCTCCACCCGGGGCTCGCCATTTTCCATACCCAGCAGGATGTTGCCGCAGGAATAGTCGGCATGGCGGATGCCGGCTTCATGCAGCCGCGCCGTGTAGCGGCCCACGGCATCGAGATAGGCATCTCGGTGCGGCAGCTCGGGGTGGCCGATGAGGTCGTTCATCGTCAGGGGCAGGGCAGAGGCCAGGCTCACATAGTAGCTGTCTTGCAGCAGCCCCCAGCGACGGCGTTCCACGTAGCCCACCGGAGCAGGAGTTTCCAGCCCTTTGGCCACCATCTGGCAGGCATATTCAAACGAGCGGCGGGCCTTGCTTTTGACCACCCAGCCGTAGATGAGGCGACGCAGCCAGACGGGGCGCTGGAAAGATTTCACAACGACGGTGGTTTCGGGGCCGGAGGCCAGTCCTGTCGCTTTCAGTCTGGCAGCTTGTTCTGCCCTGTCCAGCCCGCCTGCGGGCACGATGATCTGCTTCAATGTGTTGCGACCCTCGTAGACCACTTTCCCCTCTCGATCGAAGCTTTGCGGCAGCCGGCAGACCCAGCCCCCCAACTCTTGGAACTCGGGCGCCGTGCGGAAACTTTGGCAGCCGACGATGTTGGTTATTCGGTTGATGATGACTGACCAGCTGCGATGATACCTAAGCGGTCCATGTAATTCTCTTAAAAAAAGGTCGGGATACAGTTGGTTGAGCAATTTGACAAGTTCTCGTTTATGCAGGCGGTCAGTGATACGTTTGGAACCCGGACGAATGCGATAATGAAGTCCAATACGCTGAGACCGGATAACTTCTCCTCCATCTTTCAATACTGATATCCAGAAAATCCAGTCTTCCCGGAAGGGCATATCCTCACGATAGCCTCCTGCCCTTTCCCAGTCCGAACGGCGGAAGAGTGCACATGTGTCCATCATGTTCTTTCGTGCCAGCAGGTGTATGCTATAGGGCGGCAGTTTCCATTCCCCGCTGCGCTCTCCGAAAAAATCGGCTTTGGGACAAACTACTTTCACTACTTCATCATTCATTAATGAAACCAGTTCGGAAATTAGCCAGGGTTCGATGGTATTGTCGCCATCCACTGGAAAAATAAGTAAACCCTTGGCCTGTCTGATGCCATAGTTGCGCGCATGACTGACACCACTGTTGGAAACACTGAAAACCCTTACCCGGGAATCGCGAGCTGCATAGTTGGCGGCAATCTGTCCGGTATCATCTGTGGAACCATCATTGACAATAATGATTTCCAAAGCCGGATAATCGGAGGCTAATACTGAATCAAGCGTTTCCCCTAGCCATTGTTCCATATTGTAAACAGGAATAATGACAGAAACAAGAGTTGAAGTCGGAATCATATTTTATCGAGACCTTTGGTGTATTTGGTCCAGTAGTATTTCAGCGGATGGGTGTATTTGAGCAGCTTCCAGGGCCGGCTGCCGTGGGGCAGGTGCAGCACGGCATTGTCGAGCATCAGGTAGTTGTTGAAGCCCAACTCCAGCGATTTGTGGGAGATGAACACATCAAACCAGTTCTTCTCCGGGTTGAGCTGATGGAAATCGTAGGATTGCAGCAGCTGCAGTGTGAGCAGGGTGCAGCAGAAGCTCAGGCGCTTGCGGGTGGCCACAACGGCCGGACGGGGGTGCAGCCAGCGCTGGAACCGGCTCTGGCGGGCATAGTGGTAGGGGAAGCAGATATCTCCCTCCTTGTCGATGGTGACGGCGGCAATCATGCCGGCATGCGTGGCGTCCCCTTTCTCCAGAAAATGCAACATCTGCTGTATCGTTTTTTCCTCCACCATCACATCCGATTCGACGATGAGCAGGTGGGCCTGTTCTTCCAGGGCCCGCTGCTGGGCCATCTGCAGCACCAGCAGGTAGTTGGGCGAGGGATGGTCGGTCAGGTCCTGGAGGTTGACCAGTCGGAAGCCCTTGTCGGCGGCCAGCCGGGTCAGGGCCTGGGTGGTCTCCGGGCTGCTGAAATCGTTGTAGATGGTATAGTCGAGCGGCCGGTCCAGCTGGGAGGCCATGATGCACTCCACCGTCCGGCGGGTGGTGTCGGGCGAATTCTTGACCGGGGTGATGATATGTAGGTTTTGCATGATCAGTAAAGTAATTCAAACTGCCAGCCCTGGGCGAGGCAATATTCGATAAACAGCGGCAAGGCGTAGCGCAGGTTCTTCTCGGCCTTGAGCGAGTCGTGAAACACGATGATCGAACCGTTGCGTATATAGCGGCAGGCATTGTCGAGCACCTGTTGCCCGCTGAGCCTGCGTGAGTAGTCGCGCGGCACCACATCCGACAGTTCCAGCCGGTAGCGTTTGCGCAGGTAGCGCAATTGCGAAGGCCGGACAATGCCGTGGGGCGGCCGGTAGAGCGGGCTGTGGATGAGCCGGGCAGCCTGTTCGATATTGTCGTAGTAGCGGCGGTTGGCCATCTTCAAGCCCTGCGCGTGGTTGTAGGAATGGTTGCCGGTGCGGTGCCCCCGCTGCAGGATCTCCTGATAGACTTCGGGGTGCTTGTGCACATTCTCCCCCACGCAGAAGAAGGTGGCCTTGATGCCGTAGCGGTCCAACACATCCAACACCCAGGGGGTCACCTCGGGTATCGGACCGTCATCGAAGCTGAGATAGATCTTTTTCTCCCCGGCGTCGCGACGCCATTCCATGCCCCGGCCGATGCGCAGCCACCAGGGCAGCTGTTCGATGAGCATGGGCCTTAGCGGATGAGTTGATACTTGCGGGCGTATTCCTGGAAGGCTTGTCCGTATTTGATGTATGAATCCTCATCGTAGTTGCTTACCATCGCCAAGGTGCTCTGCATGGCATAGAGCTGGTTGCTTACCAGTCTCAGAGCGGAACCCCATTTCGAAGTAGGATGGCTGAACACCCAGTCGAGACTCTCGCAAGAGATGGCCATGGCCTTGTCGAGCATGGCGCGGGCCTCGACGGGACGGCTCATCTTGTAGTAGGCCTCGATGATTTCCAGTGTGCCGGCCATGCCGCCATCGACGTAGTTGATCGGGAAGCGTTCCTCGGGGAAGACTTCGAAGCACTTGTCGATGGCCTGCTGGGCCAGATCGAACCTGCGTTCGTTGGCCAGGGCCCGGATGAGGATGCCGAACATCTGACGCTGGGTGCGGCACATGCGGGTGATATTCTCATCAAGATAGACGGTCGAATCCTGGATGTTGCCCCAGCGGAACTGGTGACAGAGATTGTCGAACATCTTGTCGGTGTCGATGGTGCGGGCCACCGGTGCGATCTTGTAGATGAGCCCTTCGTGGATGAAGTAGTTCTGGTAGGTGCTCATCAGGTCGGGATCGACCGTGACGGCGAAATACATGGGACGGGTCCAATGGTTTTCCTCCAGCAGCTTGAGCAGCATCAGTTCGTGCTTGCCCACGTAGGATTTGCCGCCCAGGTCGAAGTCCATCTTGGCCACGATGCGGTTGGCAAACTTCTCATCGACATATTTGTTGTCGAGCACTTCGTCGCGTTCGACGGGCAGGTAGAGCTTGCGGGCCGGCAGATAGTCCACATTCTCGTCGTAGCCGGGGATCTTCTTGGTGAATTCCTTTTCGCTCTCCAACCAGGCAAAGGCCGTCTGCAGGGAGATGGAGTCGCGGCTGCGCGGGATGATGCGGGCAATGTCGCGGCGGCCGTTGGAATACATCGTCTCGGGCCAGCTCACGGGGAAGGCCGAAGACTCGTAGTAGGGCCGCAGCATCTGGTTGTAGTACCAGTCGGTCTGCAGGTAGGACATGTTGCAGACGCGGACATCGGTACGCACGCCCTCCACCTCCTGGATGTACCACAGGGGGAAGGTGTCGTTGTCGCCGTTGGTGAAGATGATGGCATCCTCTTCGCAGCCCACCAGGTAGTTGTAGGCGAAATCGCGGCAGGTGTAGCGGCCCGAACGGTCGTGGTCGTCCCAGTTTTGGGCACCCATCAGAGCGGGCACGCCCAGACACAGCACGCTTACGACGATGGCAGAGACATGCTCGGGCAGCACCTTGCCCAGCCACTTGGCCAGGGCCGGTACAGCCAGGCCGATCCAGATGCAGAAGGCATAGAATGAGCCGGCGTAGGCATAGTCACGCTCACGGGGCTGGTTGGGGGTCTGGTTCAGGTAGAGCACGATGGCCAGGCCGGTCATGAAGAACAGGAAGAAGGTGATCCAGAATCCCTGGATGCCCTTCTTGCCGGCATAGGCCTGGGAGAGCAGACCGATGATGCCCAGCAGCAACGGCAACAGATAATAGCGGTTGTAGCCTTTGTTGTCTTTCAGCTCCTGGGGCATGCTGTCCAGATCGCCCACCAGCGCCTTGTCGACAAACTTGATGCCGGTGATCCAGTTGCCGGCGTTGATCTCGCCCATGGTGCCCTGGATGTCGTTCTGGCGTCCGGAGAAGTTCCACATGAAATAGCGCCAGTACATGTAGTTGATCTGGTAGGAGAAGAAGAAGCGCAGGTTGTCGGCCATGGTGGGCATGACAATGGTCTCCTTCTGACCGCAATGGTCGTAGATCACTTTCTTGCCTTTGAATCCCGACCAGGCTTTGTAGGCTTCCACGTGATCGGCGCGGGAGGAGTACATGCGCGGGAAGAACATGTTCAGCTCGTCGGCCATGATGGGGCGCTCGTTGTAGCCCGAAATCACATAGCGATCCTTCTCGTCGGGGCTGGCCTTGGCCTTTTTGTCCCAGACCGGGCCGCGCTTCTCATACTGCGGAATGCAGTTGTTGCCCTGGCGCTTCCACTTGATCTGTGAAGCGAAGGTCTGGCCGTAGAAGAGCGGGGTCTCGCCATATTGTTCACGGTTGAGGTAGCGCTCCAGGGTGAACATGTTGTCGGGCGAGTTCTGGTCCATGGGCGGCTGGGCGTTCGAACGGATCACCGTCAGGCCGTAGGACGAATAGCCGATGAGCATCACCATGAGGCAGAGCAGCGTCACGTTGATGAGCGAGGCGTTGAGCTTCTTCCACTTGAATGCCAGGAAGATGACAGCGCCGCAAAGTACCACCCACACCAGCGGCTTGTAGCCGAAGAAGGGGATACCCACCAAAATGATGTTCAGGCAGAAGGCCAGGCGCATGCGCATCTCGCTCTGTCCGCGGTAGGTCTCCCACAGGCCCCAGGCCATGCAGGCCATCACCAGAATGATATAGAGAATGGCCCCCGTGTTGAAGTGGCAACCCAGTACGTTGACAAACAACAGGTCGGCCCAGCCGGCCATGTTGACAAAGCCCGGCACGACACCGTAGAGGATGACGGCTATCAGGGCAAAGGAACCCAGCAGGGCCAGCAACGAGCCCTTCAGCGTGGCCTTGGCCGATTTTTTATAGTAATAGACCAGTACCAGGGCGGGGATGCAAAGCAAGTTGAGCAGGTGCACACCGATGGACAGGCCCATCATGTAGGCAATGAAGATGATCCAGCGGGCCGAATGCGGCTGTTCGGCGCAGTCCTCCCATTTGAGGATGGCCCAGAACACCACGGCCGTGAACAGCGACGAGTAGGCATAGACTTCCCCTTCGACGGCCGAGAACCAGAAGGTGTCGGAGAAGGTATAGGCCAGCGCGCCCACCATACCGGCGCCCAGGGTGGCGATCATCTGTCCCAGGCTCGGGTTTTCGGGATCCTTGAAGACGATTTTCCGGGCCAGATGGGTGATGGTCCAGAACAGGAACAGGATGGTCAGGGCGCTGAACAGTGCCGACATGGCATTGATGCACTTGGCCACCGTCTCGGGCGAGGAGGCGAAATGGGCGAACATACGGCCGGTGAGCATGAAGAAGGGTGCTCCTGGCGGATGGCCTACGTCGAGCTTGTAGGCGGCCGAAATGAATTCGCCGCAATCCCAGAAACTGGCAGTGGGTTCGATGGTGAGCAGATAGGTGACGGCCGCGATGGCAAAAGCCACCCATCCGCAGATGTTGTTAAGTAGCTTGAATTTCTTCATTGTCTGTGTATTTCAATTCGTCTAAAATGCGTCAGGCGCATTTGGAACAAAGGTACGGCATTCCTTATTTATATCCAAATGTGGGAAGAAATCATTACCTTCGCGGCAGTAATTGGAAAGAGCATCGAAGATGGAGCTGATCAGCAGTTGGCAGAATCCGAAAATCAAGCAGCTGGTGCGCTTGCAGGGCAAGGCCCGCGAGCGGCGCGAACAGCAGCTGGCCGTGGTCGAAGGGGCCCGCGAAATCACCATTGCGCTGGGCAACGGCTACCAGCCCGAGCAGTTGTTTGTCTGTGAGGAACTCTATGCCAGGAGCGACTACCGGGATTTGCTCCAGCGCGTGCCCGAGTCGCGCTGTGTGGGGCTGACCCGGGGGGTGTTTGAAAAGCTGGCCTACCGCGAAGGCTCCGACGGAGTGCTGGCCCTGCTCCGGGCAAAGTCGCACCGTCTGGACGATCTGACACTCTCCGACAATCCTTTCCTGATTGTGCTGGAAGCTGTCGAGAAGCCCGGCAACCTGGGTGCCATCCTGCGCACGGCCGATGCGGCCCGGGCCGATGCCGTCGTTGTGTGCGACCCCCTGACCGACATCTACAACCCCAATGTAGTACGCTCCAGCATCGGCTGCCTGTTTTCGGTGCCGGTGGCCGTCTGCTCTTCGGAGGAGGCGCTCTCGTGGATGCACCAAAAGGGCATCAAGGCCTATGCTGCCGAATTGCAGGCTTCCTCGTGGTATCATGAGCAGGATTTCCGGGGGCCTTCGGCCGTGGTGATGGGCACCGAAGCCGACGGCTTGAGCCCCTTCTGGCTGGACCATGCCGACGCCCGCATCAAAATACCCATGCGCGGGCTCATCGACTCGCTCAATGTCTCGGTCTCGACGGCCATACTCACCTTCGAGGCCATGCGTCAGCGCAATTTCAGATAGTTTCAGATCAGGCTGATCTGATGGGCGGAGATTTTCTTGCGGGTGAAAACCGAAGCCATTTCCTCAAACTTACGGGATGCCTCGGTGGTCAGGTAGCGTGTCTGGCCGCCCCGGTTGCAACGGCTCTCGATCTCGGGATGCCGGCGGAGGTAGTCGGCCAGGCTGGCAGCCACCAGCGGGCCCTGGGTGATGATGTTGAGCCCGCGGGGGGTGTGCTGCCTGATCTTGGGCAGCAGCAGGGGGTAATGGGTACAGCCCAGGATGAGGGTGTCGATCTGCGGATCGGCGGCAAAAAGCCGGTCGAGGTATTGGGCCACGAAAAAGTCGGCCCCGGGCGAGTTGTGCTCGCCGCATTCCACCAGCGGCACCCACATGGGACAGGCCAGGGAGGTGAGCTGGATCTCGGGATGGAATTTGCTGATTTCGATGGCATAGGAGCCCGACTGCACGGTGCCTTGTGTGCCGAGCAGCCCCACATGGCCCGAGCGGGTGATGCGGCCCACCGCTTCGACCGTGGGACGCAGGATGCCCAGCACCCGGCTGTCGGGCGCCAGGGCGGGCAGGTCGTTTTGCTGGATGCTGCGCAGGGCCTTGGCCGAGGCCGTGTTGCAGGCTAAAATGACCAGGGGGCAGCCGCTGCCCAACAGGTAGCGCACTGCCTCCAAGGTGTATTCGTAAACGACGTTGAACGAACGGTTGCCGTAGGGCGTACGGGCGTTATCCCCCAGATAGAGATAGTCGTATCCGGGCAGCTGGCGCTGGAATTCTTCCAGGATGGTCAGACCTCCGTAGCCAGAGTCGAAAACGCCGATGGGTCCCAATTTATTTCAATCCGAGTTTGGTCCGTATGGCTGCGGTGACATCTTTGCATTTCGACGGCGAATAGTACATCAGCGTACTGGGCGTGGAAATGTCGAAGATATAGACCAGACCCTGTTCGTCGCCGACAGCTTTGACGGCGGCCACCAGTTTCTCGTTGATGGGCTGGATGAGCTCCTGCTCCTTCTTGTTGAGGTCTTCCTGCGAAGACTGGTAGAAGGCCTGGATGCGCTGTTCCAGTTCCTGGATCTCGGTCATGCGGCGGACGCGGATGGATTCGGGCAGACTGTCGCGCTGAGCCACAAAATCGGAGCCTTTCTTCTGGTATTCGGTACGCAGCATGAGCAGCTCGTCTTCGAGCGTCTTGGCCAGCTGGTCGAGTTTCTTGATGGCTTCCTGGGTCTCAGGCATGGACTGGAAGACCTCGTTTCTGTTGAAGTAACCGAATTCCTGTGCGAAGGCCATCATCGGCAGCAACAGGCACAGCGTCAATACAATTTTCTTGAACATGGTTTTATGTGTTGTTAGTTAAACATAATTATCAGTATCCCAATTTTTTGAGTACAGCGTCGCTGATGTCGATTGAGGGGGAGGCATAGACAATGTTCACCCCCGAAGCGCGGTCGAGAATGAGCACGTAGCCCTTTTCTTCGGACAGTTCCTTGACGGCGTTGTAGATTTCGTCCTGGATGGGTGAAAGCAGGCTTTCGCGTTTTTTGTAGAGTTCACCTTCCGAACCGAAATACTTGCGGTTCAGGTCGGCGGCTTCCTTTTCCTTGGCCAGGATTTCTTTTTCCTTGGTCTTCTTCATCTCGTCGGAAAGATAGACCATTTCGGCCTGGTACTGGGTGAACAGGTCCTTGGCCTGCTTGGTCAGGGCATCCACTTCGGCCTGCCATTTCTTGGAAACCTGGTTCAACTGGTCGTTGGCCATTTCGTAAGCGGGAATACGCGAGAAGATGTATTCCATATCGATAAGAGCATACTTCTGTGCGAATCCGATGATCGAGCTGCAAATGATGCAAGCGGTCAATAACATGATTTTTTTCATAGCTGTCTTATTTAGGGGTTAGAATTCTTGTCCGAGTACAAAGTGGAACTCTCCGCCGTGGTGCTTGCCTGTGTCGTCGCTTACCTTGTCGAAGCCGTAGGCCCAGTCCACACCCAACAGGCCGAGCATGGGCAGGAAGACACGGACACCGACGCCGGCCGAGCGCTTCAGCTGGAAGGGCGAGTAGTCGCGCAGGTTGTTCCACAGGTTGCCTCCCTCGACAAAAGCGGTGGCGTAGATGGTGGTGCTGCTTTCCATCACCAGCGGATAGCGCAGCTCCAGTCCCATGCGTTCGTAGAGGTAGCCCACGCCCAGGTCGCCGTTGCCGTAGCCTCTGAGGGCGACGATGTCGTAGGCATAGGTGCTCGAATAGCCCGTCATGCCGTCACCGCCCATGTAGAAGGCGCCGAAGGGAGTCTTTTTATATTTGTTGTACGAATCCAGCAGTCCGATGTCGAAGCGGGTGGCCAGCACCAGCTTGCGGTCGGTCGACAGGGGGGTGAAGGTGCGGCTGTTGAAGCGCAGCTTGTAGCTCTCCTGCCAGAGCATCAGCTCTTCGCTGGTCATCTGGGCATAGTCTTCGTCGGTGCGGCCGTCGAAGAGCGAATAGGGCGGAGCCAGGCTCAGCGACAGGGAGAAGGTGGATCCCTGGTGGGGATAGAGCGGGTTGTCGATGGAGTTGCGGCTCAGCGTCACACCCAGGTGGAAGTCGTTGCTCTTGCCGTTGCTGATGACAAACCAGGGCCAGTCGCGCAGCAGGTACTGCTGGAAGGCCAGTTCGGTATAGAGCTGGAAATAGTCGTCGGGCCAGGTCAGCCGCTGGGCGATGCCCACCGATCCGCCCCAGAGCTTGATAAACTTGTTTGGGTCGGCCTCCATCTCGTAGTAGTTGGTGTAGTCGTAACCGCCCATGCCGTAGTAGTTGTAGTAGTTCATGTAGTTGTTGTACATGTTGCGGTAGTAGCGGTCGCTGACGCCCGTCTGGTAGGAATAGAAGACTCCCAGCTGCAGGGAGTTGGGCCGTTTTCCGCCCAGCCATGGCTCGGTAAAGGAGAAGCTGTACGACTGGTAATAACGTCCGTTGGTGCGACCTGTCAAGGTGAGCGTCTCGCCGTCGCCCTGAGGCAGCAGATGCTTGTAGGAACCCATGTTGAGCAGGTTGCGGATGGAGAAGTTGGTGAATTTGAAGCTGATGGAGCCGATGACACCCGTCGAGCCGTAGCCCAGGGAGAATTCCACCTGGTCGTTGGCCTTGGGGGTGAGGCTCAGATCGATATCCACCGTGCCGTCTTCGTAGTTGGGGATGGGGTTGATACCCATGTTCTCGGCGTCGAAATGACCGGTCTGGACGATTTCACGGGCCGAACGCATCAGGGCTGTCTTGTTGAACAGCTGGCCGGGCTTGATGTAGAGCTCGCGGCGGATGACATGCTCGTAGAGCCGGTCGTTGCCGCTGATCTCGATGCGCGAGATGGTGGCTTGCTTGCCTTCGTATACTCTCATCTCCAGGTCGATCGAGTCGCCTTCGGCTCCCACCTCGACGGGCTCGACATGGAAGAACAGGTAGCCGTTGTCCATGTAGAGGTTGGCCACCGCCTCGTCCTCGTCGGTGTTGAGGCGTTTGTTCAGCCGTTTCTGGTTGTAGACATCGCCTTTTTCTATTTGCAGCACCTCGTCGAGGAAATCACTGCTATAGACCGTATTGCCGACCCATGTGATGTCGCGGATGAAATACTGTCGGCCTTCATCGACTTTGAGATAGACGTTGACATGGTTCTTGTCGAAGCGATAGACCGAATCTTCCAGGATCATGGCATCGCGATAGCCGTACTCGTTGTATTTCTGGATGAGGTTGAATTTGTCTTCGGCGAAATCCTTGTCGACGAACTTCTTGCTGCGGAACAGGTTGATGAGCCGGCCTTTCTGGTTGGTCTTCTTCATGATGCGGTCCACACGGCTGTCGGTGAAAGCATCGTTGCCCTCGATGATGAGCTGGTTGACCTTCACCTTGTCGTGCTTGTCGACGTTGATGTCGACGATGACCTGGTTGTCCTGCCCGTGGTCGTCGCGTTGCACGACCGACACTTCGGCGTTCTTGAATCCCTTGTCGTCGTAGTATTTCTTGATGAGCGTCTCGGCGCGGCTGATGAGGTTGGGGGTGATCTGGTTGCCCACGACCATGTTGAGCCGGGCTTCGAGGTCTTCGCGCTCACCCTTTTTCATGCCGTTGTAGTTGACGGCCGAGATGCGCGGGCGGGGAGCCAGCTTGAAGCGCAGCCAGATTTGGTCGCCTTCGATCTTGTCGGCCAGGATCTGTACGTCGGAAAACAGCCCGTGCCGCCAGAAGCGTTTGAGGGCATCGGTGATTTCATCGCCCGGCACGCGGATGCGCTGCCCGACCGACAGGCCGGAGATGCCTATCAGGACATAGTCTTCGTAGTTGTCGATGCCTTCGACGGCAATGTCGGCGATGGCGTACTCGCGGGGCGAGGAATAGTAGATCTGCGGACTGGTCTGCGCCCAGGTCGTCAGACAGCACCATGCCATCAACAGGAGACCGATATGTCGTTTACTCAGTTGCATTGTCTTTGATTTGTTCACTGGTCTTGCCAAACCGCCTTTCGCGCTTCTGGTAGTCGGCAATGGCCTCGTAAAGGGCTTCTTCGCGGAATTCCGGCCAGGGGGTGGCGGTGAAGTACAACTCCGAATAGGCGGCCTGCCACAGCAGATAGTTGCTGATGCGCTGTTCGCCGCCCGTGCGGATGAGCAGGTCGGGATCGGGGATGCCGGCCGTGGCCAGGCGGGAGGCAAACACCGTCTCGTCGATGTCTTCGGGGCGGATCTTTCCGTCCATGGCGTCGTGGGCCAGCAGGGCGGCTGCCCGGGCGATCTCCCAGCGTGAGGAATAGCTCAGTGCCAGGCAGACGGTGAGCGAACGGCCGCCGGCGGTGCGACGGACAAAGTCCTCGACCCGTGCCTTGACGTCGGCGTCGAGCCGGTCCAGGTCGCCGGCCACCACGCAGCGGATGTCGTTGGCAATGAGTTTGTCCGTCTCTTGATCGATGGCCTTGACCATCAATTGCATCAGTGCCTTGACCTCCTCCTGGGGGCGGCTGAAGTTTTCGGTCGAGAAAGTATAGAGGGTGAGATAGGAAATGCCGATGGTGCGGGCCGTCTCGATGATGCTCCGGACCGACTCCACCCCTTCGGCGTGGCCGAAGACGCGCTGTTTGCCCTGCTTTTTGGCCCAACGGCCGTTGCCGTCCATCACAATGGCGATGTGACGCGGCAGGCGGTTCATGTCTATCTGCTCTTTAAAGCTCACTTTCTCGCTTATTCCTTGTAACAACTCGATCCTATGTAGAAGAAGTCGTAAGTGATAAAAATCTTGACGGTGGTGTAGCCGTCCTTGTTTTTGTTCCAGTCGCTGCGGGCGATCCAGGGATCGTCCAACTGCCAGTCACCTCCCTGGCTGGAATAGTCCAGACGGTCGGTGAAACTGAGGCGATGGGAAAACTCCAGTCCGATGTTCAGGCGGCAGGGCAGCTTGTACTTCAGGCCGATGCCCAGGGGCAGGCTCCCGCTGACACGTGTTTTGTCGGACTTGTAACCTGTCAGGCCGAGACCGGCCGCCACGTAGGGCGACCAACGACTCGAGCCGGGCAGATAGTCCGGAGCGCCGAACTCGTAAAAGTTGAATTCCATCTGCAGGCTGCCGTCCACCATCCAGCGTTGGAAGTCCATCTCCACCCCGTTGGGGTAGCTGGTGCTCCGTCCCGCTGTCGAACCGGCAATCTGAGCCAGACCGAGGTCTGCCTTGAGGGCAAACCGGCGGTTCAGGTTGTAGCGGTACAAGGCAGAACCCGCCGGACGGGGGTTGACCAGCAAGGTGGTGTTGGCGTCCCCGATATACGAGGCGACACCGCCGGCCGCACCGATTTCCATGCGGTAACCTTGTGCTGAGACAGCCATGCTGCAGCCAGTCAGCAACAGACAAAGAAATAAGCGTCGAATGTTCATCACTCGATATAAACGCATAAATCCTTGTTTCATTTTGTCGGCAAGCAAATTTTTCAAATAACGCTCTCTAATCATTAGACGCACAACACCCCTGTTTGTGGCGTCGTTTTGCATTTTTTTAGAAAAGCGCCTGGTTCAGATATGCTTCCCAGACAGTTGCCGTGGCTGTGCCGGATTTTCCGCCGAAGATCCGGATATAATCGTCTTCCACCAGAATGCGGTGGCCGTAAATTCCTTCCGTGATGGCCTGGAACTGCTGCTTGTCGGGCGCTGCTTCCCATGCCAGTCCGTGGTTGTCGGACACGTATAGTTTTGTGTCGGTGGCGCCGTCGCGCTCACCGCCCCAGAGATAGAGCCGGTCGTCGTAATAGAAGATGGCGGCCTCATTGCGCTGGCAGATCTCGTCGGCAGGCTCGGCCAGCCGGGCCCAGTACAGACCGTCCATGGTAGACCACAGCCCTGTGGCGTAGTCGCCGGCGGCGGTCAGTCCACCGGTCAGGAGGCTGAAGGCCACCCCGGTGACTGTCTGGCTCTGTGCCAGGGCAAAGCCTTCGCGGGGGAAGCTGTCGGGCACGGTGTCGCCTTTGGTCCAGCTCCCTTCAAAGCGGGCGAAACAAGGCTTGCCGTCGTCGCCGGCCACCATGCCGATGAGCGCGTCGTTGGTCAGATACTTGCGCCCGCCCATCGGACCGAACAGGGCGAGTACCTTTTCTGTCCCGGCTACGGTTGTCCACGTAAGGGCATCAGCGCTCGAAAAGAGGGTCCCGGCGGCATTGGCCAGGTAGAACGTGTCGCGCAGGGCGCAAAGGGTCTCGACGAGCAACTGCCCGCTGAGGCCGGTGGGATCCGTTTGGGCGGTCCAGGTCCTGGCATCGGCCGATGACCAGGCTTTCACGCTGCCGTCGGTCTGGGCAAAGAAACTGAGCCAGCCGTCGGCCGTGCGCAGCACCGTCTGCCGTCCTTCCCCGGCCGGGTAGCCGTGGCTGACCGCCTTGACCTGCATGGAGTCGGGGTCGAGCTGATGGACATTGACATAAACCTGATAGCTGGCGGTGTATTTCTTGTCGGAAGAGACATTGACCAGCGACACCGGGCTGTGGCTCCAGTCGAGGCAGGATTTGCCGTTCCATTCCTGGTCGTCGATCAGGATTTTCGAGGAAGTGACGGCCGTCAGCCTGGGAAACATCGAATCGACTTTGGACCGGTAGGGGAAGGAGTCGAGGTTGTAGATGCGGTGGCTGACGTTGTCCACGTAGAACTTGTAGTCGGCAAAAGCCGGAAAGGAGTCGAATCCGAAATAGGTGAGCTCGGCTCCATTGTACTGCGTGTCGCGGTCCTCGTTGCAGGCGGCCAGGCCGAGAATCAGGGGAAGCACCAGGCTGCAGACCAGGGCTGCGGCTTGGTGACGGTGTAAGATATGTGACAAGTTTTTCATCTGTTGAACCTGCGCTTGCTATTGAGGGGCAAAGGTACGAAGTTTTTCAATAACAACATAGAGTTATAGCACTTCGCGCGTGTAGGTGGTGACAATATTTCTGCTGTCGGCGGGTTGCCAGCTGGTTTTAAGGCATTTGCCGTCGGCGATTTCCTGTGGCAGTCGGGCGGCCCGATGGCCGCTGCCCAGCCTGTCGGGCGAGGTTTCAATGCGTATTTCGTCCCAGAGCCCCTGGTCGATGAAGGATTGGTGCAGCCGGCTGCCTCCTTCGACGAGCAGGCTCTGTACCTGGCGGCTGTAGAGATGGTCGAGAATATCTTCCAGCCGGTAAAGAGGGATCCACTCGGTGTTGCCCTGCCGACGGTCGAGCTTTTCGTTGAAGACCAGGGTGGGGCAGCTGTCGTCAAGCAGCTGCAGATGGGCGGGCAGGGCGGCCTCCCGGTCGAGCACGATGCGCAGTGGCTGGTGCTGTACGGGCCAAAGGCGGCAGGTAAGGGCCGGGTTGTCCATCAGGGCGGTGCGGGTACCCACCATGACGGCGTCGCACTGGGTCCGCAGCTGGTGGACCGCCATGGCGGTGAAAGGGGTGGAAAACCGGGCCGGCCCCTGGCTCTGATTTTCACGCAAGCGGTCGATGAAACCGTCCTGGCTCTGGGCCCATTTCAGGATGATGTAGGGGCGATGGCTCAGGTGATAGCGGAAAAAGCGCCGGTTGAGCCACCGGCAGGCCTGCTCTTCGACCCCTACCACGGTGTCGATACCGGCTTGCTGCAATTTTTGCAGGCCTTTGCCGCTGACGGCGGGAAAGGGGTCGAGGCAGCCGATCACTACGCGGGGGATCCGCTTTTCAACAATCAAATCGGCGCAGGGCGGTGTCTTGCCGTAGTGGGCGCAGGGCTCGAGCGAGACGTATAGGGTGGACTCTGCGAGCAGTTCCGGGTGCTTGACCGAGGCAATGGCCTGCGGCTCGGCGTGGGGCAGGCCCGCCTGCCGGTGCCAGCCTTCGCCGATGATGCGGCCCTTGTGCACCACAACGGCCCCCACCATGGGGTTGGGAGCGGTTGTCGCGAGGCCGTTTGCGGCCAGTTGCAGACAACGTTGCATAAAAAATTGCGCTTCCCTGTTGGTGGTTTGCTCAGAGTTCATTATTTTTGTAGTCTTAAAAAGATGTTATGGAAACATTTCTTCGGAAAATGGAGGAAGTTTTGTGCGACCAATACTCTGTCGATGAGATCAGAGTCATGTACCGCATGCTCGACCGCCATATCAACGCCAAAGGTAGGAGTTTTTCGCCGACTGCGCAAACTTTAGGCTGGCCTCAGGCCTTGCAACGGCTGCAAGCCGGCGAGCCCATCCAGTACATCCTGGGCAGTTGCGAGTTCTACGGGCGCGATTTCCTGGTACGTGCCCCGGTGTTGATTCCCCGTCCCGAAACCGAAGAACTGGCCGAGTGGATCATCAAGCAGGAAACCTTCCGCCGGGGCAGGCTGCTGGATGCCGGCACCGGCAGCGGTTGCCTGGCCGTGACCCTGGCCGAGCGCCTCAGACAGATGCGTGTCGAGGCTTGGGACATCCTGCCCGAAGCCCTGGCCCTGGCCCGGGAAAATGCCGATAAAATGGGTGTAAAGGTGGACTTCCACGAGGTGGATATGTTGCATGTCCCTGCCTCCCGGCTCAAAAAGAAATACGACCTGATTGTGAGCAATCCGCCTTATGTCTGCCGCTCGGAGGCGGCCCAAATGGCCCGTCACGTGCTCGATTATGAGTCGCACCTGGCCCTGTTTGTGCCCGACGACGATGCGCTGGTCTTCTACCGCGCCCTGGCCGACCTGGGCCGGCGTGTGCTGACGCCCGGAGGAGCCGTTTATGTGGAAATCAATGCCGCCCTGGGGCCGGAAACCCGCGATTTGTTTGTCGCTTCGGGCTATGACCCGGTGGAACTTCGCCGTGACATCTCGGGCCGCGACCGGATGATCCGGGCCGTCAGGCCGGCCGCTCGGCCCACCGAAGAAGACAATTACGCCCAGGCCCTCGGCCGGGCGGCCGCCCTGTGCTCGCGCGCAGAACACTGCCGCAGCGAGATCCTGGCCAAACTGGCTCCTTTCGGCCTGAGCCCGGAACAGACCGACCGGCTGCTGGCCCATCTGCAGGCAGAAGGCTATCTGGACGAGGCCCGCTATGCCCGTGCCTATGCCCTCGACCAGCTGCGTTTTGCCCGCTGGGGCCGCCTGAAGATCCGCCAGGCCCTGCGCCTGAAGAAAGTCGCCGATCCGGTGATACGGGAGGCTCTGGCATCCCTTCCGGAAGATGAATACCGAAAAACACTCCAGACCCTGCTCGACAGCAAGCGTCGCAGCTTGCGCGCCTCTTCGCCGGCCGAGATGTCGGCCAAACTGCTGCGCTTTGCCTACAGCCGGGGTTTTGAACCTGAAATCGCCCGCCAATGCCTGCCTTCCTTGGACGACTCCTGGATTTGATCTATCCGCCCTTGTGCCCGGTCTGCGGCTGCCTGCTGACAGGCGGGGAAGCCTGCCTTTGCACGGCCTGCCGCTACCATCTGCCCCGTACCCGTTTCGAGGACTTCCGCCGCAACGAGGCTTGCGAGCGGCTGGCCGACCGCCTGCCTTTCGACAAGGCGTATGCCACCTTCCGTTATCTGAAGGAATCGTCGGTACAACGCCTCTTCGAACAATTCAAATACCATGGCGACAAGCGGCTGGCTACCTACCTGGGGACACTCGCCGCGCAGGAGCTGAAAGAGCGGAGTTTTTTCGATGGAATGGACCTGATTGTGCCCGTGCCCCTGCATCCGGCCCGCTTGCGGCAGCGCGGCTACAACCAGAGCCACCTCATTGCACAGGCCTTGGGCAAGTGCTCGGGCCTGCCGGTGGAGACAGAGGCTTTGGGACGGAAGCTGGAAACCCGTACCCAGACACGCAAGGGCCCGTGGGACCGCCAGCTCAATATGCAGGATGCTTTTGTGACCGTCCGTCCGGAATTGGTTTCTGGCCGTCATGTGCTGCTGGTGGACGACGTGCTCACCACGGGGGCCACGATGCTGGCCTCGGCCCGG
Organism: Bacteroidales bacterium; assembly: GCA_017446025.1. GTDB lineage: Bacteria > Bacteroidota > Bacteroidia > Bacteroidales > UBA1402 > UBA1757. The sequence continues at coordinate 3,078 of JAFSRR010000075.1, read as the reverse complement.
AGCCTTCGGGAGGCCGGCTGCCGCCAACTGAGTTTTTTTGCCCTTGCTTTGGCATGACGTGTTGTGGGAGTGAGGTGATATGACTACCTTTGTACTTCGAAACATGGAGAAAAATATGAAGACTGTCGAGAGAATCTTTGCCGAGAAGATGCTTGCCATCAAGGCGGTGAAACTGCAGCCCGCCCAGCCCTTCACATGGGCCAGCGGCTGGAAGTCGCCCATCTATTGCGACAACCGCAAGACCCTATCCTTCCCCGAGCTGCGCAGTTTTGTCAAGCTGGAGCTTGCCAGGTTGGTGCTGGAAAAATATCCCGAGGCCACCGTCATTGCCGGTGTGGCTACGGGTGCCATCGCTCAGGGAGCCCTGGTGGCCGAAGAACTGCACCTGCCCTTTGTCTATGTCCGTTCCTCGCCCAAGGACCACGGGCTGGGCAACACCGTCGAGGGCGACTTGCAGCCGGGCGCCAAGGTGGTGGTCATCGAAGACCTCGTATCGACCGGTTCGAGCAGTCTGAAAGCCGTCGAGGCCCTGCGCCAGGCCGGCGCCCAGGTGCTGGGCATGCTGGCATCGTTTACCTACAGTTTCCCTGTGGCTACGGAGAAATTCCGTGAAGCCGGCGTCGAGCTCACCACGCTCTGCAACTATGAGAGCATCCTGGAGGCCGCCCTTGAAATCCATTACATCAACGACGGCGACATGGCCACCCTGCGCGAATGGCGTCAGGATCCGGCGGCCTGGCATGCCGACTAAGTACCAGCTGTCATGACAGATTTCGTGAGCCAAGTCAAACCGGTCGCCTCGCCCCAGCGGGCCGTCTTCGACACCTTGTCCGACCTGAGCCATCTGCAGCAGGTCGAGGGCCTGATTCCATCGGACAAAGTGAGCGACCTGAGCTACGATCGCGACACGGTCAGCTTCCGGGTCAACATGGCCGGCGTCGGGCAGATCAGCCTGCGTGTCGTCGAGCGCGAACCCCACAAGACCATCAAGCTGGAGACCGAGCAGTCGCCGGTGCCTTTCACCTTCTGGATACAACTCAAGGAAAAGGATCCCTCCAGCAGCTATATGAAACTTACCCTGCGGGCCGACCTGCCCTTCCTGCTCAAGGGCATGCTGGCCAAACCCCTGCAGGACGGACTGGAAAAGCTGGCCGACACGCTGGCGGCCTGGCCATATTAAAACTGTGTGCTATGAACAAGCTTTGGCAGAAGAACACGATTGTCGATCGCGATATCGAACGTTTTACCGTCGGTTGCGACCCGGAAATGGACATGTACCTGGCTCCCTACGATGTGCTGGGTTCGATGGCCCATGTCACGATGCTGGCCTCCATCGGCCTGATTGAAAAGGACAACCTGCCCGTCCTGCTCGAGGGGCTGCGCCGTGTCCATGCCCAGATTCAGGCTGGAGAGTTCAAAATCGAGGAAGGGGTGGAGGATGTCCATTCACAGGTTGAGCTGCAACTGACGCGCTCTCTGGGCGAGGTGGGCAAGAAAATCCACAGCGGCCGCTCGCGCAACGACCAGGTGCTGCTGGATTTGCGCCTGTTCACGCGCGCCCGGATCGAGAAAGTGCTGCATTCGGTGCAGAATCTCTTCGATGTGTTGCAGGCCCAGAGCGAGCGCTACAAGGCCGTGCTCATGCCCGGCTACACCCACTTGCAGATAGCCATGCCCTCGTCGTTCGGCTTGTGGTTTGGCGCCTATGCCGAATCGCTGGTCGATGATGTGCAGTTGTTGCAGGCGGCCTACCGCATCTGCAACCGCAACCCCCTGGGCTCGGCCGCCGGCTATGGCTCGTCCTTCCCCTTGAACCGCCGCCTTACCACCGAGTTGCTCGGCTTCGACGACATGAATTACAACGTGGTCTATGCCCAGATGGGCCGCGGCAAGATGGAACGCAGCGTGGCGTTTGCCCTGGCTTCGATTGCCGGTACGCTCTCCAAGCTTGCTTTCGACGCCTGCCTGTTCAACTCGCAGAATTTCGGTTTCATCACGCTACCGGCCGAGTTCACCACGGGCTCGAGCATCATGCCCCACAAGAAAAACCCCGACGTCTTCGAACTGACCCGCTCCAAATGCAACCGTCTGCAGTCGCTGCCGGAAGATATTTCGGGCATTGTCCAGAACCTGCCCTCGGGCTATTTCCGCGACTACCAGACCATCAAGGAGCTGTTCCTGCCGGCCTTCGACGAGCTGTGCGACTGCCTGGACATGACGGCCGTGATGCTGTCGCACCTGAAGGTGAACGAACATATCCTCGACGATGACAAGTATCTCTATCTGTTCAGCGTCGAAGAGGTGAACAAGCGGGTGCTGCAGGGCGTGCCCTTCCGTGATGCCTACCGTCAGGTCGGCCTGGAAATCGAAGCCGGCCAGTTCAAGACCGACCGCCAGGTGCGCCACACCCACGAGGGCAGTATCGGCAACCTTTGCAACGAGGCTGTGGCCGCCCGCATGAAGGCCCTGACCGAAGGTTTCGGGTTCGACCGGGTGCATCAGGCCGAAGCAGCCCTGCTGGCAGAATAATCATCGATTTCACCGAAGAAAAAAGGCGGGCCCCGCACAGCGGGACTCGCCTTTGTCTATGTCCGGCCGAGACTGGGATGTCTGGCTGGACGGGCTGCGGCTCAGTGCCGGAAGACGATGTTGCCTTTTTCGACATCGATGGTGATGTCCTGGCCTTTGTCCACCTCGCCCGACAGCAGGGCTTTCGACAGCTGGTTGAGGATTTCCCTTTGTATCAGCCGCTTGACGGGACGGGCACCGAACTGCGGATCGTAACCGGCTTCGGCCAGGTAATCGACGGCGCGCTCGCTGGCCTTGAGCTGCAGGCCTTGCTCCTTGAGCTGGGCGGCCAGACGGTCGATCTGCAGGCGGACGATTTCACGGATGTTGTCCTCGGTAAGCGGGCTGAACATGATGATTTCGTCGATACGGTTCAGAAACTCAGGCCGTATGGTGCGTTTGAGCATCTCGAAAATCTCCTGCTGCGTCTGCTGCATCACTTCCTCACGGTTGCCTTCGTTCATCTTTTCGAAACGTTCCTGGATGAGGTTGGAACCCAGGTTGGAGGTC
>JAFSRR010000074.1 GCA_017446025.1 Bacteroidales bacterium | reverse complement strand
TACCTACTACGCATGGCAGAGTTTCTACGATCTGACCTACCCGAACGCCAACAATGCCGGTGCCATTGTCGCCAGCTTGGAAAACAAGGAACTGTCGTGGGAAAAGAACGCCAACCTGAACATTGGTTTGGATGCCCGCCTGTTCGACCGCTTCGACATTGGTTTGGAATACTACAACAAGCAGACTTCCGACCTGTTGCTGAGTTATCCGATGGCTCTTTCGACCGGTTTCAGCGGCTACGATGCCAATGTAGGCCGCCTCGAGAACAAAGGTTTCGAATTCACGCTGGGTGCCCAGTTGGTCAACACGGCCGACTTCAAGTGGAGCGCCACAGTGATGGGTGCTGTTTTGAAGAACAAGGTGCTTGACCTCACCAGCGAATCTCCCGAAATTGTTTCCGGTATCCGCTCTATCAAGGTGGGTTATGAAATGAACACCTTCTACATGGCCAAGTCGGCCGGTGTCAACCCCGCCAACGGTGAACAGCTCTACCTGATCTATGAAGACGGTGCAGAGTTCTTCGCCGGTGACGACGAGACTCCTTATATGGTAACCCGCGACGCTGAAGGCAACATCACCGACAAGCGCGTGGCCCAGACCTATATCACCAACGACTATGCCAAAGCTGCCACCCACAAGTGGTACCAGGGCAGCCGTATTCCGAAACTGAACGGTGCCATCAACATGAACTTCGAGTTCCTGAAGAACTTCGACCTCTCCGTCAGCACTTCCTACTCGCTGGGTGGCAAGATCTACGAGAGCAACTACCGCGGTCTGATGGAAATCCAGTATGCCGGCGACAACTTCAGCAAGGACGCCCTGCGTCGTTGGCAGAAGCCGGGTGATGTCACCGACGTACCCCGTATCGAGCTCAACGGCCAGTACACGGTCAACGACCGTTATCTGATCGACGCTTCTTACTACTCCATCAAGAACGTCACACTGGGTTACACCCTGCCGCGCCGCCTTGCCTACAAGATGGGTATGGCCAATGCACGTGTTTTCTGCACCGCAGACAACCTGTATCTCTTCTCGCACCTCGATGGTATGGATCCCCAGTACAACTTCTCTGGCGGTACCGACTATACCTATACTCCGACCAAAACCATTGCTTTCGGTCTTGACATTAATTTCTAACCAAGGAGGACAGCTATTATGAAAAAATATTTTGCTTATATCCTTGCTCTTGCAGCTGCATTGAACTTTGCTTCCTGCAACCAGGAGCTTCTTGAAACCACTCCGACCGATCGGGCCGCTGGTACCGGCATGTTTGCCAATGCCAACGCCGCTTTGGTCCCTCTGAACGGTATCTACCGTCTGATGTATACCCAGGGTTGGTCCACCACTGGCAATGTCCAGCAGTGCGACGGTCTGACCGCCTGGAACCTCTGTGCCGATGTCATGGGCGACGACTGCATCATGGCCGCTACCGGCAGTGGCTGGTACTGGTATGACTGCATCTACAACGTCAAAGCTCGTTACACCCAGAGCAGTTGGCGTTCCTATGACCTTTGGAACGGTTTCTATATTTTGATTGCCAATGCCAACTACATCATCGCCGCCGGTCCCACCATGGAAGGCGACCCCGCCGATGTGAACTATGTCGTAGGCCAGGCTTATGCCATCCGTGCCTACTGCTACCACATGCTGGCCAGCTATTTCTCACGTCCCTATCTGGCAGCCAATCCTGCCGATCAGGCCAACCGCCTGAAAGAAAAATGCGTGCCCGTCTATACCGAACCGACCGGTGCCGGCACTCCGGGTAAGCCTCGCGCCAGCATTGGCGAGGTTTACACCCAGGTACGCAAGGACATCGACACGGCTGTCATCATGCTGCAGACGGCTCCCAAGCAGAAACACAAAACCCATATCGACTATGCCGTTGCCAACGGTTTGAAGGCTCGTATCTGCCTGACCACCGGCGACTGGGCTGCTGCCGAAACGGCCGCCAAGGCTGCCCAGACGGGCTACACCATCGGCGATGCCGCTACCATCACCAGCGGTATGAACAGCCTGAAGAACAGCAACGTCATGTGGGGTGCCGAAGTCATCACCGACCAGACTCCCGGTTGGGGCCCGATCCTCTACCACATGGACGGTCTGAGCATGCTGGCCCTGGGCACGCAGAACTATGGCTTCTCCGCTCCGAAGTGCATCAACCTCGAGCTGCTGGCCAAGATGAACCCCACCGACGTGAGACAAGCCTGGTGGCTGTCTCCGGACGATGCCATCGCCAAATACATGGCCGGCGATGCTGAAACAGCTGCTGCTTTCACCACCAACGTCAGTGGTGTCAACCACATTCAGGACAAGTTCCGCTTCTCGGATGCCAGCCAAGGCTTGGGCGACAAGATGTGGATGCGTGTCGAGGAAATGTACCTGTCCGAAGCCGAAGCCATCTGCCGTCAGGGCGGACGTGACGCCGAAGCCCAGGCTGTACTGATGAAAGTCATGGAAAAGCGCGATCCCGCCTACACCTGCGCCAAGACCGGCACAGCCCTGGGCGCCCAGACCAACAACTGGACCGGCTCGCTGCTCGAAGAAATCCTCATCCAGCGTCGTATTGAGCTGTGGGGCGAATATGGCCGTCTGTTCGACGTACGTCGTCTGGGCCAGGGTATCACCCGTACTGCCGCTCAGGGTTGGCCCGCTGCTGCACTGATCAACTCCAGCCGCGACATCAACGACCCGAACACCTGGGCATGGGTATTGACCATTCCGCAGGCTGAGTTTGACGGCAACGAGAATCTCGACCAGACTGTTGACCAGAACCCGACCATCCTGAAAGGACAGCCCGAAGACCCGAGTGTCATCTATGTCTCCGACGATGCCGAATAAACAATCAAAGAAAGTATTAGGATATGAAAAAGATCAATAGTATTATGTCGCTGCTGGCCGGAGTATTGCTCCTGAGCCTGGCAGCTTGTGACAACGGCAACGAGGGCACCATCTATACGCCCACGGCCGAGGAAAAAGGCTTCTCTTTCCTTACCGAGGAAAGTGCCGCCAGCTACAAGCCCGACTATAAAGACACTGTCTATACGGTCCGTTTGGCTCGTAACTTTGTCGAAGGCGACTCCACGGTTGCCATCACTGTCGATTGCGACGATCCTTTGTTTGATATTCCCACGGAAGCCGTCTTCAAAGACGGTGAGGCTTTCGCCGACATCACCTTCAATATCGAAGGTATGGCCACCGGTAAGAGCTACACCATCACGATGGCCATCGACTCTGCCCTCCTGGCTCAGATCCAGACCACAGACAGCGCCGCTTTGGCTATCAAGGGTATCGCCGAGATTGAGATCACGCTGACTGTCGACTACTCCTGGAAGAAAATCGGTACTGTCAAGGCTACCGACACCTGGGGCTCGGAGGAAAATGCCGAGGTCGATTTGGAACAGGCTGTTGAATTTGAGAACGCAAGCATGATTCTTGTACGTTTGAAAGACCTGGAACACATTCTGGATCCGGACTATACGGAAGAAGAAGGCTATCACTTCCAGTTTGCCATGACCAAGGAAACCTACCAGATTGACGCCATTCCCCAGGCCCAGATGATGGGATATTACGACAGCGATTACGGTAATTTCTACTGGGTTTACATTCCCGGCAGTTATGGCTGCAAAGCTGTCAAAGACCAGAACAAATACACCATCAACGGTTTGGTCGGTTACGATTCGAATAGCTCCAGCTTGGGACTCTACGATTACTACACCCTCGAATTCACCTGGACCGACGGTTATCCCCTGGATGACGTCGTAGCCGATGACGAAGAAGACGAAGAACCCGTAGAGAACGGTTTCGGTTCGATCGTGGCCGGTGCTGATAAGGCCGACTATGTAGGCAAATACATGGCCTACTTCAAGAACGAAGGTGCCAAAGACTCCCTCGAAGTCAGCATCGCCCTTGTTGGTGACCAGCTCGTACTGAAAGGCCTCTTCACCGACGAAAAGACCGGTAACGGTTTGGACAGCCTGGTTGACGTGGTCGACCTCAAGTTGGACTTCTTCGGTGGCCTGCTCTACTGCAGTGGTCAGGACTTCATCGGCAAGAACAAGTATGCCGACACGGTCGCTGTCTACACTTACGACAGCGAGTCGGGCGATTACTTCGACAATGCCTGGCTGGTAGCCGGTTTCAAGGAAGACGGCAACATCCAGTTCACCAACTACGGATACAACGAAGACGCTGTTGACGGTCTGATTACCCTCTATGAAGACACAGATGGTATTTGGCAGGGCAACGAGATCGCTCCTTACAAGATTGTCTTGAAACCCGAAACAGCCGCCGCTACTGCCCGTCGACACAACAAGGTCGATGTCGCCAGCAACATGCAGGAAGCCAAAGACTTCTTCAACATGCAGCCGACGGCTCGTCATAGCCTTAAGAAGTAAGTTTTCAAACTCACTTTTATACAGAAAAGGAGGCTGGTTTCAGCCTCCTTTTTTGTATATTTGGGGCCTCAAACCAACTCAAAAAACACGACAATGAAATCTATCCGGCAACTGCTCGTAACAGCTACGTTGTGCCTGACGGCTCTCTCCCTGAGTGCCGTGCCGGCGCTCCAGCGTTTCCAGACCCTGACCCAGGAAGACGGTACCACCCTCAGCGTGACCCTGGCAGGCGACGAATACCTGCACTACTACCTCACCGAAGACCATGCCATCCTGGTCAAGGAGAATACGGGGCGCTACTGCTATGCTGTCATCGACGAAAACGGCCTGCATTCCTCCGGGCGGCTGGCCCATGAGAAAAGCCAGCGCAATCTGCTGGAACACTCGATTGTCAAGCGCCAAAGCGACAACACCGCCCAGCTCAAAAGCCATTACCAGGCCCGCCGCGTGGCCGCCCAGGCCCCTGCCGACGACAAGCCGCAAAGAGCGGTCAACAAAACGGGCGTCGTCAAGGTGCCGGTCATCCTGGTGCAATATAAAGACGTAGCCTTTGCCATCGACAATCCCCGCCAGGAGATCTCCCGCCAGCTCAACGAGAAGGGCTACAGCGACAACGGTTCCGTAGGCAGTGCCAAGGATTATTTCGAGGACCAGTCGCTGGGGCAGTTCTCGCCCGAGTTCGATGTCTACGGCCCCTACAACCTCAGCCAGGATATGGCCTACTACGGTGCCAATGACGAAACGAGCAACAACGTCAATGCCAAAGCCATGATTCTGGAGGCCTGCAACCTGGCCGACGGTGATGTCAATTTCAAGCAGTACGACGGCGATGGCGACGGCATGGTGGATTTCCTCTATGTCATGTATGCCGGCTTCGGAGAAGCCTCCCACAGCTCCACCCCCGATGCCGTCTGGCCCCATCGCAGCCGCATCTCCGCTTCGGGCAAGGAAGCCCGTCACGACGGGGTGATGATCTACGACTATGCCTGCAGCAACGAGCGCCTGGGCATAGACGACGTGGTCCGTCTGAACGGTGTCGGCACCCTCTGCCATGAGTTCTCCCACATGCTGGGCCTGCCCGACACCTACGACGTGTTCTACGGAGGCACCCCCGACATGGGCTATTGGAGTTTGATGTGCTCGGGCTGCTACAACGCCGACGGCTACATCCCCTGCGGCTATACTGCTTACGAGCGCGAACTGGTGGGCTGGTACCAGATCAAGGCCATCGAGAAGGACACCGCCCTGCAACTGCGTCCCGTCAGTGACGGCGGCCAGGCCTATAAGGTGGTCAACGACTACAACAGCAACGAATTCATCTTCTTCGAGAATATCCAGCAGAAAGGCTGGAATCAGGCCGCCGGCGGCCATGGCATGCTGGCCGTCCATGTCGATTACGACCAGACGGCCTGGAGCAGCAACCGGGTCAATGTAAATATGGAAGAACACATGGTGGTGATTCCGGCCGACAACGATATCACCAGCGGCATGGCCGGCGACCCCTATCCCGGCACGACGGGCAACACCGAACTGAGCGACTACTCCACTCCCAGTGCCATCTTCCACAAAGGCGGCATGGCCCACAAACCCCTGACCAAGATTGAGGAGCGCGACAG
>JAFSRR010000073.1 GCA_017446025.1 Bacteroidales bacterium | reverse complement strand
TCGACACGTTCCAAAGCAGCATGATACCTGCCGAAACCAGGGTGGCCAGGGTGATGATGGCGTCAAAAAGCGCATCGGAGCCCGAGGCAATCAAGGCATCGCTTTCCAGCTTCTTACCCTGACGGCGCACATACCATCCCAAGCCCAGTTTGGCAACGATGGCCACGATGATGACGACGAGCGTGACAGTGGTATATTCCGGCTGGGTGGGATTGAAAATCTTCTTGACAGACTCGATGAGCGAGGTGACGCCAGTCGTCAGGACAATGACGGCAATGATGATGGCTGTGAAGTACTCCACGCGTCCATAGCCGAAAGGATGTTTCCTGTCGGCCGGCTTGACCGACAATTTGGTGCCGATGATGGTGATGACGCTGGAAAGCGCATCGCTGAGGTTGTTTACTGCATCCAGCACGATAGCGACGGAATGAGCCAGCAAACCCACCAGGGCTTTGAAAGCGGCCAGAAGGACGTTGGACACGATGCCGACGACACTGGTCCGGATGATTTGTTTTGAGCGATTCATAAAAGCAATTCAGATTGGTACAAAGGTAGCGTTTTAAATGGAATGTGACACCAATCGCAGCCAGAGGTCGGCCAGGCGACGGTGACCGGCGGCGGTAGGATGGATGCCGTCCCAAACCCAGTGCTCGGCCTCAACTGTCGGATAATCTTCCAGCAGGCCGTCGAAAAGTTCCTGGGCAGGTATCAACACTGCTCCGTAGTCGGAGGCTATGTCCGCAACGATTCGTCCCAGTTGTTCTGTCAACTGCCTGCCACCTTTCGTGCTTTCTTGATGAATTCTTCAGTGGTCAGTTTGGCCATATATCCATTATTTGTATGTCCTTCAACCTAAATGCCTCAGAATCTATTATCATTTGGTGTTTTAATAAAAACCTAAATGTACAGCCTCCGGAGGCTGCACACATCGATTTTAAGACCCATTATTCTGAGACAGGACGGATTGACATCCCGTAGTAACGAAGGGTGTTGGCAAGGTCCACATAGTCGGAAGTGGTCCAGACGCACCCTGCGCTGCATGAGCCCGCAATGCTTTCCTTAGTGATGGAAGAAGACCAGTAGCAGCCTAAGAATCCCACACTGCCGAGGTAGTCAGTGTACCAGCAACCAGCGGCTGGAAGGAATATGCTGTTTCCGTTGGCATTGCTGGTTACCAATCTGCCGTTCACACCATTCTGAGTCGTCCAGATCCAAGTACAACCATTCACAAGCTCGGTCCACTCTGCGTAGGTGGGAATTCGCCACTGCCCTCCAAGTGCCTGCCTTGCCACATCGTCTTCGTAGTCGTAGTCCTTCAGTTCGGTTTTGTCATCGACAGTGCCATAATTAGTGTCGTAATTATACTTGGTCAATTTTTCGTATGAACCATCGCACCATTGATAAGTTTCCCAAATGTATAAGTCCTTAAGGAGATTCTCCCCCCAGGCGAAATAATCCCCATAACCTTCTGGAGACGTTGCACCGAGATTCATCGAACTCCACTTGACGCTCAATCCCAGATCGATCGCTTCTCCGGCCACGGCAGTATAAGGCTTTGTAGTGAAAGTCCTGACTTCTCCGTTAAGGGCCTGGCCATCGAGTGTTACATAGGCCCTGTACCAGTATTGTGTTTGGCACGAAAGGCCTGTCAAAACCGCCTGGATGGTGTCGGTCGTTGTCTCCGGGCATATGCAATCATGGTCCAAAGTCGATTCGTCCGTGCCCCAGAGGAAGCCGTATGCGATATCTTCAAACAAGACATCGGTCAGATCCAAACGGGCATTCAGGGTGGCGCATGTGTCTTCCACACATGTGGCCTCCAGGATTTCCAGCATAGAAGCTACTTCTTTGGTGGTGAAGCACTTGGTCTCGCCATAGGTATCCAGACCGTCCTGGCGGATCAGACTGCGGAAGTAATAGGTTGTCGCCGGCTCAAGGCCTGTGATTGGAGCCGTGTAGTTGTACTGTGCATCGGCCTCGGTCGCCTCGACAGTTGTCGAGTTGGAAGGCAGAATGCCGGCCGACTTGGAATACTGGAACCCCACTTGGAGGTCTGATGACACCGGGCTGGCGAGGTCGGCCTTTCCCTTCAGCACCACACTGACGGCCGACAGATGCTCTGTCCCGATGGTCTCCGAAGGGGAGTTCTCAGAGTCGGCGTTGTGTCTTTCCCGCGAGCATCCCATGCCCAGCAACACTGTGACGGCAAGAATGCCGGCAATCTTACAAAAAAAGGTTTTCATTGCTCTATATCATTTCAAATTGGACTCGCCACAAATGTAACACTTTTCTTTTTAAAACGAAATGACCGGCGGCGGTACAAAGGTTTTCGTTTTATCAAAAAAGGAGTATCTTTGCCGAGAACGCAAATCCATGATTATCATGTACCTTCTGAAACACAACCTGGCCAGGCTGCTGACAGTGGCGCTACTGACCGCCGCAGCCAGCCTGTCGGCGCAAAAGGTGGTGCTCAACGGACAAGTATTCGACGCCGTCACAGGCGCCCCGCTGGCCATGGCCCTGGTGACCGACAGCCTGGAAGGGGTGACGGTGGTCACCAACGACAACGGTGTCTTCTCCCTAAAGATAGAAAGCTTGCCCGCCACTCTGAAAGTTTCCTATCTGGGCTACCAAAAAGCCATCGTGGAGATTCCGGCCAAACCGCCGCAAAAACTGCATATTTCGCTGATGCCGGCCAACATCGTCCTGAAGGATGTCATCGTCTGGATGGGAGATCCGCGGTCGCTGGTCGAGGCTGCGATTGCCAGTATTCCGGACAACTATGAGAACCACCCTTCCCTGTCGCATGCCTTCTACCGGGAGACAGCCATGAAACGGCAGCATTATGTCTATGTAGCCGAAGGATTGGTCGATATGTACAAGACAGCCTATTACCGGGGTGTCATCGGCCGGGACCGGGCAGCCATCGTCAAGGGGCGTCGCCTGCTCAGCCGCAGAAACGGCGACACACTGAGCCTGAAAGTCACAGGCGGCCCGTTGCAAGCCATACAACTGGATTTGGTCAAGAACATCGATTTCCTGCTCAACAGCAAAGAGTTGGACAATTACGGCATGCGCATGGGCGGCCCGGCCATGATCGGCGACCGTCCGCAGTTCGTGGTGGAGTTCTACCCGTCGGCCTCACTCGAGTATGCCCTCTACCACGGCCGTTTCTACATCGACTGCGAAAGCCTGGCCTTCACCCGTATCGAGATGTCGCTCGACATGGGAGATGCCGGCAAGGCCACCCGCAACATGTTGGTACGCAAGCCTGCCGGCGTCCGTTTCAAGCCCCGGGAACTGTCTTGTCTGGTACAGTACAAGGAAGACCAGGGCAAAATGTACCTGAGCTATGTGCGCAACACCCTGCGGTTCAACTGCGACTGGAAGCGCCGGCTGTTTTCCACTTCGTTTACAGCCGTCTGCGAGATGGCCGTCACGAGCCGTCAGACAGAAGGTGCCGTACCCCTGACAGGCCACGATTCGTTCGATGCCAAGGATGCCTTCTACGACAGCGTGGAATATTTCAAAGACCCCGAATTCTGGGAAGACTACAACATCATCGAACCCACCGAGTCGCTCGACAAAGCCATCGACAAGCTCATCCGTCTGGCCGAAAAACAGAAATAGTCCCCGAACGGCAAGAAAAAAGTATCTTTGCAGCGATGAATGTTTTGTATGCGGAAATGTTGCGGCGGGCCGACCCCGGGCAGGTGGCAGGGCTCTCCCGGTTCTTTAAGACCGGGCCGGGCCAGTATGGCTACGGCGACCAGTTCCTGGGCATCAAGGTGCCCGTCACGCGAGAGGTGGTCAAAGCCTATTGGAGAGAGCTGGATTTCAACGATCTGGAGGAGTGTGTCACCAGCGAATACCACGAAGTCCGCCTGGCTGCCCTGCTCTCGCTCATCCAGGTGTTTGCCCATTCCAAAAAAGACCCGTCCCGTCAGCAGGCCTGCATCGACTTCTATCTCTCACATACCGACCGCATCAACAACTGGGACTTGGTCGATTTGAGCTGCTATTCCCTGCTGGGGGAATGGCTGCTGGACAAGGACCGCTCACTGCTCTACCAACTGGCCCGCAACGGCCGCACGCTCTGGGAAAAACGCATCGCCATGGTCAGCACCATGGCCTTTGTCCGTCGCGGACAGCTGGACGACACTTTCGCCCTGGCAGACATTCTCCTGCACCATCCCCACGACCTCATCCACAAGGCTGTCGGCTGGCTGCTGCGCGAAGCCGGCAAACGCGACAAAGCCGCCCTGGAAGCCTATTTGCAGGGGCGCTACCGGTCGATGCCCCGCACCATGCTGCGCTATGCCATCGAAATGTTTCCCGAACAACAGCGGCAAGCCTACCTGCGGTAAGAGGGCCGAAAAAGACGCATTTTTCGTATCTTTGCGGCAATGAAAAAAGCCTGTCAACTGATATCCCGGTACATGGGCGTCCTGGTGCTGCTCTCGGCAGTCATCGGGCTGGTGTTTCCCCATGTTTCCGACCACGTCCGCCCCACGGTCATCAACCCGCTGCTGGGAGTGATCATGTTCGGAATGGGCCTCACGCTCAAGTTGGAAGATTTCAAGGTCGTATTCAGCCGGCCGCGTGATGTACTGGTGGGATGCCTGGCGCAGTTTACCGTGATGCCGCTGCTTGCCTGGGCACTGTCGCGGGCATTCGGCCTGGACGAGGCACTCATGGTGGGCGTGGTGCTGGTGGGCTGCTGCCCGGGCGGCACGGCATCGAATGTCATCACCTACCTGGCCAAGGGCGATGTGGCGCTGTCGGTGGGCATGACGGGTGTCTCCACCCTGCTGGCCCCGCTGCTCACGCCCCTGCTGGTGCTGTTGCTGGCCGGGCATTCGGTCGATGTGGATGTGGCGGCCATGTTCCTGAGCATACTCTGGGTGGTGATCCTGCCCATCGTGGCGGGGCTTGCCGTCAAGCGTCTCTGGCCCGGCCTGACGGAAAGGGCGACGGCCTATCTGCCCGCACTGTCGTCCATAACCATCTGCACCATTGTCCTGATTGTCATTTCGGCCAATGCAAACAAACTGCTTACCGGAGGCATGGTCATCATCCTGGTGGTGATGCTGCACAATGTCTGCGGACTGGCGCTGGGCTATCTCACAGGGCTCGCGATGAAGCTGGATCCGGCCAAACGCAAGGCCATCAGCATCGAAGTGGGCATGCAGAATTCGGGGCTGGCGTCTTCGCTGGCCACCCTGCACTTTGCCGCCTACCCCATGGCAAGCATTCCCGGCGCACTGTTCAGCGTGTGGCACAACATAAGCGGTGCCCTTGTCGCGCGCTACTACGACAAACAATCGTCGGATATTCCGAAATAATCATTACCTTTGTTCGCAAAGCAAAGTCTTTCCGCACCGGATGTTTTACGCACTCGTCATATCGCTGCCCATGCTGGCCATGCTGTCCTGGCTGGTGTTCTTTTCTTTGCAGTGGCTGATGCCGCGCGAACACAAACGACCGGACACACGACGGGTTGCCATGCTCCAAAACAGGATCCTGGCCCTTTTCTACGGCGCCGCCTTTATATTATATACCTGCCACTGGATCTACTTTTCCGGCATCATCAACCCCTACGTCCGCATGGTCTATTTCATGGCCAACCTGAGCGTCTATCCCCTGTTCTGGTTCTATCTGCGCCGGCTGGCCGGCAAACCCATCCGCTCGGAAACCTGGCTGCTGTTGCCTGCCCTGCTGTTGCCCATATCGAAGCTGATTGCCCATCTGGCCGGCTGGAGTCAGGTGGAGACGGCCGTCTATCTGCTGGTGCGAATCTGTTTTGCCCTGGAAGTGGTCTATGTCATCGTCCGCGGCCAGCAGCTCATCTATCGTTTCCGTCAGGAGCTCGACAACTTCTATGGCGACGAACGGGGCTACCGGCTGCAACCCATCAACCGGATGCTGTGGCTGTTTGCCATCACGGCCTGCGCCTCCATCGTACTCAACCTGATCGGCCGGGAAAGACTCACCGGCAATCAAAGCGTCGTCATCGCGGCAGCGGTCATGACCTGCCTGCTGTGGTCGCTGGGCTACATCGCCTCCCAGCTGGAGCCAATCTCCGAAGACATGTCGAGTGTCCGCGACAGCCGGCAGGCCGAACCCACGGCCGACAAACCCCAGGCTGCCAAAGACAGCACCTTCAGCGACAATCTGAGCGAGCGCTTCCACCGCCTCATGGAGGAACGACGCCCCTACCTCGATCCCGATCTCACCTTACAGGACCTGGCAACCATGCTGGGCACCAACCGCACCTACCTGTCGCAACTGCTCCATCACGAATACCAGACCAATTTCTCGACCTACATCAACCGGCAGCGCCTCGCCCTGGCCAAGGAAAAACTGGCCTCGACCCGACACAGCAGCGGCAAGCAGGCCATACAGGAAGCCATCGAAAGTTCGGGTTTTGCCAGCGAAAGCACTTTCTACCGCCTGTTCAAACAAGAAACCGGCCTTTCGCCAATGGCCTGGCAACAAACGCTGGTTTCGGCTGAGAATCAGCTTCTTCAAGACGACAAAGCCTAGCGAAAACTCCCTATTGACGCGGTTTTTTGAAAAAATGAGAATGGTTTTTGACGATATAGGAATTGCATATTCCAGATAAAAACCGATATTTGCGGGATAAAACGAGAGAGATTTCATAACTATCAACTTTAACTACTCACTACAATGAAAAAATTATTCTATTCTTTCCTGGCTGTTTCCATGATGGCCTTCGGTTTTGCCGCATGTAACGACGACAATGGCGGCGAAGGTGGCGAAGGCGGCAAGGACGGCGCCAAGATCAGTGAATCCGACCTCTATGGCAACTGGATGTCCGACACCATCGTCGTATCGGCTGCCAACATCGACGAAGAGAAGTACGAGATGTACGACAAGAGCCCTGTGATTGTCACCATCACCAAGGACAAACACGTCATCCTCTACGGAAGTGACACGCTGGGTGTATGGAGCCTCAAGAAAGGTGTCATCACCGTCAACGGCACGACATCGGTCTACGATCCCGAAGCCCGGGACTACAAGGAAGAACCTGTCGAGGTAGAGATCACCGTGGTCAGCTACGGCAAGGACAAAGGTGTCATCACTATCAAGAATGCCGAACAGTACGTTTACAACAAGGTGACTAAAAAAGAAGAGACCCTCCTGGCCGACGAGACCGTCTACTTCTCTCGCCTGCGTGAACCCAAGGGCGATGACCTGGCCATCAACAAGACCAATGTCACAGGCACCTGGAAGCTGTTGTACTCCAAGTATGAATCCACGGAGAATGGTCGAAAGTATTCCGACATGTATCCCGCCCACGAATCCGTGACACTGACGATCAACAGTGACGGTACTTTCGTCAGTGCCCGTTATTACGGCAGAGGCGGCGCCGATGACAATTCCCATGTGGAAGAAGGTGTCTGGTCCTTGAAGCAGAACAAGATCCTGCTCTACTATGGTGAAAAGATGACCCCCGATCAGCTGGATACGCTTCCCGATGAGTATTGGGAGAACGCCAGAACCATCAGCCGTCTGACCTCCGATTTCCTGGTACTGTCGTCCCGTTATGAGTGGACGGACGGACAGGATTCCGGTTACAGCGAAGACGAACAATATTATGTCCGCGCCAACTAATCGGTTGACAAGTCATAAGGAACTTTCCTGAATTTGAAATTATACATTGGTGAAAGAGGCTTCTGTGAAGGAGTCTCTTTCTTTTTTGTTACTCCGGATTATTCACTATCTTTGTTGCTTCGAAACAATACAACGTATATACAACCATTATACACATGAAAAAAGAAGTCAAGTTCAGTCTCGTTTACAGAGACATGTGGCAGTCGTCCGGTAAATACGTACCTCGTAAGGACCAGTTGGCCCAGATAGCACCCGTCATCGTCGACATGGGCTGTTTCGCCCGCGTGGAGACCAACGGCGGTGCTTCCGAACAGGTGAACCTGCTCTACGGCGAGAACCCCAATACGGCTGTCCGCACCTTTACCAAAACCTTCAACGAGGCCGGCATCCAGACCCATATGCTCGACCGCGGCTTGAACGCCCTGCGCATGAACCCCGTGCCCGCCGATGTGCGCGAGCTCATGTACAAAGTCAAGAAAGCCCAGGGTGTCGATATCACCCGTATCTTCTGCGGCTTGAACGACCCGCGCAACATCATCCCTTCGATCAAGTGGGCCAAGAAGGCCGGCATGATTGCCCAGGCCACCATGTGCATCACCTATTCGAAGGTGCATAACGCCGAGTACTACATCAATCTGGCTGAGCAGCTCATCGAGGGCGGCGCCCAGGAAATCTGCCTCAAGGACATGGCCGGCATCGGCCGTCCCGCCATGCTGGGCGTCATTGTCAAAGCCATCAAGGAAAAGCATCCCGATATCATCATCCAGTACCACGGCCACACCGGCCCCGGTTTCTCAGTGGCCAGCATGCTCGAAGTGGCCAAGGCCGGCGGCGATGTGTTGGACGTAGCCATGGAGCCCCTGTCGTGGGGTATGGTCCATCCCGACGTCATCACCATCCAGGCCATGCTCAAGGACGCCGGTTTTTTGGTACCCGACATCAACATGAAGGCCTATATGGAGGCCCGTCGCCTCACCCAGAGCTTCATCGACGATTTCTTGGGCTATTGGATCGACCCGCGCAACTCGAAGATGACCTCCCTGCTGGTAGGCTGCGGCCTGCCCGGTGGCATGATGGGTTCGCTGATGGCCGACCTCAAGGGCGTGCACGCTGCCATCAACGGCAACCGCCAGAAACGCGGTCTCCCGCCGCTCAGTGAAGACGAGCTGCTGGTCGAACTTTTCGAGGAAGTGCAGCGCATCTGGCCGATGCTGGGCACGCCCTGTCTGGTGACGCCTTTCAGCCAGTCTGTCAAGAACGCCGCCCTGATGAACCTCTTCTCCAAGAGTATGGACGAGAAGCCCTTCACCCGGATGGATCCGGCCATGTGGGGCATGATCCTGGGCAAATCGGGCAAACTGCCTGGCACGCTGGCTCCCGAAATCGTCGAGCTGGCCAAGGAAAAAGGATTCGAGTTCTACACGGGCGACCCGCAGGCCCTCTACCCCGACGAGCTGCCCCGCTTCATCAAGGAAATGGAAGAAAACGGCTGGGACCGCGGTCAGGACGACGAAGAACTCTTCGAATTCGCCATGCACGAGAAGCAGTATCGTGAATTCAAGTCGGGACAGGCCAAGGCCCAGTTCAACAAAGACTTGCTTGAACGCATGGAAAAAGCCCAGGCCAGCGGCGCTCCCGTGAAGCATTTCACTGCCGCCGACAAGCGGGCCATCCTCTATCCCGATGCCGAAGCCGTCGAAGCTCCCTGCTCGGGCCGCCTCATCTGGGAACTCGACTACAACGAGACCTCTGCCGCTCCTGTCCAGGGCAAGGCCTATGACGAGGGCGAGTGGCTCTGCGCCATTGAGAACGCCCACGGCCTGACCCACTTGACCAGCTTCATGAAAGGCCGCATCGCCGGCATCGAGAAGCAGCAGGGCGACAAGGTCGTCAAGGGCGATGTCATTGCCTGGATGAAAAAGTAAAACTCTTTAGTGACTCGATATGAAACGCTTGTTTTTACCGCTGATCTGCCTGCTGGCCGCCCTGTGCGCCACAACGCAAGCCTATGCCGTCGAACCTTCCACTTCGAGGGGTACCTTCGTCGGAGGTACTCACCTGACCCTCTGGCCGGGTATCGGACTGGATCTGACCGGAGATTATGTGCTGATTGACGATTGCTGGGTGGGTCATTTCGCCGTTGGGGCCTATATCGGTGCCAACTACAACCGCATCGAGTACAACAACTACGACAACACGCAGGAGAGCCATCTGTCGATCCTGCCCCGTGTCACCTACGGCATCAACTTCACCGACCTGTTCGAGATGCACACCGGCTTGTTCCTGGGCCCGACCTTCCGCGATTATTCCTACGCCATCCAGTCGGCCTCGGCCACTGGCGTCGGCTACCACGCGAACGACACGCAAGCCTCGTTTGGCGTGCTGCTGGGCGGTCGCTACTGGTTCTTGGACAACCTGGCCTTTGCCGGTGAATTCATGTACGATGTCACCTACGGCGTCACGGCCGGTGTCGGTATCGCTTTTGAATTCTAATCTCCGTAACAGTTCTGTTTAGAATCCACTGAAGACGCCGTTCCAACCAAAAACCCCTGCAGGCACCAGCTTGCAGGGGTTTTCTGTATCCTGACGACAGCCCCCTTTAGGGAGAAGTCGGTAAAGAGCCTCGATAAGGCCGCCGGGGATTATCCGCCGAAATCGTCGTACATGATCATTTCCTTGGCCACACCCAGGTTGTCGAGCATGTTGATGACAGCTTTCGACATGGGGCCGGGGCCGCACATGTAGTATTCGATTTCTTCGGGCTCCTCGTGGTTCTTGAGGTAGGTCTCCCAGATGACCTGATGCACAAAGCCCGGGGTGTACTTCACGCCGGCGGCGTCGGCAGCGGGATCGGGACGGTCCAGGGCCAGATGGAAGGAGAAGTTGGGGAACTCCTTTTCCAGGGCCAGGAAGTCCTGCAGATAGAAGACCTCGTTCAGGGCGCGGGCACCGTAGAAATACGACATCTTGCGGTTGGTCGTGTGCAGGGTGTGCGTCAGGTGCATGATCTGTGCACGCAGCGGAGCCATGCCGGCGCCACCGCCAACCCACATCATTTCGCGGGTTGAATTGTAGATCGGATGGAACTCTCCGTAAGGGCCGCTCATGATGACCTTGTCGCCCGGTTTGAGCGAGAAGATATAGGAAGAAGCGATACCCGGCATCACGTTCTGGAAGCCCGGACCCTGCTCTTTCGGCTTGAAAGGAGGCGTGGCGATGCGGACGGTGAGCATGATGCGGTCGCCCTCGGCCGGATAGTTGGCCATCGAATAGGCGCGCACGGTGGGCACGGTGTTGGTGCACTTGAGGGTGAACAGACCGAATTTCTCCCAGGCAGGCAGGTATTCCTCGCCGATGAGCGACTTGTCGATATCCTTGTCGTAATCCATCGTGTAGGCAGGAATCTTTATCTGGGCATAGGAACCCGGCTCGAAGTTCATGTGCTCTCCCTTGGGCAGCTCGACAATGAATTCCTTGATGAAGGTAGCCACGTTCTTGTTGCTCAGGACGGTGCATTCCCATTCCTTGACACCGAGCACGGATTCGGGCACTTTGACCTTGATGTCGCTGCGCACCTTCACCTGGCAACCCAGGTGCCAGTTGTTCTGCTGTTGCTGACGCGAGAAGAAGCCCTTTTCGGTGGGCAGCATCTCGCCGGCACCTTCCAGCACCTGGCATTTGCACATACCGCAGCTACCCTTGCCGCCGCAGGCCGAAGGCAGGAAGATGCCGTTGTTGCTCAGCGACGAGAGCAGGCTGCCGCCCATGGGCGTCTCGATTTCCTGTTCGCCGTTGATGGAGATCTTCACGTTGCCGGCCGGGGTGAGCTTACTCTTGACAAAAAGCAGCAGGGCCACCAGGATCAGCGTGACAGACAGAAAGAGGACAATACTCAGTATAACCACCGTTGTCATTGCAATTTCCATATAAATCATAATCGTATCTCCTCCTTAAAACTTAATACCCATGAATCCCATGAAGGCCATGCCCATCAGGCCGGTCAGGATAAAGGCGATACCCAGGCCCTTGAGCGGAGCCGGAATCTTGTTATACTTCAGATGTTCGCGTACGGCAGCCAGGGCCACGATGGCCAGCATCCAGCCCAGACCGGAGCCCAGCCCGTAGACCGTTGCCTGACCGACATTGGCGAAGTTGCGCTGCTGCATGAAGAGCGAGGCACCCAGGATGGCGCAGTTCACGGCTATCAACGGCAAAAAGATACCCAGCTGGGCATACAGGGCCGGGGCATAGCGTTCGACGACCATCTCGACGATCTGCACCATCGAAGCGATGATGGCAATGAAGAGGATGAAGCTCAGGAAGCTCAGATCGACCGAGGCGAAGCTCTCGTTGAGCCAAGTCAGCGCTCCTTCCCTCAGCACGTAGGTATCGAGCAGGTAGTTGACCGGAACAGTGATGAGCAGCACAAAGGTGACGGCGATACCCAGACCCGTAGAAGTCTTGACCGTCTTGGACACTGCCAGATAAGAACACATACCCAGGAAGTATGCGAATATCATGTTGTCGACAAAGATCGACTTGATAAACAGATTGAATGTTTCCATAGTGCTTGTTGTTTATTTTTCCTGCAGGTCCTTGTTCATACTGCGGTGTACCCAGATGATGCAGCCGACCACAATCAGGGCCATCGGCGGCATGATCATCAGGCCGTTGTTCATATAGCCGGCATCGTAGAAGCTCTGCGGGATGATGTGGAAGCCCAGCAGGGCGCCGCTGCCCAGCAGTTCACGGAAGAAGGCCACGATGACCAGGATGGCCGTATAGCCCAGACCGTTGCCGATACCGTCGAGGAAAGAGTCGAACGGACCGTTGCCCAGGGCGAAAGCCTCCAGACGGCCCATCAAAATACAGTTGGTGATGATCAGGCCGATATAGACCGACAACTGGCCCCACACTTCATAGGCATAGGCTTTGAGGATCTGTTCGACGATGATCACGAGCGCTGCCACGACCACCAGCTGGACGATGATACGGATACGCGAAGGAATCGTGTTGCGCAACAGGGAAATAATCACATTGGAGAAGGCCACGACCACCGTCACGGAAACACCCATGACCAGGGCCGGCTTCAACTGTGCTGTAACGGCCAGGGCCGAGCAGATACCCAGTACCAGGACGATGACGGGGTTGTTCTTGCTGAGCGGGCCAAACAAAATATCTTTTCTTTCTGGGCTCATAGTTTATTCCTCCACATTAGCTTGTTCGTTTTCATTGTTTTCTGCTGCCTCATCCGTGGCAGGAGCGGCCTGCAGGCCCTTGAGGAATGCCTCGTAGGCGCTCAGGCAGTCAAACAGCATGGTCTCCACGCCGCGGCTGGTGACCGTACCGCCCGAGATGGCATCCACTGCGTCCTGGCCTTCGGCCTTGGCACCGGCTTTGAGCACGGCCAGCGAGCGGAACTGTTGCTCCTGGAAGACATGCTTGCCGGAGAACTGCTCCTGGAATTTGGCCGTGGTGATCTCGGCACCCAGACCCGGAGTCTCACCCTCGTGCGAGAAGGTGGCGGCATAAACCGTGTTGCCGTCGCTGTCCAGGGAGATATAGCCCCAGATCGGGCCCCACAGACCGGCGCCGTAGAGCGGGATGATATATTTCTTCTGTCCGTCGATCGAGGCTTCATAGACCGGCAGCCGGCGTTCGGCGGCAGGCTTGGCAACTTCCTTGGACATGTCCAGGGCGAAAGTCTCGGCAGCATCCTCGCTGACCTTCTGCCCCGTGGCATCGATCAGGTAGGAGTCGACGATGGTCTCGCCATAGCGGGCTTCGGCCTCGGAGAGCGGCGAATTGATCTTGACAGATTTCAGAATCTGCGACATCTTGTCGATCTCGACATTTTTCTTCTGCTTGTCCTTGAGACTTCCGTTGACGAAAGCCAGGGCGGCGGCCACGATGATGACCATGACCGAAGCATATATAAAGGTGTAGATATTACCGTTCTTGTTCATGGTCCTTATTTTTTAATGGCCACCTGGGCCCGTTTCATACGTTTCTTGATATTGCGCTGTACCACACAGTAGTCGATCAGCTTCGCGAAGATGTTCATGAGCAGGATGGCCAGCATCATGCCTTCGGGATAGGCCGGGTTGATGACGCGGTAGAGAATGGCCAGCATACCGATGAGCAAGCCGTAGATCCATTTGCCGGCCTCCGTGCGGGCAGCCGTCACAGGATCGGTGGCCATGAAGAAGGCTCCGAAGGCGAAACCGCCCAGGCACCAGTGCTCCCAGAAAGGCATGGCCATGTAGGGATTCACAGCGAAAGCGTTCAGGATCAAGGCCATGATGGCACCGCCACCGAACACCGACACGACGATCTTCCAGCTGGCCACACCCGTGCAGATCAGGAACAGACCGCCCAGCACAATGGCCAGGGTCGAAGTCTCACCGATCGAACCGGGGATCAGGCCCAGGAACATATCCCACCAGGAGAGCGGATCGCCCACGGCGTTGGTCAGCGTCATGCTGTCGGCGCCCACCGAGGCAGCAGCCTGGCCCAGCGGGGTGGCACCCGTGAAAGTGTCGACCGTGGCCTGTGCCTTGCCAAATCCGAAATAGTCGCGCACGGCGATCCAGACGCTGTCGCCCGACATCTTGGAGGGATAGGAGAAGAACAGGAAGATACGGGCACCCAGCGCCACATTGAGCACGTTGAAACCCGTACCGCCGAAGATTTCCTTGACAAAGACAACCGAGAAGGCCGTCGCTACAGCCACCATCCACAGCGGGGTGTTGACGGGCATGATGAGCGGAATCAGCAGACCGCTCACCAGGAAGCCTTCGTGGATTTCCTCACCCTTGGCCTGCGCCACGGCAAACTCGATGGTCAGACCCACCACATACGACACGATGATGCAAGGCAGCACGGCTAGCAGGCCCCAGAAGAAGGTCTGGAAGAAGCCCACCGACTGTCCGGTGACCAGGTAGTGCTGATAACCGGTATTGTACATACCCATCAGCATGGCCGGAACGAGGGCCAGGACGACCCAGAACATGACGCGCTTGGAATCCACGCTGTCATGGATGTGCGTTCCCGACTTGGAAGTCGTGTTGGGAACGAATAGGAAGGTCTCGAAGCCGTCGAAGACCGACCTGAGCATCGACAGACGGCCGCCCTCCGAGAAGGTCGGCTTGATTTTGTCGAGCAAGTTACGTAATGATTTCAAAGTCTTATGGTTTTATTGTTAATACTAATCTTCACCGTTCTCGGCCTTGAGCAGGTCGAGCGCCTCGCGGACCACCTTCTGGACCTCGATCTTGGAGGTGCAGACATATTCGCAGAGGGCAAAATCCTCGGGAGCCACTTCGTAGATACCCAGGGCTTCCATATCTTCCAGATCCTTCACGATGCAGGCGCGTACCAGCCGTTCGGGCAGGATGTCCATGGGGAACACCTTGTCGTATTCGCCCGACATGATCAGGGCTCTCTCGCCGCCCAGCACGCGGGTGTCGGCATCATACTGACGCTTGGGCATCAGTTTGTCGATGAGGAAGGAGAAATAGGTACGGCTGTTGCTGAACATGTTCAGACGGGGCATCACCCAGCCCAGCAACTCGTGTACGTCGCTACCCTCGTGCAGCACGGTGACCTGGGAATTGTAGAAGCCCAGGAAGCCGTTCTTTTCGACACGTTCGCCCGAAAGCGGGTTGCCGTTGATATAGCGCAGGGGGATTTCCTTGTGGACATTGCCTTCGACCAGGGCCGACAGGGCGATACCCGGCTTGCAGCTGTAGTAGGCGGGCTGATAGACGGCCGGACCGGCGAGGGCCACCAGACGGGTCAGATCGACGATGCCCTGGTTGAACAGGCGGCCGAAGAAGACCAGGTCGAGGGCGTTGACCGTCCAGACAGTTTCTCCCTTGTTGACGGGATCGACATGGTTGATGGCCACGCCGACATTGCCGGCGGGATGCGGGCCCTTGAGGCGGACAAATTCAACATGCTGGGCCTTTTCCAGCTCCGGGGCGGCATTTTCGGCAGGCAGGCAGACGTAGACCTGTCCTTCCGTCAGACGCGTGAGGGCATCCAGACCAGTCTGGATTTCCGCAGCGTGGCCTTTCAAGACAAAGGCATAGTCGGGCGCCAGGGGCGCTGAGTCGAAACCCTGTACGAAAATGGATTTGGGCTTGGCGTCGGGATTGGCCACCAGGTCGTAGGGACGACGCTTGATAAAGGGCCAAAGGCCGGCGGTTGCCAAGGCTTCCTTGACCTCGGCACCGGTCATCTCCAGCGGATTTCTCTTGGGGAAGGTGACATATTCGGTCTTGGTGTCGGCTGCCACGACGACGTGGAGCAGTTTGCGCTTCTCACCCCGGACGATCGATTTGACCACGCCACTGACGGGCGAGACGAAATTGATCTCGGGAAATTTCTTGTCGATGACCAGCGGCGTACCTGCCTTGACTGGATCGCCTTCCTTGACCACCACCTTGGGCAGCAGTCCGTGGAAATCGATCGGCGAAACGGCATACAGGGGGGTGTAGGATGCCGTGGCCCTTTCCTTGGCGGCTGCGCCTTGAAGGTTGATATTCAAGCCTTTTTTGATGTTGATTTGTTTAGTCATAATGTATGGTTGAGCATATTGTTTTCCTACGGAAAAAAGCGCTTAAAAACAGGCGCGAAATTACATATAATTCTGGAGAAATCATTTACAAATACGGAAAAATTTCTGTAATCGGGCTATATATTGTTTTTGTGCCCGATTTGACGTAACTTCGCACTGATATTTCACAACCCTGGCTACCCGATTATGAAAGGAATAAGACTACTTTGCCTGATAGGCTGCCTGCTGGTCTGCCTGCCCGTTTTTTCGCTGAACAAGAAAAAACGCGGTCCGGAGTTTGTCCGGACAGGGCTGAAAGTCGGCGCCAACGTCACTGCTTTCGAAGGTGGCCGGGAGTTTGTCGATCGCATCCAGAACGCCCTCAACTACCAAGCCGGCCTGGCCATCCAGTTCAACCTGAACTCGTTCATCTCCTTCCAACCCGAACTGCTCTTCATCACCAAAGGGGCCGAGGTGTACAACGACGGCACCAATCCGACCTTCAACTACATCAAGCTTGTCCTGGGGAAAAACATTCCCAACCAGATCACCCTGCATACGGCCTACGTGGAGATGCCGCTCAACCTGCAAATGGGTATCCGACTGGGAGGCATGGGCCGCATCTTTGTTTTCGGCGGTCCCTACGTGTCCTACCTGATTTCGGACAAAAGCACCGACTATCAGGAATTGTACAAGGATATCAAAAGCGTGGTGGCTGAAGTCAGCCAAAACGGGTCGGAAGGCCTCCTGCACGATTTCGACTACGGGCTGGGCTTCGGCGGTGGGCTGGAAAGCGGCTCCATCCAGCTGACGGCAAAATATGACTACGGCTATTCCGAATTTAAGGAACGGCTCAGCCGCTGGACTCAGCAGGATGTCAATGTCTTCTCTGGTCTAAAAAACCGTAACATGAGCGTGAGCCTGATCTGGTTTTTCTAAGCCCGTATGTAGTTTAGGAGCGGATCACCTGCTTCACGCCTTTCACCGTTTGTATTTTCTTGATCAGATTGTCCAATTGGCGGGAACCCGGCACCATCACCGTGAGCCAGCCGCAGAACAACCCGTCATTGGAATCGATGCGGATGCTGCGCATGCTGATGTTCCCCTCCTTGGAAATCAACGAAGTGATGTTGGTCACGATGCCGATGTCGTCCTTGCCGATGACCTGAAGCGTGGCCTGGTATTGTGAGTCTTTCGCCTGGCCGGCCCAACGGGCGCGGACCATACGGTAGCCGTAGCGCTGACGCAATTGCGGGGCGTTGGGACAGTCGGTGCGGTGCACCTTGATGCCGCCCGTCACCGAGACAAAGCCGAAGACCTCGTCGCCATAGATGGGATGGCAGCACTTGGCCAGCTTGAAATCCAGGCCTTTGAGGTTCTGGTCGATGACCAGCACATCCTCGCGTGTGCCGCTGCGCTGCTCCTCGCCTGGTTCGAAGGCGAAATTGCTGGCCGACAGTGCCGGATTGTCCACCGCTGAGAGGCCCTTGTCCTGGGCGACCATCTCCAGATAGGCTTCGATCACCTGGTTGGTGTCGAGCCGGCCCTCCCCTATCTCGGCAAAGAAGTCGGTGACATTCTTGCGCTTGAAGCGCTTGACCAGCCGCATGAGATAGGCTTCCTCCAGCTCCTGTTTGCGGTTCTTGAGGCGGCGCACCAGGTTGTCTCGGCCGAATTCGGCCAGCTTCTGCATGTTCTCCTTGAGCGTCTGCTTGATCTTGTTGCGTGCCCGGCTGGTGACCACATAGTTGAGCCAGTCCTGCTTGGGCGTCTGGTTGGCCCCCGTCTGGATCTCGACCGTGTCGCCGCTCTTGAGCTTGTAGCGGATGGGCACGTTGCGCTCGTTGACCTTGGCGCCGACACAGCGGTTGCCCAGGCTGGTGTGGATGCTGTAGGCGAAATCCAGCACGGTGGCGCCCTGCGGCAGCTTGTAGAGCTCGCCTTTGGGCGAGAAGACATAGATCTCGTCGTCGTAGAGGTCCATCTTGAAATCGTCCATCGTGCGGGATTCGGACGACTGGCTTTCGATGACCTCGCGGATATGCGTCAGCATCTCGTCCAGCCCCTTCTCGCCCTTGATGCCCTTGTAGCGCCAGTGGGCCGCCAGACCTTTCTCGGCGATCTCGTCCATGCGGACCGTGCGGATCTGCACTTCCACCCATTTGTCCTCAGGCCCCAGCACGGTGGTGTGCAGCGACTCGTAGCCGTTCGACTTGGGGATCGACAGCCAGTCGCGCGTGCGGGCCGGGTTGGACTGGTACATGTCGGTCACAATCGAGAAGGCGTGCCAGCAGAGCGATTTCTCGCGCTGCAGCGGAGCATCGATGATGATGCGGATGGCAAAGATATCGTAGATGTCCTCGAAGGATATCTGCTTGTTTTTGATCTTGTTCCAGATGGAATGCACCGACTTGGTGCGGCCCTTGATGGAGAACGGCACGTCCAGGGCGGCCTCCAGCTGCCGGCGCACCGGCTCGATGAAATGCGCGATATAGGCTTCCCGCACACTCTTGCTTTCGGCCAGCTTGCGGGTGATCTCGGCATAGACGGCCGGCTGGGTATATTTCAAGGTGCGGTCTTCCAACTCGGTCTTCAGTGCATACAGTCCCATGCGATGAGCCAGGGGGGCATACAGCAATCCGGCACTGTGGGCGATTTCGGCCTGCTGGGCTTCGGGATAGTCGTCCAGGCGGCGCATACGGCCGACGCAATCGGCAATGAGGATGATGATGGCCCTCCCGTCCTGGGCAAACGACAGCAGCAAGTTCTTGAAATGCTCATTCTCGAGCGCCTTGTCGTGTCCCGAGAGCGCGCCCACCTTGGTCAGGCCGCGCAGGATGTTGGCCGTAGCCGGGCCGAAACACCGTTCGGCCTGCTCCATGGACAGCCCCTGCAACAGATCGTTGTCGTAGAGAATGGCGCTGATGACCGACGAACGGCGCATGCCGGCCTCCCGGGCCAGGATCAGGGCCGTCGACAGGCAATGCTCCAGTGGATGCACTTTCTGCACCCGACGCACCACCCGCTCCGATTGCAGGGCTTCGGTCCAGATCTGCTTGAGGGCCCCGATATGTTCGGGCAGGATATATCCCCTGGTCAGACGAGACAATTCACGGTATTGGCTCAATATGCTGTGTCGTTCACGCGCGCTGGTTTCCATATGTGTCGTATTTAAAGCAAAGGTACTAATAATTTTGGTTCTTAGGTCGAAGAGGCGTATATTTGCACAAATAATTCCAATCAGAGATATGAGACATATTTCCATCACCGGTGACCTGGGCAGCGGCAAAAGCTCGGTGGCCCGGATCATCTGCGAAAAACAACCCTACGAGTATTTCTCCACCGGTGCGCTCCAGCGCAAGCTGGCCGCCGAGAAAGGCATGAACACGCTCGACATGAACAAGATGTCGGAAGCGAGCATCGACGTGGACAAATACATCGACGATTTCCTGCGCAACATCGAAGCCGACAAGAGCGGCAGCAAGACCTACATCCTGGATTCGCGCCTGGCCTGGCATTTCGTGCCCAGCTCCTTCAAGGTCTATCTGACCGTGCGTCCCGAGATAGCCGCCGAGCGAGTCATGAACGACCACAAGCGCACGGGCGAGCCCACGACGGCCAGCCTGCAGGAGACCATCGACAGCCTGCGCGAACGTCAGGAGTCGGAGATCCGCCGCTATAGGAAATTCTACGATATCGACTACCGCGAACTGTCCAACTACGACCTGGTGGTCGATACTTCCTGCCTCACACCCGAGCAGGTGGCCGACCGCATCCTCAAGGCTGCCACCTGGTTTTCCACGGCCGATCTGCAGCAGATCAGGGCCAAGGGCATGACCACGGCCCAGGTACTCGACCAGCTGGCATGTTTCGAGAAGGGCTTCCCGTGGCTCGACATCGCCGCTTCGGCCGGCACCGCCGACGGCAGCATCATGACCTTCACCCCCAAGGAAGAAGAGGCGCTGCTGCAGCAATGGGACAACTACCTGCAGCATTCGGGCAAGAAAGTGGTCAAGTTCGTCCCGGCTTCCGGGGCGGCCAGCCGCATGTTCAAAGACCTGTTCGCCTGGCTCGACAGCGACCACGAAGCCCCCGAAAGCAACTTCGAAAAGATATTTGCCGCCCATTGCCGCTGCTTTGCTTTCAGTCCCGAGCTCGACGCCGTCTGCCGGCGCAACCAGGGCAAGAGCCTCGATGAGCTGGCCAATGAAGGCACCTACCGCACGATTGTGCGCAACCTGCTCCTGCCCGAAGGCCTCAATTACGGTGCCCTGCCCAAGGGGCTGCTGCGCTTCCATCAATATGACG
The DNA here is from genome assembly GCA_017446025.1 of Bacteroidales bacterium. Classification (GTDB taxonomy): domain Bacteria; phylum Bacteroidota; class Bacteroidia; order Bacteroidales; family UBA1402; genus UBA1757. The sequence continues at coordinate 7,762 of JAFSRR010000073.1, read as the reverse complement.
AAGGCAACCGCAAGGCCATCGCCGAGCACATGGTCGAAGGCGCCCTCTATACCCAGGACAAGGACCACCAGGTCTATCTGCACTTCACCGTCTCGCCCGAACACCGGGCGCTCTTCGAGCAGGAGACGGCTGCCGTGCAGCCCCTCATCGAAAAGAAATACGGTGTCAAGCTGCATATCAGTTTTTCCGAGCAGAAATCATCGACCGACACCATTGCGGCCGATGAGCAGAACCAGCCCTTCCGCGACGGCGGCAAGCTGCTGTTCCGTCCCGGCGGCCACGGCGCCCTGATCGAAAACCTCAACGACCTGGATGCCGACATCGTCTTCATCAAGAACATCGACAACGTGGTGCCCGACCGCATCAAAGGCCCCACCGTCCACTACAAGAAACTGCTGGCCGGCCTGCTCACCACCCTGCAGCAGCAGGCCTTCGAGTACCTGGCCCTGCTCGACAGCGGCAAATACAGCCATGCCCAGCTCATCGAGATGGTGCAGTTCCTGCAGCAGAAACTCTGCACCCGCCGGCCCGATCTCAAACTCATGGAAGATTCCGAACTGGCGCTCTACGTCAAATCCAAGCTCAACCGCCCCATGCGCGTGTGCGGCATGGTACGCAACGAGGGCGAACCCGGCGGCGGTCCCTTCCTGGTGCGCGGCGGCGACGGCTGTGTCGCACTGCAGATCCTCGAGAGCTCTCAGATCGACAAGAACGACCCGGCCAAGGCAGCCATGTTCAAGAACGGCACCCATTTCAACCCGGTCGATCTGGTTTGCAGCCTGAAAGACTACAAGGGAGGCAAGTTCAACCTGCCCGCCTATGTCGATCCGGCCACCGGTTTCATCTCGAGCAAGTCGAAGAGCGGCCGCGAGCTGAAGGCCCTCGAACTGCCCGGTCTGTGGAACGGTGCCATGTCCGACTGGAACACCGTTTTTGTCGAAGTACCCATCGAGACCTTCAACCCTGTCAAGACTGTCAACGACCTGCTGCGCGAACAGCATCAGTAAACCATCATCACCCATGTACGACCTGCAAGAATTCATCAAGAACGCGCTGGCCGAGGATATCGGCGACGGCGATCATACCACCCTCAGCTGCATCCCTGAGCAGGCCGAGGGCAAATCCATCCTCCTGGTCAAGGAAGCCGGCATCGTGGCCGGGGTCCGTGTGGCCCTGGAAGTGTTCCGCTGCTTCGATCCCGGGCTCAAGACCACCGTCTTCATCCCCGACGGCAGCGCCGTCAAACCCGGCGACATCGTCTTTGAGACCAGCGGCAAAGTGCGTTCCCTGCTGCAGACCGAGCGCCTGATGCTCAACATCATGCAGCACATGAGCGGCATCGCCACCACCACCCATAAATATGTCGAGCGCCTGCAAGGGCTCAAGACCCGCGTCATCGACACACGCAAGACCACCCCGGGCATGCGCCTGCTCGACAAGGAAGCCGTGGTACTGGGCGGCGGCAGCAACCACCGCGTGGGCCTCTACGACATGATCCTGCTCAAGGACAACCACATCGATTTTGCCGGCGGCATCCCCCAGGCCATCACCCGGGCCCGCCAGTATCTCAAAGACAAAGGCAAGGAGGGCATGAAGATCGAAATCGAGGTACGCAACCTCGACGAATTGGAACAGGTCTTGCAGTGCGGCGGTGTGGACCGCATCATGCTCGACAATTTCGACACAGCCCTCACCCGCGAAGCCGTCCGGCGCATCGCCGGCCGCTATGAGACCGAATCTTCGGGTGGCATCACGCTGGACACCCTGCGCTCGTATGCCGAGTGCGGCGTCGATTACATCTCTGTCGGCGCACTCACCCACTCGGTCAAGGGCCTGGACTTGTCATTCAAAGCCCGCCTGTAGCATGCACGATTTCCGACTCGTCCGCTCCCTGCGCCACAGCCTGTCCATCAGCATACAAAGCGACGGATCGGTGCTGGTGCGCAGCCCCTACGGTTTGAGCCGAAGCTATATAGAACGCTTCGTGGAAAGCAAGCATGTGTGGATAGACAAATCATTGGAAAAGTGGAAGATAGCAAAAGCGAATAGCACTCACAAAGATATTGGAATAGGCTCTTCGTGTAAGCTGGAAGGACAGGATTATCCACTGGTAGCCGCCTCGGTCGCCCGGGCCGCTTTCGATGGGCAACACCTGCTGCTGCCCCTTCGTTTTCAGGCCGAAAGCCAGGCGCTGCCCCCCTCTGAGCTGAGCTGCCGCATCCGGGAAGAACTCTCAGGGCTCTACCGTCAAAGGGCCCGGCAAGTGCTGCCCGCAATGACGGCCGAGATTGCCGCTCAGCACCATCTCCGCTACAGTGGTCCGAGCATCACGCAGGCCCGCACGCGTTGGGGCTCGTGCAATGCGCGCAACCACCTCAACTTTTCGTGGCGTCTGATGATGGCCGATCCCGAATGCATCCGCTATGTGGTCTGCCACGAGCTGGCCCATACCGTCCACCACAACCACAGCGAGCAGTTCTGGCAGCTGGTCGGGCAGCTCTATCCCGACTACCTTTCAGCCCGGCAACGGCTCAGGCATCTAGGAAAAGAACTGGTCGCAACAGGCTGGTAAAAAAACTATTGATATGAAACTAAGCGAGATTCTGAAAAGCAACCGTTGGTATCTGATCCCCTATCTGACCATCTTCTTGGTGTGCGTCGCCCTGCTCATGACCTACGACCGGGCCACGTTGCACATGGCCGTCAACCGCTTGAACACTCCCTTTTGGGACCAATGCTTCAAGCTGATCACCGAGCTGGGCAGCGGTGTGGTCATCGTACCGCTTTGCCTTTTGACCCTGTGCCGGTCGTACCGCTCGTTTTTCACCTGTACGGGCGCGGCCATCGGCGCCTCGCTCCTCACCCAAGTGGGCAAGCGCCTCATCTGGACCGACAGTCCGCGTCCCAGCGTCTTTTTCCGCGACCTGGTCTACGAGCTGCATGTAGTGGACGGCGTGCATCTGCACTCGACCCACAGCTTCCCCTCGGGGCATGCCACGGGCGCCTTTGCCATCTTCACGGCGCTGGCCCTTTTGAGTAAAAATCCCTGCTTGAAAATTTTGTGGCTGGTGCTGGCCCTGCTGGGCGGCTTTTCGCGCATCTATCTGTCGCAGCACTTCCTCATTGATGTCACGGTGGGCTCCTTTATCGGAGTTGTCGGGGCCGTGCTGGTCTGGTGGTGGATAAGCCAATACCCCCAGCCCTGGCTGGACCGCTCTCCCCTGCAGTTATTGAAGAAAAAAGCCTGATTACTCTGCCTTGTCAGCGGCCAGAATCGAGCCGATGTAGTCGAGCAATTCCTCCCGCCCGCGCTTCTTGGCCGACGAACTGAGGAAAAACGGGGGCAACTGCTCCCAGCTTTCCTGCATTTTCTGTTGGAAAACCTCCAGGTTCTTCTTGAGTTCCGCCTGCGACACCTTGTCGCTTTTGGTGAACACCAGCGCAAAGGGCACCCCTTCCTCGCCCAGGAAATCGATAAAATCCAGGTCGATCTGCTGCGGCTTGAGCCGGCTGTCGATAAGCACAAACAGGCAATAGAGCGACTCGCGCTGCTGCACATAGCGGGTGATCATCCGGTAGAGTTTGTCGCGCTGGGCGATGGAAACCTGGGCATAGCCGTAGCCGGGTAGATCCACGATATACCATTGCTCATTGATCAGAAAATGATTGATAAGCAATGTTTTGCCGGGTTTCGACGAGGTCTTGGCCAAGCCCTCCCGACCGGTCAGCATATTGATCAGCGAAGACTTGCCCACATTGGAGCGGCCGATAAAGGCAAACTCGGGCCGGCCGTCGGCAGGACACTGGGCGACATCGGGATAACTCTTGACAAAACTGGCAGACTTGATTTCCATCGTTCAAGGTTTTATGGGCGGACAAAATGCGGAGTTCGAGACTGACGGCGCCCACTTGCCCACAAGGCGGCAAAGGTGAGCAAGCCATTGAGCATCAGCAGCTCGTAGCCGAAAGAATAATGCAGGTAACGGGTGCTCAGATACTGGATCAGGGCACAGATCAGCGGCGATGCCAGGGCAATCCAGGGAGTGGCCCTGTCCCATACCGGCCGGCGCGTTGTCAGACCGAAAGCAAACAGTCCCAGCAGCGGGCCGTAGGTATAGCCCGTGATGGTATAGAGCGCATCGATCAGGCTGCCGCTGTTCACTATTTTGAATATCATGATGATACCCAATACAAAAAGCGAAATCACCACGTGCATGCGACGGCGCAGCCGGCTGTCGTCGGGACGTTCGAGGATATCGACACACAGCGAGGTGGTCAGGGCCGTCAGGGCCGAGTCGGCACTCGAGAAAGCCGCGGCGATGATGCCCAGCATGAAAAAGATGGTCACTGCCCCGCCCAGGTAGCCCTGCGTGGCGAAGACGGGCAAGATCTTGTCGGAGGCCTCAGGCAGCGCATAGCCGTTGCGCGCGGCAAAGATAATCAGTAGCACGCCCAGGCTCAGGAACAGGAAATTGACCGGGATGAAAGCGAAACCATAGCTGTAGATATTTCTTTTGGCATCCTTCAGATTGCTGATGCTCAGGTTTTTCTGCATCATATCCTGATCCAGGCCCGTCATCACCAGGGCAATGAAGATGCCGCTCAGGAACTGCTTGACAAAATGCTGCTTGCTGTGCCAGTCGCGAAACTCGAACAAGCGGAAATGCTCATCGGCGACCAGGGTTTGCCAGCATTCGGCGGGAGAAGCCCCCAGGGAGCGCACCACTCCGACAATGATGAGCACCAGGGCCGTGAGCAGGAAGAAAGTCTGCAGCATGTCGGTCCAGACGATGGTCTTGATGCCGCTGCGGGCCGTATAGAGCCAGATCATCACGATGATGCAGCTCACCGTGACCCAAAAGGGCACATGCCAGCGGTCGAAGAAGAAAGTCTGCAGGATGATGGCCACCACATAGAGCCGGGCAGCCGCCCCGATGGTCTTGGACAGCAGGAAAAACGAGGCGCCCGTCTTGTAGGAGCACTTGCCCAGCCGCTCATTGAGATAGGCGTAGATGCTGGGCGAACGCAGGCGGAAATAGGTGGGCAGCAGTATCTCGGCAATCAGCACATAGCCCACGAAAAAGCCTAGGACGGTCTGCATGTAGAGCATGTCGCTGCTGCGCACCATGCCCGGCACCGAGACAAACGTCACACCCGAGAGCGAGGCGCCCACCATGCCGATGGCCACCACCACCCAGGGCGAGCGACGGCTGCCCAGGAAAAAGACCTCGTTGCTTTTGCGGCGGTTGGTCTGCAGCGACGAAATCAGCATCAACAGCCCGAAATACGCCAGCAGCAAACCGCCTACCAGATATACACTCATTGTTTTTCCCCTAATCCGATGCGAAGATACGAAGAATTGCACTATATTTGCTTGTTCATTCGCTATTTCATGGATAATTCCTATCCCTCTGCCCTATTGGAAGATGCCGTGCAGGCCTTCGCCAAATTGCCCGGTATCGGCAAGAAAACAGCCCTCCGGCTGGTGCTGCACCTGCTGCGTCAGGACAGTGCCGACGTCGAGCAGCTGGGCTCGTCGCTCATCCGCCTCAAAAGGGAGATCAAGTACTGCGAGTGCTGCCACAATATCGCCGACACCGACCGCTGCCAGATTTGCAGCGATCCCCGCCGCGACCAGGAGACCCTCTGCGTGGTGGAGAACGTCAAGGAAGTGATGGCCGTCGAAGGCACCCGCCAGTACAACGGCCTGTATCATGTACTGGGCGGTCTGATCACCCCCATGGAAGGCATCGGCCCCTCCGACCTGGAGATCGACTCCCTGATAGAGCGTGTGGCAGGGGGCGGCATCAAGGAAGTGATCCTGGCGCTGGCGGCCACCAGCGAAGGCGATGCCACCTCCTTTTATATCTTCCGCCGCCTGTCGGCCTATCCCGTCAAGATCTCGGTCATTGCCCGGGGCATTGCCGTAGGCGACGAACTGGAATATGCCGACGAAGTGACGCTGGGCCGCTCCATCCTGAACCGTACACCCTTCAACAACACCAAATAGTCTATGGAAGAAAAAATCAAACAGATCCACCGGCAATACAGCCTCTGTTTCATCATCTCAGCCATCGTTGTCGCAGCCATCGCCATCCTGCGCTACCGTCATATCATCCCCCGTGTGGGCGGCATTTCCTTCGGCACCGGCATGACGGTTCAGACCATTGTCCTGCTGGTCCTGCTGTGCGGCATCCCGGCCTCCCTGGCCTGGTTCAATGCCCATCTGCGCAAGATCCGCCGCATGGATTTTCCCGAAGACAGGCTGGACAGCTATTTCAAAGCACAGATCATCCGGCTCACCGTCTTTGTCGTGCTGGCCCTGCTCACGCTGGCCGTCTCCATTTTCACCGACATGGCCAATGCCCGGATGGCCTTCCTCATGGTAGCCGCCTTCTATTTCTTCATCCTGCCCAACAAGATGCAGTTGCTGCGTGAGACGGGGCTGAACCCCGACGGCACGATCTACGATCCCGAGGCCGAAGCCGAGGCCGCCCGCCAGGAAATGGAAGCCCGCAAGGTGGGCAATTTCACCGTCATGGACGAGGACGACGACTTCATTCCCCGCAACACCCGGGCCGAAGTCGTGGACGAAACCTCAAGCGTGGCCGAGGCGGAAGCCGAAGACGACGATTTCATTCCCAAGAACTCATAGACAAGCGGCCATGAACGGATTGTTCGAATCGGAGCGCATCCGTCTCCGGGCCCTCGAACCCGAAGACCTCGATTTCCTCTACCGCGTCGAGAACGACACGGCACTCTGGGCCGACGGGGTGAACACCGCTCCCCTGTCGCGCTTCACGCTCAAGCAATACATCGAGCTTTCGACCGAGCAGACCGTCTTTGAACTCAAGGAACTGCGGCTCATTGTCGAGCGCAAGGCAGACCAGGTGCCCGTAGGCATCGCCGATTTGTTCGACCTTGACATCATCCACCACCGGGCCGGCGTGGGGCTGGTCACCGACCGCCAGCACCAGCGGCAAGGCTACGGGCAGGAAGCCCTCCAACTGCTCATGGACTACGCTTTTACCTTCCTGCAGCTGCACAGCCTCTATGCCCACATCGCCGTCAAGAACAAGGCCAGCATTGCCTTGTTCGAAAAAGCCGGATTCGAGCGGAGCGGCCTTTTGAAAGCCTGGCTTCACCAGGCCGGCTGCTACCAGGATGTCGCCGTCTATCAGAAACTACAGCCGATGTTTTAGCCGATAAAAACCGAGCATTATTAGACTCCATCATTCTCCTGAAAAGAACTCTTTTGCCAAGTCAATGGCATCTAAGCGGAGGTTTTCATCTTCCTCCTTCAATGCGGCATACACGCCATCGGCCAGCCAGAGTGTCATCAGTTCTTTCTCGTCAACCTTATACAGCTCTGCCAACTTTGGAACCTGGTCACGCCTTACACGTCTTGCCCCCAACTCCATCTTGCTATACATGGGCTTGTCAGTCCTAAGCAATTCAGCCAACTGCCGTTGCCTTAACCCATGCTCCAGTCTCATGGCCTTAATCTTCGGTCCAAACATGCCGTAAATTCTTTTATCCTTCATATTTTCCCAATTATCTTATTTGTTCGCTACTTGTCCCGAGCTTGTACTGAAATTGTCCTGTGGTTTTATTGTTTTTAAAAAGTCAATTAGTCTTCCTGCTCATAGTAATACGAGTAGTCGATACCCTTCATGAAGATTTCGCGGTCGTCTATCTTGTTTGTCAGAGCTGGCTTCAGCAACTCGCGAATCTTAGTGCTGTCCATTGACTTGCAATCATC
>JAFSRR010000072.1 GCA_017446025.1 Bacteroidales bacterium | reverse complement strand
TTTCCATCGTCTCATCCAGGAAGAATGTGTCGCCCCCGTTCGCTACAGCGTGCCGGTGCCCGACGGCGTGTACTGGGTCAAGGCAACCCTCGGCGGGCAGACGGCCGGGCTGACCACCCTGCGGGCCGAATCGCGCCGGCTGTTTTTCGAGCAGGCACCCACCGAGGCAGGCGAATACAAAACCTTGAGTTTTTGTGTGCACAAGCGCGACACCCGCTTGTCGGACAGCCTGTCGGTGAGGATCAAACCCCGCGAGCGGCAAAAACTCAACTGGAACGACTGCCTTGATCTGGAAATCTGCGGCCCGGCCCCCCGCCTCAGGCAGCTGGAAATAGTCTCCCGCCCCGAGGTACCGGTGGTGTTCCTCTGCGGCAACTCCACGGTGGTCGATCAGGACAACGAGCCCTGGGCCAGCTGGGGACAGGTCATCCCCGCCTTTTTCACCGATGAGGTCTGCATCGCCAACTTCGCCGAATCGGGCGAATCGGCCAATACCTTCATCTCGGCGCGTCGCCTGCAGAAAATCGAGCAGATGATCAAGCCGGGCGACTATGTTTTTGTGGAATTCGGCCACAACGACCAGAAGCAGAAAGGTCCGGGACGTGGTGCCTACACCTCGTTCTGGGACAGCATGAAGCAGTTTGTCGAGACGGCCCGTGCCCACGGGGCCACTCCCGTGCTGCTCACGCCTACGCAGCGCCGCAGTTTCGGCCCGGACGGCCGCATCGAGGATACCCATCTGGATTTTCCGCAGGCCACGCGCGACCTGGCCCGGGCCCTGGACGTGCCCCTCATCGACTTGCACGCCATGACCCGTACGCTCTACGAGGCCCTGGGCGTGGAGGCTTCCAAGCAGGCCTTTGTGCATTATCCGGCCGGCAGTTGGCCGGGACAGTCCGCCGATCTGGCCGACAATACGCACTTCAATCCCTATGGTGCCACCCAGGTGGCCAAATGTGTCGTGCAGGGCATCCGCGAGGCCGGTTTGCCTTTGGCCGCCTACTTGCGAGCGGAAGTCCCCGCCTACGATCCGGCCCGGCCCGACGACCCCGCCGCCTTTGTCTGGTCGCCTTCCGAGTTCATAGAAATAGAGAAGCCCGATGGCAACTGATACACACCACCTTGCAATGAAACACAAACTGCTCATAGGATTGTTGCTGGCCGCGCTCTGTCTGCCGGCCCGCGCCCAATTCTACACGACGGGCGAAGACCCCTCGCGCCTTCGTTGGTCGCAGCTGCAGGCGGGCGATTTCCGGCTCATCTATCCCAGCGGACTCGATTCGATGGCCCTGCGCTATGCCCGTCGTTTCAAGGCCCAGGCCCCCCTTTCTTTGCGTGGGCTGGGCGTGACGCGCGGTGGGGTGCCGGTAGTGATGCATCCCCTCACGGTCAGTGCCAACGGACAGGTCGGTTGGGCACCTTCACGCATGGAACTCTATACCATCCCCGAACCCTCACCCTTGGCTTTCCCCTGGGACTTGGGCCTGGTGCTGCACGAGTCGCGCCATGTGGCCCAGATGCGGCAGGCCGGCAGAGGTCCCTATAAAGTCTTGTCGTGGTTGCTCGGCGAGCAGGCCCCGTCCCTGAGCGCCGGCATCCTGAGCCTGTGGTCGCCCGGGCTGTTCGAAGGCGACGCCGTGGTGGCCGAAACCGAGCTGTCCTTTTCGGGCCGGGGCCGCCAAGCTTCCTTCCTGTTGCCCTACAAGGCTCTTTTCGCCGACAATGTCCGCTACAGCTACGACAAATGGCATTTCGGTTCATTCCGGCACGAGATTCCCGACGAGTACCAATTGGGCTACTTTAAGCAGACCGCCGGCCGGTATCTCAACCTGGCCGGGCTGGAAGACCCCTCTCTGGCCACCGCGAAAGTGTTCGAAGGCATAGTCCACCATCCGCTGGCCTACCGACGCAGTTGGCGCCGCGCCTACGGTCTGTCGCAGGTCGGTCTTTGGAAGGCCGCCCAAGAACTCTATGCCGAGCGCTGGGCAGAAGAGGCCGAGGCCAAGGCCCCCTTCGACAGCGTGCAGTTGCTCAACCGTCGCGAACGCGACTTTGTGGAGTATGCCTGCATGTTTTTCCGCGGCGACACACTCTATGCCAAATACAATTCCCAAAGCGAACCCGACTGGCTGGTCTATTTGGACGAAAAAGGCCGGCCCAAGAAAGTCAGGCGTCTGGGCTTTATCAATTCCCCCCTGTGTCCCACCGCCGACAAGGTCTATTGGACCGAACAGGTGAGCGGCCTGCGATGGGGCCACGAGAACTTCTCCGTCTTGCGCGAATACGATTTCACCACGGGCAAGACCCGCACGGTGTTGCCCCATCACCGGGTGTTCAACCCCTCTGCCAGCCCCGACGAGCGTTATCTGGCCATGGGTAGCTATACCGAGGACAACAAGCCCCTGATAGGCATCTTCGACTTGGAAGACGAAGTCTTCAAGGTGGTCTTCGACCTGCCCCGCCCGGGCGAGCCCAAGGAGTTCAGCTGGGACGACAACGGTATCTTTGCCACCATCCTGACGGCCGATGGGCTGGGTGTCTGGCGCCTCGACCTCGACCGCTATGTCTGGCAGCCCGTCATCGCGCCCCAGGCCCGAAAAATCGATGGCATCAGCTACGACGACGGACAACTCTATTTTGTCAGCGACCTGGACGGCACCGACAACTACTATCGCTACGACCTGGCCACCCGGCAGCTGCAACGGCTCACCAACGCCCGTTTCGGCTTTTACGAGATTTTCATCGAAAACGACAGCCTGTACATGGTCAGTTACAGCCGTCACGGCTACGAACCGGCAGTCATACCCCTCAGTTCCCTGCACGAGGAACCGGCCGATTTCGCCGCCCCCGCCCCTTACCTGATGGACGAGATCCTGGCCGCCGAACACGCCCCCTTTGCTGCCGCTTGTGAGCTGGAGCCGCTGGCTGACGATACGTTCCAGATCAAACCCTACCGCAAATGGCAGCACTTGCTGCGCTTCCATTCCTGGGCACCTTTCTACTACGACAAGGACGAACTCTCCGAATTCACCCCCGAGCGCTATTACGACGCCGTGGCCCCCGGTCTGACCCTGCTCACCCAAAACGACCTGGGAACGGCCTACGGCCAACTGGGCTATGCCTGGTATCCGGGCTATCATACCGGTCATGCCCGCTTCACCTACAGCGGCTGGTGGCCGGTCATCTCGCTCCGTGCCGACTACAATGCCGGCGATGCGACCGGCCTGCTCTACGACGACGGCGAACTGCTGCGCTACCGGCCCGACCAGCGCCGCCTCGACTTGAGCGGCCTGGTGTATGTTCCCCTGACGTGGATCTCGGGCGGATGGGAGCGCTCCCTGATCCCGACGCTGCGCTACAGCTACAGCAACGGCAGCTGGCAGGCCAACCGCTACGACCAGCACCACGCTTTCCACTATCTGCGCTATGGCCTGCAGGGCTATACCGTGGTCAACACCACCGATCGCGACCTCTTCCCGCGCTGGGGACTGGGCTTCCACCTGGAACGCATGCGTGTGCCGGTCGATTACACCCATTTCTTCAGCCAGGTCAACTACGCCTCGGCCTACGCCTATTTCCCGGGATTGATGCGCAACCAGGCTTTCCGCCTGAAGGCGGCCTACCAGCAGCAGCGGGTCAATGCCGCACGCACGGTGGTGTATGCCGGTTCGATGATGGAAACCCGCGGGCAGACGCTAGCCACACAACCGCGCATGATGACGCTGTCGCTTGACTATGCTTTCACTGTGAATTTCGATTTGTCGGTACCCGGCTTGTTCTATGCCAAACGGCTGGAGATGCAGCCTTTTGTCGAGTGGGTGGCGACACACAATCCCTATGTGGACGGTTCGAATCGGAGCGGTTATGCCCTGGGCCTGGAGTCTTTGCTCAATTTCCACCCCTTGCGTATGACTTCGGCCGTGTCGGCCGGATGCCGGACCACCTGGTCCAGGACGGACGGCTGGGGCTGTGAAATGCTGTTTTCGGTGCCCTATCTCTAATCCTGGATAAAGGGATTCATCTGTTTTTCCTCGCCGATGCTCGTCGCAGGCCCGTGGCCCGGATAGACGACGGTCTCGTCGGGCAGGCACAGCAACTTTTCGCGGATGCTGCCAATCAAGGTGGTGTAGTCTCCGCCCGGCAGGTCGGTACGGCCGATGCTGCCGGCAAAAAGCGTGTCCCCGCAAAACAACGCCTGCTCCTTTGGGGCATAGAAACACAGGCCGCCGGCCGAGTGCCCGGGCGTGAAGAGCACTTCCAGGTCGATATCGCCCACCCGGACGTGGTCGCCGTCTTTCAAGGTCTTTTCCAGCCGCAGTTGCATGTCGGGCACCTGGAGCCCGAAAGCTGCCGCGATGCCGCTGATGTTGCGCAGCCACGACTCATCCTGGCGGTGGGCCAGGAAATCGCAGTGGTACTGTTGCTGGAGAAACTCGATGCCCAGGATATGGTCGAAGTGGAGATGGGTGCAGAGGATACCTTCCAATTGGAGGCCGGCCACGTCGATGGCCTGCTTCAGGCGCCGGTGCTCGCCCGGCGTGCTGTTGCCCGGATCGATGACCAGACCGTGACCCTGCCCGTCATGGAGCAGGTAGGTGTTTTCCTGTATGGGATTGAATGTGAAAACCTGGATGTCCATCACTTGTTTTTGTTTGCTCGGACCAAGATAGCGAGAATAGGCGGCATGGCCAAATCTTTTTGCAATAGAATTGTATATTTATCGTTTTTCGTCATGAAATTTCGTCTTATTCAAATTATATGAAGTCATAGGAAATATTTTCAACCTAACGGACAATTTCTTGTTTCAAAAGTTATTGAACAGACGCTCGCGCCTTGTTAATTTTGTGTGTTTTCAATATGAAATAAAGCAGAGCCCATGCCCAAGAAGACAATATCTCATGGAATCAACAAGGAAATCGGGGAGAAACTGCGTCTCGTCCGGCAACATCAGCAACTGTCCCAACAGAATGTCGCAGACGACATAGGGGTGTCTGCCTCTGCCTATTCCAAAATGGAAAACGGTAAAACTGAGTTTTCCGCCACCCGGCTCAGCCAATTGGCCGCCTATTACAAAATACACCTCCCCGATTTGCTGGATGCCCGTGTCACGGTGCCGCGCGATCTGAAGGAAATCGGCAAGATGGTCGATTACGACCGGCAGGCGATCGAGCTGGATGCCGCCCGCACCATGTTGCGCGAACTCTTCAATCAGCGCAAGTAAGGGGGACAGCGACATATGGAAGCCCTTTAGACCGGCAGATAGACGAGTTTCTTGGTCTGGTAGTATTCTTCCTCAAACTCTTTCGACAAATCGATTTGCGAGGCCACCTGGCGGAAAGGCTGGATCTCGTGCTGCAGTTCGCCTCCTTTCAGGCAGATGAGCCCGTTGGGCAGGGCGTTCATCTGTTTTTTGGCAATGTTTTTGCGGCAGAGCTTGTACAGATCGGGCAGGGGCATGACCGCCCGGCTCACCACAAAGTCGAACAAACCCTTTTCCTCCTCGACACGCGCGTGGCGCAGCGTGACGTTCTTGAGTTGCAGCTGGCCGGCGACGTCGGTCGCCGCTTTGATTTTTTTGCCGATGCTGTCGATGAGCAGGAACTCACAGTCGGGAAACATCACGGCCAGGGGTATCCCCGGAAAACCGCCTCCCGTGCCCACATCCATGATGCGGCTGCCCTCCTTGAAGCGGATGAAGCGGGCGATGGCCAGCGAGTGGAGGATGTGGTGCTCGTAGAGAAAATCGATGTCTTTTCTCGAGATCAGGTTGATCTTGCTGTTCCAGTCGGCATAGAGCGGACCCATGGCCTCGAACTGCTGCCGCTGCAACGGGCTCAGGGAAGGGAAATATTTTTCGAGGAGGCTGTTCATTCTCGTTGGTGCTTTGCGTATTTTTGCAGACGCGAAAGTAATGCAAAAAAAGGAGATGGACTATATCGACTGGGGGAAAATCCACTATGAGGAAGCCTGGCACCGCCAGCAGCAGCTTTTCGACGAGCGCCTGGCGCAAAAAAGGCTGCACGACGGCGACAACCGCCTGCCCGACTGCCTGGTGGTGTGCGAGCACTACCCTGTGCTGACTCTGGGCAAGAGCGGCAAGGCCGACAACCTGCTCGTGTCGCAGCAGTTGCTCGCCCGGCGCGGGGTCGAGTATTTCCCGGTGGACCGGGGCGGTGACATCACTTTCCACGGCCCGGGCCAGGTGGTGATGTATCCCATTTTCGACCTGGCCCACTACGGGATCGGCCTGAAGGAGTATATCTTCCGCATCGAAGAGGCCGTGATCCTTTTTCTGCGGGATTTCAATCTGACGGGCGAGCGCCTGGCAGGAGCCACCGGGGTGTGGCTGGAGCCTCACAGCCCCCGGGCCCGCAAGATCTGTGCCATCGGAGTCAAGTCGAGCCGCTATGTCACCATGCACGGGCTGGCCTTGAACATCAACACCGATCTCAGCTATTTCTCCTTGATCAACCCCTGCGGTTTCACCGACAAAGGGGTCACTTCCCTGCAACAGGAATTGGGCGCAACGCAGGATTTTGAAGCCTGCAAGTTGCGTCTGCGCGACAAATTCATCGCCTTGTTCTAAGCCCAGTCGATGGGAGTCTGGCCGTGGGCCGTCAGGTAGGCGTTGGCCCGGCTGAAGTGGTGGTTGCCGAAAAAGCCCCGGTAGGCCGACAGGGGCGAGGGATGCGCCGACTGCAGCACCAGGTGCCGCCGCGGGTCGATAAACGCGCCCTTGCGCTGGGCGTAGCTGCCCCAGAGGATGAAGACCAGGTGTTCGCGCTGCTCGGCCAGCAGGTGGATCACCGCGTCGGTAAACTGTTCCCAGCCCCGGTTCTGGTGCGAAGCAGCCTGATGGGCCCTCACCGTCAGGGTGGCGTTGAGCAGCAGCACGCCCTGGCGGGCCCAGCGTTCCAGGTTGCCGTCGTCGAGGGTGACGATGTGCAGGTCGTCGCGGATTTCCTTGAAGATGTTTTGCAGGGAGGGCGGATAGGCCACGCCGCTCTGGACCGAAAAGCACAGCCCGTGGGCCTGCCCCGGCTCGTGGTAGGGATCCTGCCCCAGGATAACGACTTTCACCTTGTCAAAGTCGCACTGGTCGAAAGCATTGAAAATCAGTTTGCCGGGAGGGTAAACCGTCTCGGTGGCATACTCCTTGCGCACAAAATCGGTGAGCCGGGCGAAATAGTCTTGGTCGAACTCCGGCTGCAGGTGCTGTTTCCAAGAAGGAGCAATGCGGACATCCATCGCCTCAGATCAGATACATGCCGTTGTCGGCACAGGTGCGGCGCATGTCCTCGGGCCAGATACTGGCCTGGATCTCGCCGATATGGCCTTTCTTGAGCAAGAGCATACACAGGCGCGACTGGCCGATACCGCCGCCGATGCTGAGGGGCAGTTCGCCGGCCAGCAGCCGGCGGTGGAAATAGAGTTCCTTGCGGTCTTCGCAGTGGCTGAGGGCCAACTGGCGCAGCAGGGCCTCGCGGTCCACTCGGATACCCATCGACGAGAGTTCGAAGGCCTGGCCCAGCACCTTGTTCCAAATCAGGATGTCGCCGTTCAGTCCGGGCAGTCCGTTGTCGCCGGAGGTGGTCCAGTCGTCGTAGTCGGGCGAGCGCATGTCGTGCTTCTGGCCGTCGCCCAGGTCGCAGCCAATACCGATGATGAACACGGCGCCGTATCTGCGGGTGATCTTGTCTTCCCGCTCCTTGGGTGTCAGGGTTGGATAGCGGCGGCGCAACTCTTCGGCATGGATGAAATAGATGTCTTCGGGCAGGCTGGGCTTGATGGAATACTGTTCATAGACAATGTATTCGGTCTGGCGCAGCACCCCGTAGATGCGGCGGACCACCGATTTGAGGAAGTCCAGGTTGCGCTGTTCGGGGCGGATCACCGCTTCCCAGTCCCACTGGTCCACATAGAGCGAATGCAAATTGTCGAGTTCTTCATCGGGGCGGATGGCGTTCATGTCGGTATAGATGCCGTAGCCCGGCTGGATATTGTATTCAGCCAGGGTGAGGCGTTTCCATTTGGCCAGCGAATGCACGATCTCGGCCCGCTGACCGGCCAGGTCCTTGATGCCGAACGAGACCGGCTGTTCCCAGCCCGACAGGTTGTCGTTGATACCTTGTCCGCCCAGCACAAACAGGGGCGCGGTGACGCGTCTCAGACGCAACTCCGAGGCCAGGCTCTGCTGGAAGAAATCCTTGATTTGCTTGATGCCTTGTTCCGTCTGCTTGAGACTAAGGATGGACCGGTAGTTTTTCGGTATTGACAATTTGCTCATAACCAAGCGTTTTAGTATCCCCGTGGGGAGTCGAACCCCAATCGTTGGAACCGGAATCCAATATTCTATCCATTGAACTACGGAGACAGATTTTTCTGTGCGCGAAGATAATAAGAATTTTTGAAATACCGCTCCCGGGCAGGCCATCAAAATGCCCGGCCGCCTTTAGTAGCCTATGGCCTGGGCCCAGGCCGTGGCGGGCCAGGCCTCGTTGCATTTGCCGATCAGCTCGTCCTTCGACACTTTGCGCGGCACATAGGTGGCCAGGCCGCAGTAGTCGTCGACGCGGATGGTCCGGCCGCTGCCCGAAGCGGTGCTGTAGAAATAGTCGGTGTGGCCGCTGTAGGGCACCGCCTTCTGCAACTGGGTCTTGAACCGCTGGTAGTCGGGATCGCTGTCGGGGTCTGCCAGATTTTCCCTCACAAAGCTGTCGAAGTCGAAAAACATGGTATTGGCCCGTCCGTCATAGACCTGCACGCCCTGGATGCTGAGCGAATCCTTTTTCATCTTGGCCATCAGGGGCTGGGTGGCGGCCGCCAGCGCCTCCATCTCGGAGAGGTCGGTCACGGCGATGGTGGCATAGGGACAAAGGTGTCCGTTGAAATAATAGTCGTTCTGGAAGAAGTCGATAAAGCAGGCCGCCACGCTCTGGCTGATTTCCAGGGGTGAGTTTTTGCTGTAGAGCAGGGGCAGGATGCGTTTGTAGGGGAACCCTTCGGTCAGCACCTCCGTGGGCGAGCCCACCAGGTAGCCGGCGGCATGCCGCAGTTCATAGCCCAGTTCGACCGAGGAGCACAGGCAGGCGTCGCCGATGAGGAATTCCCAGCCGTAAGGCTCCATCACCTCGGCCAACTCGGAAAAGTCCATGTGGTTGAACTCGTTGCCGTTGCTCTTCTTGGGCTCGGCGCCAAACCATTTGGTGCGCAGCTCGTCGGCACGGAAAGCCCTCCGGGCATCGCCCGTGGTCATCTCCAGGTTCTTGGGCAGCCAGCCCGTGGAATGCGACCACATGATCAGGCCGTAGTGGCTGGCCGGGGCCAGGCGCACGGCATCGTCCATCACCTGCTGCATGGCAGCGGGATCGAGCGGGTTGTCGAAGCTGTAGGCATTGAGCAGTACGGTGTCGGCCAGCTGTTTTTTCAGGTCCTTGGACGGATTGATGCGCAGGAGCCGCTGTCCGCCGGGACTTCTGTCGGTCGGGCCCGAAAAGAAGACCAGCAACTGGCCCTTCTTGCCCAGCACACTGCGGTCGCAGCTCGACAGCACACTGCGGATGTCCCTCAGAGCGTCGTAGTAGAGGTCGTTGTTGGCCGACATGTACATCAACACGGTGCGGTCGGCCGTGGCCTGGTCTTCGTGCCGGTGACAGCAACTGCCCAGCAGCCAGCCTGCCAGCAGCAGGGCGGCCACCTTGACCAGGGTCGGAACAAATGCTCTCATATAATATATATAGGCGGGCTGCCGGGCAACCCGCAACATACTACAAACTGAACGGCCGGGCTATTTCAGGCCAGACCTCGGCCAGCTCGGCCATGCTGTGCAGCAGCACATCGCAACCGGCCTCCAGCAGAACCTCGTCTTCGAGAATGCCCGTATTGACAGCCACGGTGAAGATGCCGGCCGCCTTGCCCGACTCGATGCCCAGGGGGGCGTTTTCAATCACCACAGCCTGCCCGGCACTGACACCGGCCTTTTTCAGGCCCATCAGGTAGGGCTCGGGCGAGGGTTTGCCTTGGGTTACATCGAATGCAGTCACCATGCGCCCCTCGGTGAAATGCCCCGGAAAATAGGGGTTGAGCCGGTCGAGCAGCTTGCGCTGGCCCGAGCCGGTCACCAGGATGCGCTCGATGCCGCTGCGGCGGATGGCATCCAGGGCTTCTGGCGAACCGGGCATGACGGGCGCCTCGGGCATCTCGTCAAAGAGCCGGGCCTTGATGCCGTACATGCGGGTCACTTCCTCGTCGGTGGGGTCGCGGTGCAGTTCGCGGCGGTAGAGTATCTCCAGGGTGCCCCGTCCCGTGCGGCCTTCGTGCAGATAGGCCTCCCGGTCTTCAAAGGGGAAGCCCAGGCTGCGGAACACGGTCACCCAGCTTTTGGCATGGTTGGGCATGGAGTCGAACAGCACGCCGTCCATGTCGATCAGGGCCGCCCGAGGGACGAACTCCTTCAGGTGCTCGCGCTCGAGATATCTCTGCTTGGCCGCTTCAAACATACTCATAGTCTTTTGCGGATAGCGGCCGAAGCCTCTTCGTAGCCCGGCTTTTCGAGCAGGGCGAACATGTTCTTCTTGTAGGCCTCCACACCGGGCTGGTCGAAGGGATTGATGCCCAGCAGGTAGCCGCTGATGCCGCAAGCCTTTTCGAAGAAGTACATCAACTGTCCGATATAATACTCGTTGAGTTTGGGCATCACCACCTTCAGGTTGGGTACGCCGCCATCGACATGGGCAATGCGGGTGCCCAGTTCGGCCATCTTGTTCACCTCATCCACCCGCTTGCCGGCCAGGTAGTTCAGTCCGTCGAGGTTTTCCTTGTCGGCAGGGATCTTGACACAATGGTCGGGCTCGGCCACCGAGATCACAGTCTCGAAGATGATGCGCTCGCCCTGCTGGATCCACTGTCCCATGGAGTGCAGGTCGGTGGTCAGATCGACCGAGGCAGGGTAGATGCCCTTGCCTTCCTTGCCTTCGCTCTCACCGTAGAGCTGCTTCCACCATTCCGACACATAATGGAGTTTGGGATGGTAGTTGACCAGGATCTCGATCTTCTTGCCGGCAGCATAGAGGGCGTTGCGGGCAGCGGCATACTGGGCCGAGGGGTTCTTGTCGAAGGCCGTGTCGCAATAGCTCTCCATGGCCACGGCACCGGCCACCAGCTGACGAATGTCATAGCCGGCCACGGCGATGGGCAGCAGGCCCACGGGGGTGAGCACCGAATAGCGGCCGCCGACATCGTCGGGAATGACGTAGGTCTTGTAACCTTCCTGGGTAGCCAGGGTGCGCAGGGCACCGCGCTTGGCATCAGTAATGGCCACGATACGCTCGCGGGCTTCTTTTTTGCCCACCTGCTCTTCGAGCTGGGTCTTGAGCAGCCGGAAGGCCAGGGCGGTCTCCGTGGTGGTACCCGATTTGGAGATGTTGATGATGCCGAACGATTTCTTTTTGAGGAAAGCGGTCAGCTCAAACAGGTAGTCTTCGCTGATGTTGTGTCCGGCAAAGAGGATGACGGGGTTCTTGCCGTCGGCCTGCAGCCAGCCCAGGCTGTTGCTCAGGGCCTCGATGACGGCCTTGGCACCCAGATAGCTGCCGCCGATGCCGGCGACCACCACCACTTCGCATTTCTGGCGCAAACTGTCGGCCGTGGCCTGCAAGTCGGCCAGGAAATCCTGCGTGATAGAAGAGGGCAGGTTGAGCCAGCCGATAAAGTCGCTGCCTTTGCCTGTCTTGTCGTGAAGTTTCTGCTGGGCAGCCTCACAAGCGGAGGCGTAACCGGCCACCTTGGCCTGCGGCACAAATCCGTAAACCTGGTCCAACTGAATGCTGATGTTCTCCATAATGCGTATGTTTTAATGTAAATAGTCGGTGAGTATCTTGATCTCGATGCTGGGCGCGATGCGCTCGTAGAGAATGTTGTAGACGGCGTCCAGGATGGGCATGTTCACATGGAACTGCCGGTCGTTGATCTCCTTCATGCACTTGGCGCCGTAGTAGCCTTCGGCAATCATTTCCATCTCGACATGGGCCGTCTTGACCGAATAGCCCTTGCCGATCATCGTACCGAACGTGCGGTTGCGGCTGAACTTGGAGTAGCCCGTCACCAGCAGGTCGCCCATATAGACCGAGTTGATGATGTTGCGTTGCGGCCCGGGGCAGGCGGCCTCCAGGAAACGCTCCATCTCCTCGATGGCGTTCGAGATGAGCACCGCCTGGAAGTTGTCGCCGTATTTCAGGCCGTGGCAGATGCCGGCGGCGATGGCATAGACGTTCTTCAGCGTCGAGCCGTATTCCACGCCGCAGATGTCGCTCGTGACGGTGGTGCGCACGAAGCGGTTTTCGAACGACTTGGCCAGGATGCGGGCCTTCTCCGTGTCGCGGCAGGCGAAGGTCAGGTAGGACAGGCGCTCATAAGCCACTTCCTCGGCATGGCAGGGTCCCGAGATGGCGGCGATGTTTTCCAACGGGATATGGTAGAACTGGTGGAAATACTGCGAGACGGGCACGTTCTCGTCGGGCACGATGCCCTTGATGGCCGTCAGGATGCACTTGCCGCTGATGTCTTCCTTGAGTTTCTTCAGGTGCAGTTTCAAATAGGGCGAAGGTGTCGCGAAAATCAGCGTGTCCGACTGCTTGGCAGCCAGGTTGATGTTGCTGAAAAACTGGATGCGCGACGTGTCGAACTCGACCAGGGTCAGGTAGCTGGGGTTGCGTCCTGTCTGCTTGAACTTCTTGATGTCGGCAGGATGACGCATGTACCAGTTGATCTCCCTTTCGGGATTGGTCAGCAGTATCTTGGCGATGGCCGTTGCCCAACTGCCGCCGCCCATGACGCATATTTTTCCTGGGAATATCATGATGACAGGAGATTATTCTTCTTCGGTGTTGGTTTCTTTTTTCTTTTCAGGCCGCATCTGCGGGAAGAGCAGCACTTCCTGGATGGTGCTCTGCCCGGTGAGCAGCATCACCAGCCGGTCCATGCCGATGCCCATGCCCGAAGTGGGCGGCATGCCATATTCCAGGGCCCGCAGGAAGTCCTGGTCGATGTACATGGCCTCGTCGTCGCCCTTCTCGCTCAGGCGCAGCTGCTCCTCGAAGCGCTCGCGCTGGTCGATGGGGTCGTTCAGCTCGGAATAGGCGTTGGCCAGTTCCTTGCCGTTGACAAAAAGTTCGAAGCGTTCGGTCAGGTTGGGGTTGTTGCGGTGGCGCTTGGTCAGCGGCGACATCTCGATGGGATAGTCGATGATGAAGGT
>JAFSRR010000071.1 GCA_017446025.1 Bacteroidales bacterium | reverse complement strand
TCCATTGAGGAATACACGCCCGAAGAGTATTGGTTTACCGATGAGGAACTGGGGCCCTGGGACTGGAAAATCGACGTGGTGCTCTACGGCGACATTGCCTACGGCAAATTTCTCTACGGTGGCAAAAGCGCCTTCGCCACGGTCGAGTGCTACCGCGAGCTGATGAATTGGAAACGCACCCAGGCCCGCTACCAGCCTTCGGGCAGCCAGCTGGCCGTGATGAAGGAAGTGGAGGAAAAAGGGCTCATCACCGTGCGCGAAGTTCGCCGCCTGCTGTCGGTCAAGAAATCGGCCGCCGACAGCCTGCTCATGCGCCTCCAAAACGACACCCGGCTGGTCATCGGCAACATCGACCGGGTGTATCGGGGTGACGACCTGCACTACAACGGCTGGCAACAGGCCTCCTTCTGCCGGCCCGAGGATCTGTTTATCGACTTCGATCTGGACCCCGGCCACAGCCCGGAAGAATCCCTGGAAAGGCTCAAAGCCCAGGTGCGCCGCTTTGTGCCACAAGCCAGCGACAACCAATTGCTTAAACTCTTCCGATAAAAAGACCAACATAATATGAAACCCCTGTTTTTGATTTCCAACGACGACGGCATCCACGCCAAAGGCCTCCACACCCTAATCGACCTGCTGCGTCCCCATGGCGACATTGCCGCGGTGGTGCCCGACAACGAGCGTTCGGGCATGTCCACGGCCTTCACCATGACCCATCCGCTCGGCTACCGTCTGGCCCGTCAGGAGCCGGGGCTCACCATCTGGGAGTGCAACGGCACCCCGGCCGACTGCGTCAAGATAGCCCTCAAGCTACTGCTCAAGGAGCGTCGGCCCGATTTCGTTTTTTCGGGCATCAACCACGGTTACAACGGCTCGGTGTCGATCCACTATTCCGGCACGCTGGGCGTGGCGCAGGAAGGTTGCATGTCGGGGCTGCCCTCAGTGGCGTTCTCGCTCGACAACTACGACCCCGAC
Source organism: Bacteroidales bacterium (assembly GCA_017446025.1). Lineage (GTDB taxonomy): Bacteria > Bacteroidota > Bacteroidia > Bacteroidales > UBA1402 > UBA1757. Next base: position 20,458 of record JAFSRR010000071.1, on the reverse strand, counting down.
GCCGATTTCAGCCAGGCCCTGCCCTATGTCGAAAAGATAGCGCTCAACGTGATCCGGCATGGGCTGCCGCCTTTTGTCAGCCTGAATGTCAACCTGCCGCCGGGTCCGATAGCAGGCATGCGCATCTGCCGTCAGGGCGCCGGCCGCTTCGAGGCCGATTTCAGTCCTTGTCCGCATCCCAAGCGGCCCGGTCTATACTGGCAGTTCGGACACTTTGTCAACCTGGAGCCGGCCGACTCCACCGACGACGACCTCAAGGCCCGGGCCGATGGCTATGTCTCCATCGTACCGCAACAGATAGATGCCACAGCCTACGCTGCCATGGACATGTTGAAAAAATGGGAATGGTAAGATGAAATACTACCTGATAGCCGGCGAGGCATCCGGCGACTTGCATGCCTCCAACCTGATGAAAGCCCTCCGCGAGCAGGACCCGGCGGCCGAATTCCGCTTTTTCGGCGGCGACAAGATGGCTGCCGTGGCCGGATCGCCCGTCAGGCACTACCGTGAACTGGCCTACATGGGATTCATCCAGGTGGCCCTGCATGCCCGCAGCCTGCTGCGCAACATCCGGCTGTGCCGGCAAGACATTGCCGATTGGCAGCCCGACCTGCTCATTCTGGTCGATTATGCCAGCTTCAACCTCCGCATCGCCGCCTACGTCAAAAAACACCTGCCCCGCCTGCCGGTCTATTTCTACATCTCGCCCAAGATCTGGGCCTGGAAGGGCTACCGCATCCGCGACTTCAAACGCTACGTGGACAAGCTCTTCATCATCTTCCCCTTCGAGAAAGACTGGTTTGCCCAAAGAGATTATCCAGCCGACTACGTGGGCAATCCCACGATGGACAGTGTCAGCGAATTCCTTTCCCATCGTCCCGACCGGCAGCAGTGGTGCCGACAGTGGGGCCTGGATCCTGAAAAACCTGTATTGCCCCTTCTGGCTGGCAGCCGCCGGCAGGAAGTGCGCCAGAACCTGCCCCTCATGCTGCAGGTAGCCGCCCGCTACCAGGACCGCTACCAGGTGGTCGTTGCCGGCGCACCCGGCATGAGCCCCGAAAACTATGTCGAGTGGCTCAAAGACTATCCCTTCCCGCTCATCTTCGACCAGACCTATGCTCTGCTGTCGGTAGCCCATGCGGCTCTGGTGGTTTCGGGCACGGCCACGCTGGAGACGGCGCTGTTCGAGGTGCCCCAGGTGGTCTGCTACCGCATGGTGCGCCGCAAATGGATCGTCAAACTGGTCCGTACCGTGCTGGTCCATACCCCCTACATTTCCCTGGTCAACCTGGTGTCGGGACACGAGACTGTCAAGGAGCTCATCGCCTACCGTCCCGACGAACTGCAGGCGGCCCTGGACGAGATACTCGACGGTCCGGTCCGCGAAAACATGCTGGCCGACTACCGCGACATCATCCGAAAACTGGGCGCTCCCGGTGCCGCCCGCCGTGCAGCCGCGCTGATGGCCTCCTATATGGGACTGACCTCCACACAACCGGCCGACAACCAATAAATTCCGACAATCAATAAAAAAAACATACGCTATGAGCAAGAAAATCGCTGCCGAACTGCTGGGCCTGCTCGATGCTTCGCCCGTCAACTTCCTGGCCGCCGCCTACGTCGAACAGCGGCTCAGGGAAAATGGCTTCCAAGCCCTCGACCTGTCACTGCCCTTGCCAAAGTTGCAAGCCGGACAAGGCTATTTCGCTTGTAAGAACCACACAGCCGTCATGGCTTTCCGCATGGGGACGAAACACCCGGCCGAGGCTGGTTTCAAACTGATCTGCGCCCACAGCGACTCCCCCGGTTTCCGCATCAAACCCGCTGCCGGCATCGTCAGCGAAGGAGGCGTCCTCAAACTCAACACCGAAGTCTATGGCGGCGGCATCCTCTACACCTGGTTCGACCGGCCCCTGTCGCTGGCCGGCCGCGTTGTGCTGCAGGGCGACGATCCGCTGCATCCGCAGACCCGCCGCTTGCACATCCGCCGCCCGCTGCTCACCATCCCCCACCTGGCCATCCATTTCAACCGCCAGGTCAACGAGGGCAACCCCTTGAGCAAGCAGCGCGACATGCTGCCTGTCATCGGGTTTGTCAACGACCAGCTGGGTAAAGACCAAGTGTTGCTCCGCCTGATTGCCGACGAGCTCAAAGTAAAACAGGAAGACATCCTGGATTTCGACCTCTCGCTCTATGACACAGAGAAAGCCTGTCTTTTCGGCCTCAACGATGAATTCATTTCCTCGGGCCGGTTGGACGACCTGGCCATGGTCCATGCCGGACTGCATGCCCTACTGGCCAGCCACCCGACAGCCATGACCCAGGTGCTGGCCGTTTTCGACAACGAGGAGACCGGCAGCGGCACCAAGCAGGGAGCGGCTTCGCCCATCCTTCGCCAACTGCTCGAAAGGATAGTCGACAACCAAGGAGCGGTCGAGGGCGGTCTGGCCCGTGCGGTGGAACGGTCGTTCATGATCTCGGCCGACATGGCCCATGCCCTGCATCCCAACTACCCCGACAAGCACGATCCGACCAACCACCCCGTCATGGGCGGCGGACCGGTCATCAAGATCAATGCCAACCAGAAATATGTGACCGATGCCGATTCGGCAGCTGTCTTTGCCGAGATCTGCCGCCAGGCCGGTGTCCCCTGCCAGTATTTCGTCAACCATTCCGACATGGCCGGCGGTTCCACCCTGGGCAACATCCTCACCTCGCAACTGCCCATGCGGGGCGTGGACATGGGCAACCCCATGTGGGCCATGCACTCCGTGAGGGAAACAGCCGCCGTGGCCGACCAGGAATATACCTGCCGGGCCTTCGAGACTTTCTACAATCTGGATTAGAAAACAAACTCGGCGCAGAAGACCGATTTGCCCTCGCACACCCCTTCAACGGTATAGACCAGGGCATCGCCGGTGCTGCGTACCGCTTTGGACAAGACCACGGCATCCCCGGCACGGGTCTCGTGGTTAAAATTGATGCTCAGGCACTTGACAGGACGCTGTGAGGTCACCTCATAGTCGATGCAGTCCATGCCCCACACCAGGTAGCGGGCATTGTTGGTATGGCCCACGATGTCGATGTCGGAATAGCCAATCACATGCGTCTTCACCACTTCATGCGGCAGGTCGGCGGGCATGGTCACCTTGCCGCAGGGTTCGACGATGGCATCGCCCTCACCGCGCGTGCTGAGCGGCAAGAGATGGGCCATCTCGTCGCTGCGGACCAGCCGGCGGGTCTCCGTGTTGATGATGAGCCAAGAACTGGTACCCACCACCAAGGGTCGGCGCTCACTGTCCTGCAGCAGGAAATCGCGCAGGAAAAACAGTCCGTTCTGGCCCTTGTGCCAGGTCTCAAGCAAGAGTTCCTCGCGCCAGAGGGCCGGACGCAGGAACCTGAACTGCATACGCGAAACCACCCAGGCCGTGTGCAGCTTGAGCAAGGCCTCGTAGCCGAAACCCATTTCATTGGCAGCCAGATATGCAATTTCCTGGGCCATGTCCAAAAAGGCGGCCGGCTTCAGGCGGAAAAGGCCGTCAGTCTGGTAGCAGGGCACTTTGAGCGGCTGAAAATAATGGTTGTCTTGGATATAGTTACCGGTCATTGTTCCCGAAATAATCATACTTGGATACAAAATCATCGGGCAGTGGCATCTCATAGACCGAGCGGCGCAACATGGCCTTGAGCTCTTCGACCGAACCGCATTCCTGCTGTTGTTCGACCGAGATGGTCTCTCCCACCGCCAGACGCACCAGTTTGCCTTTCTTGTTGTACATCTCGGCCGGCAGACGGGTCACGCGGATGCGCCAGTCGAGCAGACCCAACAGATAGAAATACATCGAGTTGTGGTCGAAGAAACGCACCGGCACGATGGGCACTTTGACCTTGCGGATGATCTTGATGACATCGTCCTGCCAGTCGCGGTCGCGGATGCAACGATCCTTGAGCGAGAGGTCGGAGACGGCACCCGAAGGAAAGAAGCCGATGGGATGGCCTTCGCCGACATGAGCCAGCACGTTCTTGATACCCGACAGGCTCTCGCGGGTGGGCAAACGCTTGACATTGCCCTGCGGTATGACCGTGATGAACGAAGGCTGAAGGGGATAGATGCGGGTCAGGATCTTGTTGACCATGATCTTGTAGTCTGGCCGGAGATGTCCGAAGATATCGGCCAGCAAAATACCGTCGATATGGCCGTAGGCATGGTTGCTGACAGTGATGAAAGGCCCCTGGGGCAGCTCACCAAGCCGGAAAGAGTTGCCAATCTGGTAGTCGCCGCCGAATTCCCGAAGAATATTGCAGGCGAAATCGGCCCCTTGCGAATAGTTGAACCGTTCGGTCGTGGCGCAGACCTTGTCGACCGACAGCATTTTCATCAGTCCGCGGGCCAGTGCATTGCCGGCCTTGCCCCGGAAAATCGGGGCCGCTTGTTCCAGTTCCTGTATGGTGACAACCGATGGCATACTCTACTCTGTTTCTTTCGTGTTTTTGATTCTGCGGAAAATAACCCGCTCATTCATCAGGAAATTGAAAAAGCCGCTCAGGCAGACAGCCAGCAGGTTGCACAAGATGACATCCCACCGGAACAAGTACTGGATGAGCAGCAGAAAGCCCATCTTCAAAAGGAAGACGCCCATACACGAAAGGTTGTATCCCAGAAAATGACGGACAAAAGACCTCAAGTTCTGGATACTGAGCCGATCGTTCCAGATGAAGAAATAGGCAATGGTAAAATTGGTCAGGGCCGCCGCCTCGAAAGAGATGGCCGGCGAAATGATGTTGACACCCACATAGCTGTCCGAAAACACATAGTCGGAACACAACCAGAGCACCAGCGTGTCAACGCCGGTGCCCAGCAGGCTTGTGCTTGAAAACTTAAGCAGCTTGACCAGCATCCGCAGCCAGGAGGCCTTACTTATCATGACGCTCGGGCAGGGGGTCTTTTTTCGAGTAGTAGCAAATGTCCTTGATAATGGTCACCACGTAGATAACCGACAGCAGCACCAGCACGGCCAGGGCAAAATAGTCAAGCATACCCACCGTTATGGTCGAACCGCGGAATACGAATTCACGGCTGTAGGCCGTAATGGGCTTGACATAGATGAGTAGCGTGTTGGCCACGATCATCAGCAGGCGGAACTCGGTCGGACCCAGGCTGAAGTAGGTCAGTTTGAACTCGCCCTTCAGATGGGTGTTGGTCGTCACGTTCAAGGTGAGCATGATGTAGAGCAGCAGACAGAGCACCGCCAGGTCAAAATGGACCAGCTGAGAGAGTCCGATACCCAGGAACATGAAGATCTCGTTGACCACATCCATGGTATGATCCACATAGAAACCATAGATAGGGCGCTGCTGCTTGCGCACGCGGGCCAGGGTGCCGTCCAGGGAGTCGCCGTACCAGTTGATGACAAAACCCAGGGAGGCAATCCACAGGTATTTGATATTCAGGTCGGACAACATATAGCCGGCTCCTATGACGATGGCACCCAGGGTGCCCAGGAAGGTCAGCATGTCGGAATTGACCCAGCGCGGTTGTCTTTCGGCCAGCCAGACCAGCAGCTTTTTCTCTGCGGCATTGAGCACAGAGGTCTGTATTCTCACTGTTTTAGTTTCGTCCATGACTATATGTTTTTGATATAGGTTCTTGCACGTTTGTTCTGTTTGTATTCAAAATAGCCCCAGAGGTTCTGGACACTGACATTGTCGGCCAGTTCGCGGGTGCTTTCGACGAAATGCACGCCGTTTTTCTGGATCCCCTGGGCCAGTTTGTCAAAGATCATCGCATTGAGGCCCTTGCTCTGGTATTCGGGAGAAATGGCGATGAGCAGGGCGTCGAGCGTGTCGTTCTTACGCAGGGCACGCAGCACATGGACAAATCCGAAGGGGAACAGGCGGCCGCCGGTTTTCTGCAAGGCGCGGGCCAGCGAGGGAATGCAAATGCCGAAAGCCACCACCTCGCCATTCTCGTCAAGGATGATCGAAGTGAAATCGGGGTTGAGGAAGGAGAAGAACTGCTTCTTCAGGTCTTCGCACTGGCCGGGAGAGAGTTCCGAAAAGCCATGCAAAGCGGAATAGCAGGCGTTCATACATTTGAAAATACCCTCGGCATAGGGCAGGATTTCTGAGCGTTTGCGGATCGGAGCTTCGTGTACCTTCTGCTTCTTGGCCACAATGTCCGACAGGCGGTGATAGCGTTCGGGGATGACTTCGGGCACGGAGACCAGGTATTCCACATAGTCGGTACCCTTTTCAAAGCCGTAAGCCAGCAGATGATCCTCGTAATAAGGGGCATTGTACTTGCCATAGGCCGTGGGCAGCTGGTCGAAGCCTTCGACCAGGATACCCGTCACGTCGAATTCCAGGAAGCCCATCGGGCCTTCGAGCTTGTTCATGCCCATCTCACGGGCATAGGCGGCCACCTGGTCGAGCAGGGCCCCGGACACCTGTCTGTCATCGATGAAATCTATCCAGCTGAAGCGGCATATCTTTTCGCCCACCTTGGCATTGTAGCGGTGGTTGACGATGCCGGCGACACGGCCGACGACACGGCCTTTTTCGTCATAGGCCATCCAATACTTGCCCTCGCACACTTCGAAGGCTTTGTTTTTTCCGGGAGTCAGCGTATCCATGTCGGCGGATACCAGCTGGGGGACATAGAACTCGTTTCCTCTATACAGTCTATTGGGAAAGTCGACGAAGGTTCTGAGCCCAGAACGGCTCGTCACTTCCTTAACGGTTACCATCATAACATTACCTGTTTGAAAGTTCCAGTTATCACGATTAAGCGACAAAAGTAGGGAAAACATCGGGAATCAAAAAATTTAACGGAAGAAAAATCTCTTGTTTCTATGCTCCACATGCACTACCTTTGTATTTCATTATATCCATACAATGGGAAAGATTATCGCTATTGCCAATCAGAAAGGCGGTGTCGGAAAAACCACGACCACCGTCAACCTGGCCGCTTCGCTGGCGGTGCAGGAAAAAAAAGTGTTGGTGGTAGATGCCGACCCGCAGGCGAACGCCTCTTCCGGTCTGGGCGTTGACATCCGGCAACTCGAAACGACCATCTACGAGTGCATGATAGACCAGGCCGACCCTAAAACCGCCATCAGAAAAACCGACATCGACTACCTCGACATACTTCCTTCGCACATCGACCTGGTCGGCGCCGAACTGGAGATGATCCAGTTGCCCGGTCGCGAGACCATCCTGCGCAAAATACTCACGCCGCTCAAAGCCGACTACGACTACATCCTCATCGACTGCTCGCCGTCGCTCGGCCTGATCACGGTCAACTGCCTGACGGCGGCCGACTCGGTGCTCATCCCCGTCCAATGCGAATATTTCGCCCTGGAGGGCATCACCAAGCTGCTCAACACCATCCGCATCATCAAGGGGCACCTGAACACCGCTCTGGAGATAGAAGGCTTCCTGCTCACCATGTACGACGGCCGCCTGCGTTCGGCCCGGCAGGTGGCAGAAGAAGTGCGCAAGCATTTCAAAGGACTGGTGTTCAATACGGTCATCCAGCGCAATGTCACCCTTTCCGTGGCACCCAGCCACGGCGAGCCCGCCCTGCTCTACGATGCCGATTCCAAAGGCGCCATCGACCACATCCAGCTGGCGCTTGAAATCATCAGAAAAAACAACTGACTATGGCCAAAAGACACGATTTGGGAAGAGGGCTCGACGCCCTGATCAGCACGGAAGACATCCAGACGGTCGGCTCATCCTCCATCAACGAGATAGATCTTGTCAAGATCCATCCCAACCCCAACCAGCCCCGTAAGGACTTCGAGCCCGAGGCCTTGGAAGAGTTGGCTGCCTCCATCCGCCAGATAGGCATCATCCAGCCCGTCACCCTGCGCAAGATGGACGACGGCAGCTATCAGATCATCTCGGGCGAACGTCGCTACCGGGCCGCCAAATCGGCGGGGCTGAAGAGCATTCCGGCCTACATCAAGACCGCCGAGGACGACAATGTCATGGAAATGGCGCTCATCGAGAACATCCAGCGCGAAGACCTCAATGCCATCGAGGTGGCCCTGGCCTACCAGAAACTGTCGGAAGTCTATCACCTCACCCACGAGAAGCTCAGCGAGCGCATCGGCAAGAAGCGGGCCACCATCACCAACTACCTGCGTCTGCTCAAATTGCCCGCCGAGATACAGATGGGATTGAAAGACAAGAAAATAGACATGGGTCATGCCCGGGCACTGCTCAGCATCGACAGTCCCACGGCCCAACTGGCCCTCTACGAAGACATTGTCCGCCACGGTTATTCCGTGCGTCAGGTGGAGAGCCTGGCCCGCCGCGTCCAGGAAGGCCTGCCTTCGAAAACCCAGCGCCAGGCCGGGCGCAAACAGGCCACCGCTGCCTATAGCGAGCTCCAGCAGCTGCTCTGCGACAAACTGGGCACCAAAGTCCGCCTGACGGTCGATGAGAACGGCCGGGGCAGCATCAACATCCCCTTCAAGTCGGAAAAGAAGTTGGAGGAGATCATGAGCCGCCTGGACAAGATCCTATAAACCTGCCGTGTTGACTGCCCGAAATCACTTCCGTCGCCCTTGTCCGGGCATCTGCCTCAGACTGCTGTGCTGCCTGGGACTGTTGCTGGCGGCCCTGCCCCTGCGCGCCCAGTCGGCCGACAGCACGGCCGTGACCGACGACAGGTCCTTCCTGCAGCCTATCGACACCCTGCGCCTGGAAGCGGGCCAGGAGGGAGAGATGATCCTGCAGACCGACAGTTTCCGCCTCAAAGGGCAAATGCAGCAGTCTATTGTCATCGACACCACCGAGTTTCACCCCGATTCGGGCAAAGCCCTGTGGTATGCCGCCCTGTTTCCCGGGCTGGGACAGTTCTACAACCGCCGCTATTGGAAGCTGCCCATCGTGGCCGGCGGCTTTGTGGGGGTCACCTATGCCATCTCCTGGAACAACAAATACTACAACGCCTATACCAACGCCTACCGCGACCTGATCGACAACGATCCCACCACCAACTATTACCAGGAACTGCTGCCGCCGGGAGCCTCCTATTCCGCTTCCCAGATGAACACGCTGTTCAAGAACCGGCAGCTGCATTTCCGCCGCTACCGCGACATGAGCATCATCATCGGCGTGGCCTGGTATCTGATCTGCATCCTGGATGCCTATGTCGATGCCGAACTGTTCGATTTCGACATCAGCGACGACCTGAGCCTCCAGCTGGGCCAGCCTGCCAGCTCGCAACCGACCGACTACGCGTTGCCCCCCGCCGCCATGAATTACACACCGGGGGGCTCACCCTCCTTTTTTTCCTGTTCCATTAAATTTTAAACCGCCATGAAAAAAACAATTGTCCTGATTATTTGCAGCCTGGCCGTGCTCGGAGCACAAGCCCGCCTGCCCCTGTTCAAACCCAAGACGGTCCCCATCGTGCAGCCGACAGCAGAAAACGCCTGGACAGCCGATACCACCGACCTGATCGACAGCCTGGAAGTGGCAGCTGCCTGGACGCCCCTGCCCGACAGTCTGGAACTGGTGCCCGAATTGGCCATCGAAACCGATTCGAGCGTCCTGCTCAACGATCCCGAGCTGAATCCCTACGACTACATCGACACCAACATAGACAGTCTCTACTACGAGTGGCTGTGCCATGGCCTGCTGGGTCCCGACACCACCTGCATCGAACGCGACGACGAGGACGACCCCATTCCCGATATCATCTATCGCGACCGGGTGGCCAATCTTCCCAACATCATCCCGGCCACCTACAACCAGATTGTGAGGCGCTTCATCGAACTGTACATCTACCAGCGCCGCCAGCAGGTGAGCAACATGCTGGCCATGGGCGAGTACTATTTCCCCATCTTCGAGCAGGCCCTCGAGGAAAACGGGCTGCCGCTGGAGCTGAAATACCTGCCCGTCATCGAATCGGGGCTCAATCCCAATGCCGTGTCAAGGGCCGGAGCCGCCGGTCTGTGGCAGTTTATCTTCTCAACGGGCAAGGTCTATGGTCTTCAGATCAACAGCCTCACCGACGAGCGCCGCGACCCGGTCAAATCCACCCGGGCAGCCATGCTTTACCTCAAGGCTCTCTACGACATGTTTGGCGACTGGAACCTGGCCATTGCCGCCTATAACTGCGGCCCGGGCAATGTGCGCAAGGCCATCGCCCGCAGCGGAGGCAGCCGGGATTTCTGGAAAATCTACTATCACCTGCCCCGGGAGACCCGCAGCTATGTGCCGCTGTTCATCGCCGCCAACTACGCCATGTACTACCATGAGGCCCACGGCATCTGCCCCGCCCAGTTGAACTACCGCCTGGTGGCCGACACCTTCATGATCCATCAGAACATGCATTTCCAGCAGATATCGGATGTCTGCCACGTTCCCATCGAGAGTCTCAAGCAGCTCAATCCGCATTTCCGCAACAACATTGCCCACGGCACCCCCGACAAGCCCGGCATCCTGTACCTGCCGGCCGAATACACGCCCACTTTCATCACCTACCAGGACAGCATTGCCAACTACAAACGGCAGGAACTGCTCACCGCCAATCTGAGCAAGGCTCCGGCCAAGGTGGGCAACCGGGCCGAAGGAGAAGCCATCGTCTATCGTGTCCGGTCGGGAGACAACCTCTACAATATCGCCCGCAAGTATCATGTCACGGTCAAACAACTCAAGACCTGGAACAATCTGAAGAGCGACATGCTGCGGGTCGGACAACGTCTCATCATCTATTAACCCAAGCGCTATGGAAGCCGAACAGAACACTGTGGAAAAAAGTCCCGAAGATCTGCTTGTCGAACAGGAGTTCCAAGCCTTGCTCGACGATTATCTTCGCTCGAACCATCGCAAGAAGGTGGAGATCATCACCAAGGCCTTCCGCTTTGCCGAAAAGGCCCACCGCGGGGTGAAGCGCCGCTCGGGAGAACCCTATATCCTGCATCCGCTGGCCGTGGCCCGCATCTGCTGCGACGAAATAGGCCTGGGTTCCACGTCCATCTGCTCGGCCCTGCTGCACGACGTGGTGGAAGACACGGAATACACCATCGACGACATCCGCCACAACTTTGGCGACAAGATAGCTTCCATCGTGGAGGGACTGACCAAGATTTCGGGCGGCATCTTTGGCGAGCAAGCCTCCACCCAGACCGAAAACTTCCGGCGCCTGCTGCTGACCATGGCCGAAGACATCCGCGTGGTACTCATCAAGATGGCCGACCGTCTGCACAACATGCGTACCCTGGAGGCCATGCTGCCCCGCAAGCGCGACAAGATTGCCAGCGAGACACTCTACCTGTATGCGCCCCTGGCCCACCGTTTGGGACTGAACAAGATCAAGACCGAACTGGAAGATCTCAGCTTCCGCTACGAACATCCCAAGGAATATCGCGAAATCGCCGAAAAGCTGGCCAGTACGGCCGAAGACCGCGAAAAACTCTACCAGGCATTCAAGGCGCCCCTGCTCAAGGACATGGACGAACTGGGCCTGAACTACACCATCCGCGGCCGCGTCAAGTCGGTCTATTCCATCTGGCGCAAGATGCAGACCAAAAACCTGCAGTTTGATGAGATCTACGACATCCTGGCCGTCCGCATCATCTTCGAATCGCCCGAAGAGATGACGCCCAAGGAATTGCTGGCCTGGGAAAAGAACAAGTGCTGGGACATCTACGCCATCGTCACCAACCTCTACCGGGCCCATCCCGACCGTCTGCGCGACTGGATCAACCATCCCAAGGCCAACGGCTACCAGGCCCTGCACACCACCGTCATGGGGCCCTCGGGCGACTGGATCGAGGTGCAGATCCGCAGCAGCCGCATGGACAACATCGCCGAAAGGGGCTTCGCCGCCCATTGGAAATACAAAGCCGGCGAAGTGGAAGAAGAAAACGAGCTGAACCGCTGGATTCTCACCATCAAGGAAATACTCGAGCATCCCGAGCCCAATGCCATCGACATGCTCGACACCATCAAGATGAATCTCTTCTCGTCGGAGATTTTTGTCTTCACCCCCAAGGGGGAAATCAAGACCATCGCCCAGGGAGCCACCGCCCTGGACTTCGCCTTCGAATTGCACACCGAACTCGGTTACCACTGCATCGGCGCCAAGGCCAACCACCAGTTGGTACCCATGAGCTATGTACTGAAGAGCGGCGACCAGATCGAGATACTCACCTCCGACAGCCAGACCCCGAAATATGAATGGCTGCAGTTTGTCTCGACCGGCAAGGCCTATGCCAAGATCCGTACCTGGCTGCGCCGCGAGAACAAGACCGCTTTCAAACAGGCCGAGACCACCCTGGCCGAGTATTTCTCACGCAACCGGCTGGCCGCCTCGACCGAGAACTACCAGGCTCTGATCGAATACTTCAAGTGCAAAAGCCGCGACGACCTGCTCTTCAAGCTGTCGAGAGAGGAAATCCAGCTCAGCGACGCCGTGATGCAGGAGGTGTTCCGCAAGGGTTCGTCGAACATCCTGGTCAAATACTGGCAGCTGGCCTTCGGCCGCAGCGGCAAGAAGGACGAAATGCGCGACCAGGCCGATGCCAAGGGGGTACACCAGCTCACCGAAGAGGCCGTGCAGGGCCGTTACAAACTGGCCCCCTGCTGCCAGCCCATCCCCGGCGACGAAGTGGTCGGCTACCTGGAGAAAGACGGCACGATCTCGGTCCACAAACAGCTCTGTCCCGAGGTGATGAAGCTCAAGAGCATCCACGGCAACAACATCATCTCGGCCCAATGGGCCACCCACAAGATGATGTCCTTCCCGGCCGATTTGGAAATCACCGGCTCGGACGAAATCGGCGTGCTGGCCCAGATCTCGCGCATCATCTCGTCGGACTTCTCCTTCAACATCAAGATGCTCCACATCGAAACCCACGACGGTATTTTCAAAGGCTACATATCGCTCTATGTCCACGATTTGGAGGATCTGAACCTGCTCATTGCCAAGCTCAAGGGGCTCAAGGCCATCAGCTCGGTTTCGCGCGTGGTCCAAAAGAAGGAACTCTCCTAAACAGGGTCACAACAGCATAAAACAACCCCCGGAAGCCTCAGACTCCCGGGGGTTGCTGTATGATATCCGATCCGGAACTAGCAGGTCACGGCATCGATCACTGCCTGGATGGCAGCCGCAAGACCTTGGACATCCTTGCCGCCGGCCACGGCAAAATGCGCCTGGCCACCGCCGTTGCCCTGGATATGGGTGGCGGCTTGACGTACCAGCGCGCCGGCATTCAGGCCACGGTTCGTCAGATCGGCGCCCAGCATCACGGTGAGCAAAGGCTTGCCGTCAAACTCGGTGCCGGCCACGAACAGGAAGTTGTCGCCCATCTCGCCACGCAGCTGGAAGGCGATGTTCTTGACGGCATCGGCCGGCAGCAGACTGGCATTGAGGCTGAGTATGGTGATACCGTTGCGGACCTCGGCCCGTTGCTTGACGGTTTCCTTGACCATGGCAGCCTTTTCGGCCATGAAGCCTTCGACCTGCTTCTTATAGTCCTTGTTTTCATCGATCATGCGATGCAGGGCTTCGACCAACTTGGGTGAGTTGTTGAGCAGTTCCTTGATCTCAACCATGTTGTCCACCAACGCATCGGTGAATTCCTCGACCTGTTCGCCCGTGATGGCCTCGATGCGGCGCACACCGGCGGCGATGGAACTCTCAGTGAGGATACGGAAGGCTCCGATGCGGCCCGTGTTGCTGATGTGCGTACCGCCACAAAGTTCGATGGAAGTGCCATAGCGAACCACGCGGACTTCGTCGCCGTATTTTTCGCCAAACAGGGCCATGGCACCCATCTGACGGGCCTCGGCGATGGGCACGTTGCGATGCTCGTCCAGGGCGATGCAGGCACGGATCTTGTCGTTCACCAGATGCTCGACGCGACGGATTTCCTCGGGTGTCAGCTTCTGGTAATGCGAGAAGTCGAAACGCAGCAGCTTGTCGCTCACATAGGAGCCCTTCTGCTCGACATGGGTGCCCAGCACCTGGCGCAAAGCCTCGTGCAACAGGTGGGTGGCGGTATGATTGGCCGAAATCTTCTGCCGGCGACCGGCATTGACAACGGCATGGAAGGTCTGGGTGGGATCTTCGGGCAGTTCGTCCACGATATGCACGCTCAGGTTGTTTTCCTTCTTGACATCACGGACAGTGATTTTCTTGCCGTCGGCTTCCAAATAGCCAGTGTCACCGATCTGGCCACCCATCTCTGCATAGAAAGGTGTGTGGTCCAGGGCCAGCTGATAGAAGGTCTTGCCCTTCTGCGACACCTTGCGGTAGCGGATAATTTCCACATCGTACTCGGTGAAGTCGTACCCTACGAAACCCGATTCCTGGTCCTTGAGGATGACCCAGTCGCCCGTTTCCACGGCGGCGGCATGACGGGCACGCTCTTTCTGCTGCTGCATCTCGGCATTGAAGCCTTCGATGTCGGCCTGCAGCCCGTTCTCGCGCAGAATCAGCTCGGTCAGGTCGAGCGGGAAGCCGAAAGTGTCATAGAGCGTGAATACATCGCGGCCGTCGAGCGTGGTGCCGTGGGCAGCCTTGAGCGTTTCCATCTTCTTGTCGAGCAACTTGATGCCGGTTTCCAAGGTTCTGAGGAAGGCTTCTTCCTCCTCTTTGATGACCCGTTCGACCAGCACCTGCTGAGCCTGCAGTTCGGGATAGGCCGAGCCCATCGAATCGATCAGGGCAGGCAACAGCCGATACAGGAAGGGACGGCGGCGACCCAGGAAAGTATAGCCGTAGCGGACAGCCCGGCGCAGGATGCGGCGGATGACATAGCCGGCCTTGGCATTGGAAGGCAGCTGGCCGTCGGTGATGGAGAAGGCGATGGTGCGGATATGGTCGGCGATGACGCGCATGGCGATATCGGTCTTCTCATCCTGGCCGTAGGTCACCTCGCACAGGCGGCCGATTTCCTTGATGATGGGCTGGAAGACATCCGTGTCGTAATTGGAGGTCTTGCCCTGCACGGCCATGCAAAGACGCTCGAAGCCCATGCCCGTGTCGATGTTGCGGGCAGGCAGCGGCTCGAGGCTGCCGTCGGCCTTGCGGTTGAACTGCATGAACACGAGGTTCCAGATTTCGATGACCTGGGGATGGTCGTGATTGACCAGGCTGAGGCCGCTCACGCGGGCTCTCTCCTCATCGGGACGCAGGTCGATATGGATTTCGGAGCAGGGACCGCAGGGACCCGTGTCGCCCATCTCCCAGAAATTGTCGTGCTTGTTGCCGTTGATGATGCGCTCGGCGGGCAGGAATTCGGCCCAGTAGCCGGCAGCCTCGTCGTCGCGGGGCACACCGTCCTCGGCACTGCCCTCGAACACCGTGGCATAGAGCCGGTCGGGATCGAGCTTGAGCACTCCGGTCAGATATTCCCAGGCCCAAGCGATGGCCTCCTTCTTGAAATAGTCGCCGAACGACCAGTTGCCCAGCATCTCGAACATGGTATGGTGGTAGGTGTCGTGGCCGACCTCCTCCAGGTCGTTATGCTTGCCGCTCACGCGCAAACACTTCTGCGAATCCGCCACCCGCGGATATTTCGCCGCCGCCTGACCCAGGAAAATGTTCTTGAACTGGTTCATACCGGCATTGGTAAACATCAGCGTGGGGTCGTCCTTGACGACCATCGGTGCCGAAGGGACAATCTGATGCCCTTTGGAAGCGAAAAAGCTTTTGAATGATTCTCGGATTTCTTTTGCTGTGAGCATAACTTCATTTTTTGAACAACGGGCCGCAAAATTACAATAAAATTCTTACTTTTGCGAGCCGGATGCAAAGAAGGAAAACGAAAAGCATGTCCAAGAAACATACACTGTTTCGCTTCAACGAACAGACACTGAATTTCGAGCCCTACCAGGCCGGACTCTCCCGAAGAATCTGGAGAGTGGTTGTCTATGCGCTCTGGGGTATCCTGGCCGGTGTGGCCGCCTTCTTCCTCTATTCGGCCCTGTTCGATTCGCCCGACACGCGCAAGCTCAAGGAAGAGAACGACCGCCTGGCCATGCAATACGAAGTGTTGCGCCGACAGGTCAAGGACATCGAAACGGTGGTGCAGGACCTCGAAGAGCGCGACGACAACATGTACCGCGCCATCCTGCAGGCCGAGCCGGTCAACCATCGCAGCCTCTCCGACCTGGGCCGTACCGACCGCTACAGCAGCTGGGCCGACCTGGCCTGGCACGATCTGGTGGTCAATACCAGCAGCCAGCTCGACGACCTGGCCCACCGGGTCTATATCCAGTCCAAGTCGTACGATGAACTGGCCGACCTGGTGCGCAACAACGAAGACCGCATCGCCCACCTGCCCGCCATCCAGCCTGTCAAGAACAGTGTCCTCCGCAGGGAGGCCTCCGGCTATGGCTGGCGCACCGACCCCATCTACGGCGACCGCCGTTTCCACAAAGGCATCGACTTTTCCGTGCCCCGTGGCAGCGAGGTTTTTGCCACGGCCGACGGCACCGTGTCTTACATCGGCTACCAGCGGGGCGGCTACGGCTACCTGATTATCATCGACCACGGCTACGGCTACGAAACCTACTATGCCCACCTGACCAACAATTCGGCCAAAGTCAAAGTGGGGCAGAAAGTCAAGCGCGGCGATCTGATCGCCCTGAGCGGGCATACGGGCAAGAGCACGGCACCCCACCTCCACTACGAGGTGCGCCTCCATGGCAATCCCAACAACCCCATCTACTATTTCTTCATAGACCTCACGCCCGAAGAATACGACGACATGCTCACCACGCTGTCCAACTCGGGCATGCCTATGGACTAAGCCCCTTGTTGCCATGGCCGAAAAACTCTATTACTCGATCAAGGAAGTAGCCCGCACCATCGGGGTCACCGAGCCCACCCTGCGCTATTGGGAAAAAGAGTTCGACAACATCCGTCCGCGCAAGACCGCCTCGGGCATTCGGCAATACCGCCAGCAGGACATCGAAGAAATCCGCACGGTCCATTTCCTGCTCAAGGAAAAGGGCTGCAGCATCGCCGAGGCCAAAAAGCAACTCAAGGAAAAACGTGTCGGCGTGGATGCCCACATGGCCCTGCGCGACCGACTCATCGCCCTGCGCGACGAATTGCTGGCACTCAAGGACGAGATTGACAAAGCCAGCCCAGAAGATCCCGCCCAATAGTCCATGCGCCAGTACCGTCCCATCCTTATCAGCGACAAACCCCTCTTCGACAGTTTTTTCCAAGCCGGCAGAGAGCGCAGTTGCGACTGTTCCTTCACCAATATCTTCAGTTGGCAAGGCTATTTCCAGACCACCTTCGCCCACGACCGCAATCACCTGGTGGTGCGCTTCCGCGACCAGCACGGGCGTCATTCCTACATGATGCCCCTCGGCCGGCAGCCTGATCACAAGGATTTGCCGCAACTCATGCAGGAGTTGGCCCGTGAAGCCGACAGGGAAGGAGAGCCGTTGGTGTTGCGAGGGGTCACCCGACGGCAATTTGAGCGACTCGATGCGCTTTGTCCCGACACCTATATATATAGGCCCATGCGCGAAGACTTCGATTATCTGTACCGAAGTGCCCATCTGATCGACCTGAAAGGCAAGAAATACCAGCCCAAGCGCAACCACCTGCACAAACTGGCCTCCCTACCCGGCTGCGAGTACCGTCCCCTTGGCCGGGCCGATTTCGACGAATGCCTGGTCATGACCCAGGCCGTTCCCGAAGAGCTGGCGGCCATCCATCTGGCCCTTGAACACTACGAAACGCTGGGCCTGCAGGGCGGCGTGCTGCGCCTCGACGGGCAGGTGGTGGCCTACACCTACGGCCAGCCCCTCTCGGACGACACCTTCGGGGTGCACATCGAAAAGGCCCGCCCCGACATCGAAGGCGCCTACCCGCTCATCAACCAGCGCTTTGCCCTTCAGGCAGCCGCCCCCTACCGCTACATCAACCGCGAAGAAGACCTCGGGCTGCCCGGCCTGAGACAGGCCAAACTCTCGTACCATCCCACGGAGCTGCTCGAAAAAGGCGAGGTTTGGCTCGCCAGCCAATATCCCTACCAGGACCCGGCGCCAGAAATCCACGAGGCCGACGAAAGCATGACCGTTGAAATCCGCACGCTGTGGCAGACCTGCTTCCACGACGATGAGGACTGGCTCGACAACTACTTCCACGAATATTACCGGCCCTCGCAGACCTTGATCATGACGGGCCAGGGACGCGTGCTGTCGGCCCTGCAGATGCTGCCCCGCAAGGGGCTGGTCTATCTGTCGGGGCTCTCGACCCAACCCGAGTGCCGACGCCGGGGCTACATGAGCCGTCTGCTCCAGGCTGCACTGGAACGCATAGACCGCAGCGGACAGCTCTGCGTACTGATTCCACAGAATGACACACTCATAGGCTATTACCAATCTTTCGGCTTCCAAGTAACGGCCCGACAAGATTTTGCATCTATCGCAACAAATCATTCAGAGATTGAAGAAGTATGCCTATCTTTAGCCCAGGATTTCGCTGATATTCCGTCGCAAGCCGTTTTCATGATTCGTAAAAAATAGCTACGCGGGCAGTTAAAATTTGTAAATCCATTTTTTTCTGTATCGTTTTAGTGTTACTTTTGGCCGTTTAAAAATAGAATGTTTTTATCAACGATGAACTAACTATCTACTTTATCTACTAACTTTTTAAAAAACAAACGCTTATGAAAAAGTCATTACTTAAATTGCTGACTTGCGCCTGCGGTTTCGTACTGCTGGCCTCTGTTAGCACAGTAGCGACGGCGCAGTCGGTCCTCAATTTTGAGAACGACACGGTGAAAGTTGGTTGGACATTCAACAAGAATGCCACGACTATCCAAACCCCGACCCAGCTCGAGGCCAGGAAACACGCCGTAGTCAGCGCAGCAGCCGACGTGAGCGCCTTCAAGCTCAACGGCACCCGTACCACAGCCATCGCTGATGGTTCGAGACCCACCTTCACCCGTCTGCAGGTCAAGGCCGATGTCGATCCCGTTGTTACGTGGACCATCACCCCGACCGAAGGTCTCAGCTTCACGCCGACCTTTATCAAGATGACCATCTACTGCGACAACACCGACGAAAGACAGGACGCTGTCATTGTCAAAGCCGGTTCGACCGTACTGGGCACCTACACCCCGCTGCGCAACGGCAAGACTCTTGAGAACGACCCCTTGGCAGGCCCCAACCTTGTCAGTTTTGTCGTCATTGAGCTGACCCCCGAGCAGAAGACCGCTCTGACCGTTGCCGGTGCTTTCAACCTGACTGCCACGATGAACATTCCTTCCGGTAAGGACGGTGGTTTCACCGACATTCAGGTAATTGGTGTAGTCAATGGCTCGCTCAACGTTCCCGCCATCACTCCCGAACAGACAACGGCCCTGAATGATGCTGTTGCAGCTGCTAACGCCATCAAGGACGAATACATGAATTCCGCCGCCAAGGCCGAGCTCAACAAGCAGCTCACCGCTGCCGCCGATGTTGACGGTCTGGATATCGACGCTGTCACCACAGCCCTGAATGCAGCCGTAACCGCCGCCCAGGCTTCCATCGACGCTTATGCTCCCTTCGTAGCTGCCGTTACCGATGCCGAAGCCGTCCTGGCCGCCGCCAGTGAGGAAGCCGATGGTTATGCAACCTTCCAGTCGGCTGTCAACACGGCCCGCACCAATCTGAACAACGGTACTCCTACAGATCCCACCTCCAACATCAAGACGCTGGCCATCGCCAAGAACGCATTTGTTGTTGCCGGTGCCAGCCCCGAGGCTCCGAAGGATGCCACTTCCTTCATCCAGAACCCGACCTTTGCCGACACCCTGGGATGGACCATCACCAATCCCAAACCCGAAAACGTAACCATTACGCTTGAGGCTGCCGGTACTCTGGGCTTCACCTCCACTTATTTCAAAGCTGTTGACAACGTAGTTACCAACGGTCGTGGATTGTTCAAGAACTTTGCCGTAGAGCAGACCATCGAGAACATCCCGAACGGTGACTACTATCTGTCTGCCGATGTCTATTTCGAAGAAAACGGCAACTTCGGCCGTGACTATCTGTACCTCTATGCCGGTGAAAAGAGCGCCCAGTGCAAGCGCGCTACGGCAGAAGGTCCTGCCACCACCAAGGTCAAAGTACGTGTTTCCAACAACACCCTGACCATCAAGCTGGCTTCCACCGCCGATCGTAACAACATCATTGCTTTCAGCAACTTCAAGCTCGAATATGTCAACTTCGAATCTTGGGCTGCCTCCACGGTTGACACCGTAGCCAACACTGTCGTTGTCACCGTCAACAGCGCTGAAGCCTTCGCCGATGTCTTCAAGATGTCCTATGCCGAAGGTGCTGATGTCACCATCAACCTCAACAGCGGAACCTACGACCTGGGTACCAACGGTAGCCAGACGTTGCCCACTCACCACGGTAATGTAGCCTTCGTTGGTAACGGCAACGTCACCATCAAGGGTGGTTTCCGCTCCAGCAATGG
>JAFSRR010000070.1 GCA_017446025.1 Bacteroidales bacterium | reverse complement strand
TTTGCTGGAAGCCTTTGGCCGGGAGAGTTGGGAAAGTCGTTTCAGCTATCGCGATACGGCGGGCCTGGTGTTGACCTTTGCACAGACTGTCCAGGTGGATCGCCGGGGGATGGATGCCGCGCTGGAAGTGTTCAACCCCAGCGAGACGGAAAGCATCACCCTGAGCAATCTCAACCTGAGCATCACGGATAGCACGGGACAGGACATCAGGAATTTGTTTACGGTGATTTGCGATCCGCTGGAAACGGTGGCTCCGCGTACCGAGGCGGTGATACGCATCCGGCTGGTGCCTAAATCTTCGGTTCAACTCACAGCGCCCCTGCCACTGCGTCTGGGCGGCAGTTTCGAATACCGGCAGGCCGACGGGGCCGCCACATTGCGCCAGTGGCTGTATCCATTTGTCTTGACCGCCTATCCGACAGCCCGCTACCAGATGGACTATCTGCTGCCCTGGCAGACCGATCGCGCTCTGACGCTGCGTTTGAGCAATCTGTCTGATTTTGAGGCTATGCCACTATCGTTAAGCGGAGATTCCAGCGCTCTTATGCCCGCTGTGCTGGTGACAGACACCCTGCCGGCCCATACCGCCAGGCAGTATTCCTTCCAGTTGCAGACAACTCTGGCCGAACCCCTGCCGGCCATTTTCAAGGAGGCGGTGTCAGCGCGGTTGGCTGCCGATACGGCCACCGGGCAGGACTGGCTGACAGCGGCCCCGGCCTTCCATGTCTGGCTGCGGGAAGTGGCGATAAATGATGGAACTGAAGGCCATTATCTGTGTATGAACCTGCCGGATGGCCAGGATGCGGATGGATTTCATCCCAGCTATATCTTTACGGCCCAAGGGGACAGTTTGCCCGTCAAGCCGGCAGAGGATGCCTATCTGGCCGACTGGTATTACCGTGATTCTGTCGTTTCGTGCGGCTTGCTCGCCGTTGAGCCGGGCTGGCACTACGGTACCATCGACCTGGTCCTGCCCGAAGACTCGCTCTCGGTGCTGGCGGTGCGCCGCCTGACCGACAATGAACCGCTGCCGGCCCAAAACTACTGGATAGAAGGCCGTCGTTTGCACTTGCTGGACCATGTGGCAGCAGACAGTGTGCAGTATGCCGTCCGTCTCGAAGGGCAGTGGCAGGAGGCCTCTTTCCTGACGGAAATCCACGATTCCATCTGTCTGAACAATCCTTATCTGGGCTATGGTTTTGAGTTGCCTCCTCAGGCCGAGGCCGGCGATTTCGTGTTTTGCGACACATTGTTGACCGCCCACGGGCTGGACAGCCTGGTGTGTCTGTACCTGAATGTCTGCCCCCTGCCTGAACAGCCCGGTGAAATCTTCGGCGACAGCCTGCTTATCCGTGCCGGCAACTACGAATACACCATCCGGCCGGTTCCTTCGGCCTTGTTTTATGTGTGGACGGCCTTTCCCGAGCACTGGCAGCTGAGCGGCGGAGGTGAATCGGTGGTGCTGAACATTCCTTATCCAGGCAGTGGAAGCATTTCGGTCAAGGCGGTGAACCGTTGCGGGGAATCGGCCGTGACGACCATGCCTTTGCAGGGGGTGGCTTCGGGTCTGGGCGATACGCCGGCCGGACTGTTCAGGATCTATCCCAACCCGACGGGCTCGGACTTCAGCCTGGAGACAGAGGGCATCCGTGGCAAGACGCGCATTGCCGTGTCTGACATGGCAGGCCGGCTCATCCACATGGAAGAAAAAGTCGTCGACGACAGCGACCGCATCTTCCGCTTCTCGCTTGAGGGCTATGCCGGTGGCATGTATATCATCAGCATTGTCAATGAAAACATGTCGTCGTCGATAAAAATGGAGAAAAAGTAGGATAGGGAAGCAAAAACATGTACATTTGCCCAATACGAAACGATTCAAGCCGAAACTGTGATGAAAGGAGTTTTGTTCGCCGCCGGTCTGGGTTCGCGGCTGGGTGAATTGACCCGCCAACGTCCCAAGGCCTTGGTCGAGGTGCAGGGACAGCCGGTGATGTACCGGGTGATGGACCGGATGCGCGCGGCCGGAGTGACAGCGTTTGTGGTGAATGTACATGCTTTTGCCTCCATGGTGGAGGATGCCCTGGAAGTGTATTCGTCACGTCATCCTGACATCTCGATTGCGGTGTCGGACGAGCGCTCCCTGCTGCTGGAAACCGGCGGCGGCCTCAAAAAGATGGCCTCCTGGTTGGCGGACGGCCCCTTCCTGGTGCATAATGTGGACATCCTCACCAACCTGGATTTGCGAGGCCTGGTGGCTACGGCCGACCAAAATGCCTTGGCTACGCTGGCCGTGCGCCGTTGTGAGAGCGACCGTTATTTCCTGTTCAACGGGGCAGGGGTGCTCTGCGGTTGGGAAAATGTCCGCACCGGGGAACGGAAGATTTCCCGTCCCTGGGAGACGGATCTGAAACGCTACGGCTTTATGGGTATCCATTATGTGAGCCCGGAGATATTCCCATTGCTCACCGAAACGGGTGCTTTTTCCATCACGGATGCCTATCTGCGCCTGGCGGCAACCCATGAGATCCGCCTGTCAGACCAGACGGCGGCCCGCTGGATCGACATCGGCACGCCGGAGCAGTTGCAGGCGGCCGAAAAACTGGACCTTGATTGATATTATAACGACGATAGCCTTATGAAGAAACATCGCCCGACAGGATGGCTCCTGCTGTCTGCCATGAGTCTGCTTGCCCTGCCGCTTTTCGCTGGACAGTTGCAGGCCCCGGCCTGGCCGGAAGTGAAAACCGAAAACCTGCCCGGTGCCCGCTGGTGGTGGATGGGCTCGGCCGTGGACAAGGAAAACCTGACTTGGAATATGGAATCCCTGCGCGGTGCCGGCATCGGCAGCGTGGAAATCACGCCGATCTATGGCGTGCAGGGCAACGAAGCCAACGAAATTCCCTATCTGTCGCCCGCCTGGATGGAAATGCTCCGCCATGTCGAGCAGGAGGCCGCCCGCCTGGGCATGCTGGTCGATATGAACGGTGGCACAGGCTGGCCCTTCGGCGGACCGGACATCACGCCCCAGTATGCCGCCTCGAAGCAGTTTATCCAGCAGTATGAAATCACCGCCAAGAACATAGCCAAGCCTGGCCGCTATCCTGTCTATGACAACGTGGAAATCCCCATTGAGATACAGGACAGCCGCCAAAAGGGTATCTCGCAGCTCTCGACCCTGCTTTTTGTCAGGGAGGACGGCTACCGGGACGTGCTGCCGATGAGTTATGTCAAAGACGGCGTCCTGCGCTTTGCTCCCTCTCAGAACGGCCGGCTGTATGTGCTCTACACGGGCAAGACACGCCAGGCGGTGAAACGTTCGGCCCCCGGTGGCGAGGGATTGGTGATGAACCATTTGTCGAAGGAGGCGCTGGCGCATTACCTGGAACGTTTCGACCGGGCTTTCGCCGAGAGCGGAACGGCCTGGCCGCACACTTTTTTCAACGATTCCTATGAGGTTTATGGCGCCGACTGGAGCGAAAACCTGCTCGACGAGTTCAAGGCGCGGCGAGGCTATGACCTGGCCAAATACCTGCCAGAGTTCTGCGGTCAGGGCGACCCCCAGACCATTGCCAAAGTAGTTTGCGACTACCGGCAAACCATTTCCGACATGCTGCTGCAGAATTTCACCCTGCCCTGGACGGCGTGGGCGCACAGTCACGGGGTGACCACCCGCAACCAGGCCCACGGTTCGCCGGGCAACCTGTTGGATCTGTATGCCGCCATGGACATTCCCGAATGCGAGTCGTTCGGCTGCACGCAGTTCGACCTGCCCGGCCTGAGGGTGGACAGCGACATCCGTCGCAACGATGCCGTGCCGGCCACTTTGCGTTACGCCTCGTCGGCAGCTCATGTGGCAGGCAAGCCGCTCACGTCGAGCGAAAGCATGACGTGGCTCACGGAGCATTTCCGCACCTCGCTGGCCCTGATCAAGCCCGAAATGGACCTCCTGTTTGTCAATGGCGTGAACCGGGTGTTCTACCACGGGTCCACCTATACGCCCAAGGATGCTCCCTGGCCCGGCTGGCTGTTCTATGCCTCCATCATGGTCAATCCCAACAACAGCATCTTCCGCGACATGTCGGCC
>JAFSRR010000069.1 GCA_017446025.1 Bacteroidales bacterium | reverse complement strand
TCATCAAGGTAAACAATCTGGTTTTCATATCAACATGTGCGTTAAGATTTCCGAAAGCGAAGATAATTGCTTTTTGCAGCATCGGCAAATCTCCAGGTTGAATTTGGGCGATATCGGGCAAGCAAATTACGCTATTTCGGTTCGTTTGCTGAACCTACGCATAGGAATGCATCCCGCCCAGGATCAGATTCACCCCGAACCAGGTAATCAGGACAAAGAGGAAGGCCAACAGGCAGAAACCGTGGAAAACACGCGGGTGCTGAAGCAGTTTGAGTTGCCTTGAATGCAGACCGACGGCATATACCAGGAAAGTGATCAGGGCCCAGGTCTCCTTGGGATCCCAGCTCCAGTAGCGTCCCCACGAAATATTGGCCCAGACGGCCCCGACGATGATGCCCGTGGCAAGTAGGAAAACGGCGGGGTGCAACGCTACCAGGCTGATGTTCTGCAATCTTGCACTCTTATCACGGGAGCGCAGCACCAGGCCGACAATGCCGTTGACAGCCACCAGGGCGAGCAGGGCATAGGAGGTGACGATGATGAGCACGTGGATCCACAGCATGGGCGAGCGCAGCACCGGCATCAGGGGCTCGAACAGCAGCTTGCGGCAAATCAGGTAGAAGCATCCGGCCAGCAACAGGATGGCCAGGGTGAGCAGGGCGTATTTCAGCCCGCGGGGAATCGCTGGCAACTCACGGATGGCCGTCCGAAAAACACTCTCTTTGCGCAGGAAGTATCCCGCCATGGCTACCAGCAGAAGCAGGTAACCCGCATAGGTGATGCCTATGCCCCAGGGATCGTGGCAGACCATCAGGATGCTGCCCTCGAGGTCCTGGTCATAGTCGGCCTGCAGGAAGCGGTAACCTTGCCGTTTGAGGATATGGTTCATGGAAATGACCTTCTCCTCGTTGTCGGGGAGCAGTGTCAGCCGGCTGGAATAACCTTTCGGTTGGGTTGTTTCCGGATAATAGTCGATCTTGAACTCCTCCAGCCTGACACTGAAGGGCAGCGACACCTCTGTCCCGTTTTCCAGGACAAAGGTGTCGGCCGTTACATGATTGCGCAGATGCAGGCTTCCGAACTGGCCGAAGAAGTGTGTGGCAAGACCCCCGGCCACGATCAGGACTACGCCTGTCAGCAGCCATAATGGAAAGTGTTTCATATCAGATGGCGTCTATGAATTTGACAACGGCGTCACGATCTTCCTTTTCGAGGTTGTAGAATTTCTCAGCACTCTTGTAGGCATCGCTTTCGGGCGAATAGGCATGCCACATGATGGCCTCGACCACATTGCGGGCACGACAGTCGTGCAGACGGTCGCCCCGGCCGGTGTTCGAAGTGGACAGTCCGCGACCCCACAGCGGGGTGGTGCGGCACCAGGTGCCGTGTATGTCGTTGATCATCCACAGGCGATGCTGGATAAAGTCGGAGTAGGGCCAGATGGTCTGGTTGGCATAGCGGGGCAGCGGCTTTTTCCCATTGAGGGCCGGCGACCAGTAGTTGTCTTCCTTGGTGGTCCAGGAAGGCCGGTGGCAGGTGGCGCAGCCCATCGACGTGAACAGCTGTTTGCCCTTTTGGACGGCCGGGTCGTGCAGGTTGCGGGCACGGGGGATGGCCAGGC
Organism: Bacteroidales bacterium; assembly: GCA_017446025.1. Lineage (GTDB taxonomy): Bacteria > Bacteroidota > Bacteroidia > Bacteroidales > UBA1402 > UBA1757. Next base: position 26,633 of record JAFSRR010000069.1, on the reverse strand, counting down.
CGCGATGCCATACCATGAACGAATAGAATTCGTCGGCGCTCATTTCGGGCTCGAAGTTGTGATAGGCATTGTCAAACTGATTGGTCTTCGGGCTCAGAAGGGCCAACACGGCCTCGGCGATCTCGGCATCGGTCACCGTGCCGTCCTTGTCCACATCCACATAATAAGGAGAGTTGTCGCCGGCTTTCCGGATGGCCTGGATGACCTCGCTGTTTTGCGACATGGCGGTGGCCCAGGCCAGGGTGGTGTAGAGGAAAGGCCGGTCGGGACGTGATACATTGGTGATGTTCCAGATGGCATTGGCACCGGCACCGTCTTGCAGGGTGCCGCGCGTCATGGCATAGGTGAACTTCTTCAGGAGTTTCCCGTCCATATAGGCATCGCGCTCATAGTAATTGCCTTCGGCATCGTATCCGGCACCGTATTCTCCGGCCTGCCAGTTGTGATAGTAGGCACTGGGTGCGAAATCGCCTGCGGCCTTGTCCCAGAAACCGGGATTGAGCTCGACATAGTTGGCTTCGGCGGCATACTGCGCCTTGATGTCTTCCTGCGGGATGGCATCGATGAGTCCCGTGCCGGGAATACCGATGGTGCTTTCCAGGCGGAAACCCAGCTTGTTGCCCTGGGCGCGCGCTGTCTCATAGGGGGTCGGAACCGTGTTGAAGGCACTCTCGGGTATGGTCAGCTCGGGATAGATCAACTCGTATTTCTCCCCGTCGGGGAAGGTCATCGGCAGGCCGCTTGCCATCTCGGTGACGGGAATCCAGACGATGCTGATTTGCGACTCGTCGATGGGAGGAAGGAAGGGCGACTCGGCCATGGTCTGCGGCATGCCGGTCACTTCAGACACGTAGGGACCGTCGTTGGGATTTTCCGCATTCTGGTGGTAGATGACCAGCAGGTAGCCGTTGCCGAAAGCTTCGGTGCCATAGGCATTGTAGTAGTTTTTCCACTGTCCGTGGCCGTATCCCGGATGGCAGTCCAGGCAGGATTTGCGTACAGCGGCCGGTCCGCGTCCCTTGAAGGGAGGCTGGTTGACGGTGACATTGCGTTCAAAGAAGGCTTCTCCCAGATTGAAGGCCGTTTCCAGCCCCATTTGGGTGACCGCCGGGGCAGGGTCTTCGTAACAACCCGGAGCGACATTGTCGGTCGTACCCAGTTCGCCGCCCGGATACCATTCGGCGGCCGTGAAATTGCCAACGGCCTGGCCGACGTATTTCGCATCGGATTCCCTGGTCGTGGGCTGTTTGGGTTCATCTTTGCAGGAGGCAGCCACCAGGGCAATGCCTGCCAGCAGTAACAGAGTCTTTTTCATACGCATTTATTGTTTTACCACCCAGTCGGCAGCCTTGTTGAGCTGTGTGTCAAGAGCGGAAACAGCTTCAATGGCCGTCTGGACGGAAGAATCCTTGTATATTTTTACAAATGCCCCTTTCGCCTGGCAGTCTTTAAGGGCATTGATGGCAGTCTCCAGTTTGGTCTGGATGGTGGCGGCATCGGCATAGCCCATGTCTTTGAGCATTGTCATGATGGATTTGGCCACGGGCGAGGCGGCTCCCTGTTCGCCATAGAGGGAATACTGGATCGACAGGATGTTGTCGATGAAATCCTGAAACGACTGTTCGCTGTAGGGCGATTCGATGTAGTTCTCGTCTTCACCCGAGTGGGCATTGCCCATCTTGACATCGGCCACTTCGGCGCAGATATTGGAGCAACCGCCCACCAGGATGGTGGAAATCACTTCTTCCCAGGTCTCGAAGGAACTGCCCAGGGCAGCGGCGCCCAGCATGTTGGCACCGTATATTTTTCCGTTGATTTCCGTCTCGGCTTCGATTTCTTCCATCCGGTCGGTGTATTTTTTCTCAGCCTGCGGATTCCAGGAAGCATACAGCCGGTAGCAGTTGTCCCTGAGGTCTCCGGCCACTGCGGTGGCATAAACCAGTTCCTGCCGGCCGGTGACATTGTACGGGGCAAAGGCCTCGTCGCTTTCCTTGGCACTGAGTGCGGCAACGGTACGGTTGCGGCCTTCTCGGAACAGGATGAACTCGATGCCGTGGAAACCGAGCAGTTCCTGGCCCAGTTTGGCACCGGCATAGGCAATGCCGTCCTCACCATTGAGCTTGTCCATCTGGTCGGTGTTGCTCAGTGCGGTTGCCAGGGCTTCCACGTCGAGCGGCCAGGTGTCGATATGGGGGTCGATGCCAAAGGTGGTGGCGGGCCCGTAGAGGAAAGCCTCCGATTGCTCCCAGTATTTCCTGGCACGAAGGAAGGTGGCGCAGATGGCGTCTATTTCCTCCTGGGTCAGGGCACTGACTTCCTTTTCGGAAGCGGCCGCCAGGGCCTGGTAGAGGTTTTCGGTTTCGTCGGCCAGTGCCTTGTAGGTGCGGTACACCACGTTGGGAACATAATTCTCCACGGCAGCAGCCATTTTCTTTTGGTTGGCGGTCAACTCGCCTCCGGCGGGGCCGTCTTCATTGCATGCGGCAAACAGGACACCCAGTGTCATGATTGCCATCAGTTTCATTACTCTTTTCATGTTGTCTTATTGCTTTGAGTTTATCGTACAAAAAATGCCATATATGTCACTCCCAGGTTGATGGAAGGCTCGTCGTTGTAGGGGCTTTTCAGAAAGCGGCGGGAGTATTCGCCCTTGATGGCTATTTGAGGGATGGGCAGCCAGTTGAATCCGGCGGCAATCCGCTGCTTGTCGGTGAAGGGATAGTCCTGCTGGCCGGCGGCCGGGATATAGCTGTCATAGTATTCGTACCGGGAGAAGGCATACAGGCGCCCTTCCTTGACACCGAACCACGGGAGGATGTCATAGCCTGCTTCCACGCCGGCCGCCACGGCCTGCTGTCCGACCGGGGTCTTCCGATAGGGGGAGTTGTTGGCGGCCAGGTTGCGCTTGATGGTGGAAATGGTCGCTGCGTCGCCCACATAGCCGTAGTCTGCATTGCCGCGGACAATGTGCCGCCGCCCCTTGTGCGTGAAATCAAAGGCGGCTACGAAGGTATGCCCCTTCACACCGGCATACCGTGTGTTGTGCATGTCGTTGGGATAGGCATTGTGCATGGCCTGGCCGTAGAAGGCGCTGAGGCCTGTGCGCAACCCTTTCAGACTGTAGTTGTCCACGCGCAGGGCACAGCCCGGCCGGTTGGCCACCCGGTACTCGTAGGGCGATTTGGCTCCGTAGTGGATGAAATTGTCGCGATCGAACATGAAACCGTCCATTCCGGCGGTCACCAGCAATTCGTAACGCCAATGGGCGGTCCGGCCCCAGAAACTGAACCCTGTATCGTGCCACGTGGAGGGCAGGATGGTGAATTCTCCTTCCGGGCGGTAAACGGTGAAGTAATTCAAGGGCTCATGCGAGTTGTTCAGGCCGCCGACAGGGACGACCAGGTGACCGGCCCTGATGTTGAACGCCTGACTGAAGGACTTCTGGATCCAGAACTGTTCCAGTTCCACTTCGCCGCCTTTCTCAATCTCTGATTCCCATTCCCCGGCTTCGGTGAATTCCTTTTCCACGGCACTGCCGGTGCCGGCGTGCTCAAACTCGAATTCGGTCTGCAGGCTCCAGCCCTTGCCGAAGTCGTATCCCAGGTACACTACGGCATGGGGGATGTCGAAGCGGCCGTGCGAGGGATCGTCGGCATAATTGGCCGGTCGGGAATACCGGTATACGTTGTCGCTGAAGAAATTGCGTGTGTATGTCACTTCACCGTATCCGCCTATTGTCAGCTGTTGGGCGGCAAGTGAAACAACCAGGGACAGGCCAAGCAGGGTAATACAAATCCGTTTCATCCAAGTGCTTTTTTTTCATGTGCAAAAGTACCCTTGGGTGCGGTCCTGCGCAATCCCAATTTGTGTGGATTTCCCGGTGGGCCCGCCCTGCCGGATCTGGTTGTACGGACAGGTGAAATAGCTATAAATAGGGATGCCGGATTTGTGGAAAACGGGGTTTATGCAGTATCTTTGTCTTTGCTATGAGCCGACTTCTGAACTACAATTGTCTGGATTTCGAAACCGCCAACGAACAGCCGTCGAGTGTATGCAGCGTGGGGGTGGTCTTCGTACGCGACGATGTCATCGTGGACTCTTTTTACAGCCTGATACACCCCGCCCCGGAGTATTACCGCTGGTTCTGCTGCCAGGTGCACGGACTGTGCGAGCGCGACACGGACTCGGCTCCCTTGTTCCCGCAGGTGTGGGAGCAAATCCACCCCCTGCTCGAGGGCTATCCGCTGGTGGTTCACAATGCCCGTTTCGACGAAGGGTGTCTCAAAGCGGTCCATCGCGTGTACCGGATGGACTATCCCGACTATGTCTTCTATGATACGCTGGCGGCTTCGCGGCGCTGTTTCGGCCGTCGTTTGCCCAACCATCAGCTGCAGACCGTGGCGGCTGCCTGCGGCTACGACCTGCTCAACCACCATCATGCCCTGGCCGATGCCGAGGCCTGTGCCCGCATCGCCATGGAAATCCTGTAAGACTGAATGTCCAAGTAGAAAAACAGATAAATGATATGTCAGGCAGACCTCATTGGAATTCAGCGATAGACTATTCAAAATGCAGATTCTATATCCGCAGAATGGATACTTCAAAAGGGGCCGGGACGTATGAGATCCCGGTAGCTAGACTGCCGCTATTCGGGTTTATTTATGTGGTTCGGGGCGAAGTCCTGGTTGAAGCCGACGGCTCTTCTTTCTTGTGTCAACCCGGTCATGTGCTTGTCGTTCCTGTCCGGTATCCCTTCTCCATCCGGTACTGCCATGATGCTGCCGGATACACGGGGGCTTTCTCCGCCACCATGCTTGCAGATGCCGCGCCGTTGCGCTTCCTGACGCATCCTGTCCATCAGGCCTTTTGGTTTGACGAAGGAGTGTTCATGGGGGAACTGTTCAATATGATGATGACGTCTTATGAAAAAAACGACGAGATCTTCATCGAAAAAGGGCTCGATCTGTTCCTGTCGCGCCTCAAGGCGGGGAACGCTCCGATTGTCCCGGCTACCGTGAACAGGTTCCTGGAATCGATCTTCAATCCCGGACAGCCTTTCGGGACGTTGTCATCATACGCTTGTGCTGCCGGTATCAGCGAGAACTACCTGAGTCGGCAGGTCAAACGCTTCACGGGTCGCAGTGTGGGAGGCTGGATAGACATTGCACGGGTGCAGAGAGCCAAAAAACTGTTGTCGGAGACTTCGCTGCCGATTATCGATGTGGCGTCGGCCGTCGGCTTGGATGATCAGTCTTATTTTTCTCGTTTTTTCAAACGCCAGACAGGTCAGAGTCCAAGAGATTTCCGTAAGACTATGCAAGGATAATCCTAATTTAGGGCCTGTCCGTTCTAAAATAATTCATTGTTTCTGCAGACCTTTGCCCCTGCAATGACAATGATGCTACTTCTTTCTTTTTTGACGGCTGTATCGCCTTTGAACGATACATTGACGCATGAACTCCCGGCAGTTTCCATTACTGTGGCCAAGGAGCAGGTCCCTGTGGAACGTATGGCCTCGGCTGTCTCCGCCATCTCGTCGGAATCTATCCTGAGGAGCAGCACATATCGTCCCAATTCATTGTCATCCCTTATTCCCGGTCTGCATATACCCGACTATGGGGCTTCACTCACATCGACCATATATTTGCGCGGTCTTGGTTCCAGGATGGAGAACCCGGTCATGGGACTTTACATCGACGGCATACCTGTTTTGGACAAGAATGCCTACGATTTCGACTGGGAAGGAGTCCAAAGCGTCACTATGCTGCGTGGTCCTCAGGGCACCCTTTACGGACGCAACAGCATGGGAGGAGTCTTGTCTCTAAGCACCATTTCCCCATCGAAAGAGGCCAGGCCTCTTGTGCGTGTCGAATATGGATCGGCCAACACCCTGCGGGCAGGCACCTCACTGGTTGCAGGCGATCATGCGGTCTCAATGACATTCAGGCATACGGACGGCCATTTCGTCAATACTTGTCAAAACCGGCTTTGTGATCCCTATGACGGTTTGGCCATGCGTTGGAAATGGGTCGGCCATTCCCGCGAGCGTTTGTGCTTGACAAATATCCTGATGATGAATCTGTCCGAGGAAGGGGGCTTCGCCTACGGATTGTGGCAAGACGGCGTGCTGCACCCGGTTTCATACAATGAGGAGGGAAATTATCGTCGACTGTCGGTGATAGAGGGGTTCAGGCTGAACTATTGCGACGAGGTCGTTAAGACAGATGCCCTTGTGTCTCTGCAATGGTTGTCGGACGATATGCGGATGGACCAGGACTACAGCCCGAGGTCTGTTTTCACTTTGCAGCAGCGACAGCAGAGTGGTGCCGCCACAATGGAATTCATTGCGCGCCGTACCGATGCCGATGTCAGTTGGCAGCCACAGACCGGCATGTTTTCGTTTTATCGTCGCAACCGGCTGTCTGCTCCCGTCACCTTCGGTCGTGACGGAATAGAATCGCTGATACTGGACAATGCCAACAGCCATATACCACCCGAGGTGGGTTATCTGACCATTTCCGACGAGACCATGCCGGTCAACTCGGATTTTGTGATAGACAGCTGGAATGTGGCGCTTTTCCATGAGTCGGTATGGAATCTGGACCGTTGGCTGATTACGGCAGGCATACGTTTCGACTATGAAGGAGCCAGAATGGACTATGACTGTCTTGCCCGGCTTCATTACCGTTTTGTCCCGACCATGATCCGGGACAAGGAACTGTCTGTGCCTTATCAAGGGACCGTCGCTCACCACTGTTTCGAATTCATCCCCAAATTATCGCTGCTGTATAGAGTGTCCGATGTAACAACTTGTTATTCAGGTATATCAAAGGGCCACCGTGCCGGAGGTTTCAATACCCAGATCTTTTCCGACATACTCCAGAATCTCACCATGAATGCGATGATGAGGGATCTTGGCGTTTATCTGGACCGTCCGTATGTTTCAGTATCGGCCTCAAATACCGAATACGATCCGGAATCCGCCTGGAATATGGAGGTCGGTGCCCGCCTGCGTGAAAACGCTTTCCATGCGGAGGCGGCATTATACTGTATCAATGTGGTGAACCAGCAACTGACCGTGTTTCCGCCAGGAATGTCAACAGGCCGTATGATGACCAATGTCGGCCGCAGCCGCAGTCGGGGACTTGAAACGGCTCTTGGCTGGAACCCGGACCGTTTTCGCTCGCAACTCGCATGGTCGTGGTGCGATGCCCGCTTTGTCGATTACAACGACGGTAATGAAGACTATTCGGGCAACCGTATCCCTTATGTTCCGCAGCATACTTTGTTTTTGGGGCTCGGATACAGTTTCAAGTTGAATGGCAAGATGCTTGACTTCGATGCCGGCCTGCGTGGCGAAGGCCCGTTCAACTGGAACGAGTCGGGCTCGCAGCATGAGCCTTTCCGCATTCGTGCAGACGGACGTGTCGCCTTGGTTTCGGACAACTGGGAGCTGTATGTGAGAGGGGAGAACCTGACCGATGCCTCCGGCCGCAGTTTTTACTTCAAATCTGTCGGCAATGAGTTTTTTGCCCGGGTCAAGCCCCGAACTCTCATGACAGGAATTACATTCAAACTATAAATAAAATCATGAAGAAAACCATCTACCTTCTGCTTGCCTTTGCGGCTGTTCTTGTGAGTTGTGAAAAGACGGAAAAAGAAGATGTCGTCATCGCTGTGAACGGTGACTATATCGGCACTTTGACTGTCAACTATCAGGAGACTGATTATGAAACAGACAGTGTGAAAGTCAGTTTTCAGCCCAATGAGGCTGGCGACTCCGCCTCTATAACGCTCTACCAGGTGCGTTTTGTTCCGCAGATGCCCGTCACAATCGATATCACCGTGCCTGGCATCAGTGTGGAAAACACTGAAAACGGAGCCTTGCTCAGTTGTGTGCAGTCCATTCCCCTGGCCATGGGCGGCGAATACCCTCGCTACACTGTCACTGGATTCCAGGGTGAGGTGAAAGGTGAAGAAATCACTTTTTCGCTCGTGTTTGGCAGCTATCCGACCTCATACCGGGGCCGGTTGCAGGAAGAATAAAGCACACATGGAAGCTCATGCCTCGAAGTCCAGGCAGGAGCGCTGGACGGTATAGGGGCGGACCTTCCCGTTGGCTACGGCCAGATGTTCGGGGTGCTTGGCATAACCCTTCAAGGCCTCTTCGCTCTCGAAGGTGCTGTCGAGCATCACGTCGGCGGTGGACGAAGCCAGCCGGCCGTCGATGTGGACTGTTACGTCCAAAAGTCCCGGCACTTTGCCGACCAGGCCTTCCAGCCCCTGTTTGATGCCAGCCTTGACGGCCTGCTTCTGCTCGTCCGACAGCTCGGGTTTCAGTGTCCAAAGAATGATATGTCTGACCATTTCGATTCGATTATCTTGTACGGAATAGTTATTTCCCGGTGTATGTCCCTTCGAAAAGGATTGCCCCCGAACTGTCTTCGCCGATGAGGAATACGAAGGGGTGGTCGGCGAAGAAATCGATCCGTTTGGGAATACGGCCCGGCCCCACCGAAGTGGCACCGACCATTTCGACGACGGTCACCGCTGCCGCTTCCGTGCCCCATTCGGCCACCGAGATGCGGGCTTTCTGGATCACTTTGCTGATCCAATAGTCGTAGTGGGTCTTTTGGGGCTGGAACATGGCCTGAAAGTCGGCTTCGCCACGTACAAAAGCCTTTTCCACACCCAATTGCTGCAAGGCATCGGTCAGGGAGAATTTGTTCTCGATGTCGAATTTCGGCAGTTTGACGTTGATTTCGGCATCGTGCTTCAGGCTTGAGACAATGTGATTCCAGGAAACATCGGGGAGTTTTTTGACCAGGCCCTCCAAATCGTTTTGGTCGGGCAGCAGGATATACATGAAGAATTTACCTCCGGCATAGGGCAGGGCCAGCACCCGATAGCCGTCCATCTCGGCATAACCATAGAAGTTTGCGGTGCGCATCATCGGAAGTTGGCGGACGCTGCCGTTGGACAGGGTGAACGCTTCGTCGTGGGTGGCGTACTCCCGAAACATCGGGTTGTATTTGCTACCCGCCCAGGCTGCCTTGAAATACAAGGCGTTCATCAGGTAGGCGACGGCGTCGGCGGAGATTTCCGAGGGCTCCAACACTTTGTCGATAAACCCGTTGGTGCTCCGTTTGGCCCAGTCGTTGATGCGGGCGGCCACCAGGGAAGGTTGCCCAAAGTCCATGTTTTCGACGGCGGCATAGTAGTTTTCCTGCACACTTTTCTGGAAACTGCCGAGCAGCGGGAACTTGTCGTTGACCAGCAGGGCGTCGGTCAGTCGCAGATCGACCTCCAGATCGACGGCAGGCAGTTGTTCGAGCATGGTTTTGCAGTAGGCGTTGAGGGCCTCAAGTCCTTCGTCGCCGTAGCCCAGGAAACTGACAATCTCACGAAGGGTTTCCCCGCCGGCCCCGTTGGCTGTCATGGCCATGGCATACTGCAGACTGAGAGGGGATACCACCAGATTGCCGCCACGGTACATTTTCTCCAGAAAACGGAAAGCCATCGCATTGCCGGCTTCCACACAGCGGCTTTGTTCTTCACTCAACGTCACCCGGGGAATCTGTTCGGTGGGCGTGGGCGAAGACTGGGTGACAGGGTCGTCTATCACCGTTTCTGCCAGCGGTTTTTTGTCACCGCAGGAAAAGGTGGTGGCGAGCATACTTGCCGCAAGAAGGAACAGGATGTTTTTTTTCATAGCAGTGGAATGATGGGCAGTGGTAAGCACAAGTGCTTGAAGGAAGAAATTCTTTTCCATCGCCTATTCTGGTTTAAAGGGTTTTCCAAAGGAGCAAATATCGGAAAAAAAACGACATGTCATCGCGACTGAATGATGGAATGTGACAAACAATGGTTACCTTTGGCTTTTTTATGAAATAATCGTTTGCTGCGTATCTGTTTTGGGTAGTATCTTCGCAAAAAATATCATTCACAATTTCCAACCCCTATGACCTCGGAAGTTTTCTATACCGACCTCAGAGCCGATCCGGACCATCATCTTCTGTATAAACTTGAAAAACTGGTGCGAAGGGCGGGAATCGACAAAATCGATTTCAAAAACAAGTTCACGGCCATCAAGATTCATTTTGGCGAACCGGGAAACATGGCCTATTTAAGGCCCGATTTTGCCGCCGTGATAGTAAAAGTCATCAAGGATCTGGGCGGCAAGCCTTTCCTGACCGACTGCAATACGCTCTACAACGGAGGCCGGGGCAATGCCATCGATCATCAGGATACGGCCATGAAGCATGGCTATATTCCCTTCAGCGTGGGAGCCCAGGTGGTCATTGCCGATGGGCTGAAGGGGCTTGACTATGTGGAAATCCCCATCGACGGCGAGTATTGCAAGGCCCCCAAGATAGGCTCTGCCATCGCCGAGGCTGACATCGTGGTCTCCCTGAATCATGTCAAGGGGCATGAAATGACCGGCTTCGGCGGTGCCATGAAGAATCTGGGCATGGGCTGCGGCAGTGTGGCCGGCAAAAAGGAGATGCACAACGCCTCCAAGCCCCGCATCGACAAGGAAGCCTGCCGCGGATGCGGCCTGTGTGTGCGCAATTGTGCCAGCCATGCCATTTCTCTTTCCGACCGCAAAGCGGTGATAGACTACGACAAGTGTGTGGGCTGCGGTCAGTGTGTGGCCACTTGCCAGTTCGACGGTGCCGTGGTCGACAACGACGAACAGCTCGACATCCTCAACTGCAAGATTGCCGAATATGCCAAGGCCACCCTGCTGGGCAAGCCCAATTTCCATATCAACCTGATTGTCGATGTCTCGCCCGAATGCGACTGCTGGGGTTATAACGACACCCCCGTCGTGCCCAATATCGGTTTCCTGGCTTCGTTCGATCCGGTGGCCCTCGACTGTGCCAGTGCCGACCTGGTCAACCAGGCGCCCGCCATGCCCGGTGGCAATGTCCTGGCCGACCATATGCAACAGCCTCATCACGACCATGGTGACCATTGGCACATGATCCATCCCGACACCAACTGGCGTTCGTGCATGGAACATGCCGAGAAAATAGGCTTGGGCTCCATGTCTTACAAACTGGTTACGGTATAGTTTTTTGACAACCGAGCACTTCGGTATTGCTATGAAGAAGAAATATGCTATTCTGCTGGCCATGGTTTTGGCAGCCGTTATGCCCTCCTGGGCCGTTTTCAAGGAAGAGAACCTGCATCAGACGCTCAGTGTGCTGATGGAGGAGCTCAAAGACACCTACGAACGGGTGGACCGCAGCAGCGGCTGGATGGAAAAACGCATCGTCGAGCAGCACGAAAGGCTGGTCAGGTTGATCGACGAGTGCAACGAACTGTCGGTGATGCTCTATTCCCAGGAGCAGGTGAACACCTTCGACCAGACTTTTGCCCTGAACGAGGTGACGCAACAATACCATAAGTTCAGTTCCAACCGCGTGCCTTTCAATGAAATCATTGACAATATGCATGCCGAGATGGAACGCTACAACCGCCTGGTGCTGACCCTGCGCAAGATGCCGCCCGAGCGGACGGCCGAGGAGATCGAGCAGGCCCATAAGGTCGAGGTGGCCCTGGATTCGGTATCGGAAGAGATTGCCGACACCGTCGTGGTGGACACCCCCGATTTTGCCAAGGAATCGATGGTGATGGCCATGGACGATGAAACTGCGGCCATCAGGGACAGCTGCCTGTTCTATGCCGAGCAGATGGTGGCCTATTATTGGCAGCAGATCCAACATGTCGAGCAGGATAACGAGTATTACCAACAGACAGACGAATTGCTGAAGAGTGCCTACGACTATGCCCAGGAACGCTATTCGGTGTTGCAGCACAAGGTCTTTGTCGAAGGGCAGGGCAATTATCTGCGGACACTCAAGAGCTTCTCCTTCCGCTACAGGCGGGCCATCACCGATTTGAAAGCCCGTTACGGCCTGAACCGCGACCGGCAAAAAAATGCTGCGGCCAGTTCCTGGCGCGGACCGGTGGTCTTCGCCTATGCCTTCATGCTGCTCTTCATCCTTGCGTTGTCCATCTTGATAGCCAATGTACTGGTCCGGATCAGTGTGAAATGGGTCAAATGGTTCCAGGGGGAATGGTCACAACAGCACCGGGGCATGTTGATTGCCTTGACCGGGGTGGTCTTTTTCTCGATTTTCCTGCTGATCAACTCCAACACGGCAGGCAGCTCCTTTATAGTGCGCTCTTCCGTCATGATGGGAGAATACACCTGGCTGCTGGCCGCCATCTTCGCCTCGATGCTCATCCGTCTGGACAAGCCGCAGGTGAAAAAGGCGCTGATGGGCTATCTTCCCATGCTCATCCTGGCTTTTCTGATCATCTTTTTCCGTATCGTCTTTATCCCCAACAGCGCCATCAATCTGTTTTTCCCCTTGCTGGTGCTGGTCTTCGCCCTGTGGCAGGTACTCATCAACATAAAGACCCAGGAAACCCTTCCCCGGGGTGACAAAGTCATGATGTGGGTGGGGGCCGTGATCATGGTCTCGGCCACGCTCCTCAGCTGGTGGGGTATGGTGATGGGCGCCTTGCTGCTGATGATTTGGTGGATGTTCCAGCTGGCTTTGCTGGAGAGTATCATCGCCGTGTCCAAAATCGTCGACCGTTATTACAGCAGCCATGAGAAGGAATGGCAGCGCCAATACAGACAGAAGAACCCGGCCCTGCCTATCTCCACCCGCAAGGAATCCTATATAGAAGTGTTCTGGCTCAGGGATCTGTTGGATATGGCCGTCGTGCCGCTGTTGACCGTCGGATCGGTGCCTGCGGCCATCTATATGGCTTGCAACGTGTTCAATTTCAATATTGTGGCACAGAATATCTTCCTCCAGCCCCTGTTGAATATCGAAGGCTACCTGCAATTGTCCCTGTTCAAGATTGTATTGACGGTAGGATTGTATTTTGTCTTCAGATTTGTCATCTATGCCACCAAGGGATTCTACCGGGTTTGGCGGACACGGGCCGCAGTCGGCAAACTCGATGCCGGGGTGGTGTTCAAGGAAAGCGATATCAATTTCAACCTGGCCAACAACATCGTCACCTTGCTGGTCTGGGGCCTGTATGTGATCATCGTCTTTTCGCTCATGAAAATTCCTGCCTCGGGGCTCACACTGGTCACCACGGGTCTTGCCACCGGTGTCGGTTTTGCCATGAAGGACATTCTGAACAACTTCTTCTACGGCATCCAGCTCATGAGCGGCCGCGTCCGCGTGGGCGACATTGTGGAATGCGACGGTGTCCGCGGTACGGTGGCCGGGCTCAGCTACCAGAGCACCCAGATCGAGGCCAGCGACGGTTCGATGATCATCTTCACCAACTCGACCTTGTTCAACAAGAACTTCAAGAACCTCACCCGCAACCATTCGTATGAGATGCTCCATTTCACGGTCGGCGTCAAGTACGGCACCGATGTGGAAAAGGCTCGTGAGGTTATTGTCGAGGCGCTGCAGCCCCTGATGGTCAAGGATAAATACGGGCGGGAGATTGTCGACCGCAAGAAGGGTGTTTCCGTGCGCTTGCTCAATTTCGGCGACAGCTCGGTCGATCTGCAGGTGCTGCTGCACACTACGGTCGATTCGCATTTCACCTTCGCCGCACAGGCCAAGGAGGCCATCTACAAGGCTTTTGCCGAGCACGATATCGAGATACCCTTCCCCCAGCAGGATTTGTACATCAAGGAAATCAAAGGGGGGCAGTTGCAAAGTTAGTGACGGCCTCCCCCTCCTCCTCCGGGATTTCCACCGGGATCTCCTCCAGGACCTCCGCCCTGGCTGCTTCCGGAATAGGCGTCCAGGCTGACGGCGGTGCCTCCGGTCAGACCGGAGACGGCCCAGGTATCGTTGCAGTAGGTCGTGCCACCCACGCTCACATTTTTATAGCCGCTCGTCAAAGAGGGCGCTGTGACGGCGAAGGACGACAGGCCGGCCGGAGCCTTGAAGGCGGCGATAAAGGCTTTGCCATCGTACAAGGCGTTCCATGCGTCTGCCGTACCGGAGAGCGTATAGACGGTGCTGGAAGATGAATAACTGTTTTCCAGGCCTCCGTAGGCGACCACGACACCGCCTGTGATGTAGAGTTTGTAGCCACCCTCGGTATTGGCATCCAAAGCCACTTCCGGGGCTCCTTTGGTGGTGATGGCATAGACATAACCGCCCGAGATCTTCATGTCGCCATTGGTGTCGATGGCATCATTTTGCGTGGCATAACCATAGACGTAGCCGCCGGTGATAGTCATTTCGCCCTGGCTGTTGATGGCATCGTCTGCTGTAGACGAGACAAACAACTCGCCATCCGAAATGCTGAGCGCTCCCTTTGTTTCAAAAGCTTCGCTCTTGGAACAGTCCACTATGACACTGCCGCCCTTCATCTGAAAGTCACCGGCATATTTGTAGGAATTCGAGACTTTCTCCTTGAATCCGATCTTGATGGCTTTGGAGGAGACATCGTTGGATTCGTTGCCAGTGGTGGCGATGGTGAGCGTGCCACCGGAAATGTAGCTGTTGTCGAGGCTGTTGCTGTTGGCTGTGTAGTAGTCATAGCTGCCGGCGCGAAGGCCCTTGCCACCGCTGCCGATATTGGTGATGCCCAGCGTGCCGCCCGTCATGGCAAAGTAGTTGTCGGCTTTGATGCCGGCCGTGCCGGTATATTCACTGTCGTCGCTGTCGTAGGCCACGCCGCCGCTCACCTTGATGGAGGTCTGTCCCCCTTCCACCAGTACATAGTCGTCGGAGGTGATGCCTTTTTTCATGGCTGCCGCTGTGCTGATGCCAAGTATGCCGTCGCTTATTTGGACATAATCATTGGCTTTGATGCCGTGCCCGGCGCCGCTTCCGGCCGAAACTGCGACAGTGGGACGGCTCATCAGGCGTACGTAATCATCGCTGACAATGCCCGATTTGCTTTTGGCATTGTTGGCGGTTACCTTCAGACTGCCGCTGCCGCTGAAGACGAGTTGGCCTTCCGAAAAGAACACCCCTTTCATATCTTCATCCCCATCTGAGGAATAGGTGGCCGATGGGCCGTCGGCCAGCGAATTGCTCCCGTCGACATAGACGAATGTGCGTTTTTTGCTCTGGTTGTTGATGGCGGCACCGTCGGTATTGGTCAGCGAAAGATCGCTCAGCCACAGCGCCTGTTTCTTGCCACTGTAGAGTTTGAAGCAGCCATCGGAAGAAGATCCGGTGAGTTTGTAAACCACGTTTTCGGAGCCTGTGTAGTCGATGGTCACGTGGCTGCCGCTCACAGATACCTCCATCATGTCGGCCACGGCGCTGTACCCGGTCACGCTGGCACCATCCGACGCGTAGGTGACGGTAATGAGGCGGGTGAAAGTAGTGTTGGAAATATCATCTTCAGACGAACTGTCGCCGGCGGAATCAAAGACTATGGTCAGTGAACTGTCGTCCTCGCTGCTTTTGACGATGAGCAGGTAGCTGTCGGCGGCTGCCCTGTATTGGTCGTTTCCTTCGAAAGATGCTGTAATGAAACAACTTCCGGTGCCGACAAGGGCAACGGCTCCGGCCTTGTCAATGGTGGCCACTGCTGTGTCGGAAGAGGAATATGAAATGCTCAGATGGTTAGTGTTGGTAAGCGTGGGAAAATCGCTCGATACACCGATGATTGCTTCGAAGGTGGAAGCACTCCAGGCCAGTTGCGGATCGGGAAGAGACAGGGTGTCGTCTGGGATTGTCTCGTCGGTTGTGACGGCCTCCTCCGGGGTACAGGCAGGCATCAGCATAAGAATCAGCGAGAGGAGAAAAAACAGGTGCTTCTTGTCCATGTGGTTGCTCTTTTTTGTGTCTCTTCGCTGCAAATGTAATCACAAAAAAAGAAATAGCAGTCATTATAAATAGTGATTTTGCAAATGCATGCAACATTGTATCTTTGCATCGTCAAACGAAACATTGCATTTTCTTCAACGATGGAGGACAGAAAAGAATGAATGGCGTGGGTATCATAGTGGGCGCGACGGTGTTTCTGAGCATCGGCATCTGCCATCCCCTTGTCATCAAAATGGAATACCGTTGGGGCAAGCAATGCTGGTGGGTCTGGCTGGTCGCCGGGCTGGTTTTCTCAGCGTTGTCCCTTTTCATGCAAAACGATATCCTCTCCATTATCATCGGAGGCTTCGCCTTCTGCTGTTTCTGGGGCATCGGCGAGATGTTCATGCAGGAGAAACGCGTGGTCAAAGGCTGGTTTCCGGAAAACCCCAAGCGGCACGACTACTATCAGTCTATAAGGGAGAAATCCCGGAAGTGAAGACTTTGAGCGTCAGGTTTATTCCAACGAGATGGTGAGGCTCGTCTTATAAAATCCATCGGTAGAGTTGGGAATGTTCAATTCCCGAGGAGACAATGCTGAATCCATGTCTTCAAGGTTGAAGTACCCGATGGGGGTAGAGTAATTATAGGAACGATGCTCGTCTTTCAATAAAATGAAAAAATAAGGATTCGGCCCGAGTAGTTGTGAGAAATAGAGTCCTGCCTTGTGCGTTTCGTTCAATTCAAGGTAATTAGGTGGCAATACTGTCTGCATTTTCGGTTGATCGCCTATATACCACCTGTTGACAGATTTGTCGTATACGATATCCATAACATAGTCACGCTTAGCCACAAATTGTTTCAATGCCGCCGTGGTGCCGTTCTTGACCTGGGTGACGGGAAGTATTTTGTTGCCAAGTTTGAAAACCAGCGTAGCGCTGTCCAGACCCGGATATGCCTGCGGCTGTTCTTCCTTAAGACGGTCTTGTACGCCTTTGTATATCTGGTGCCAATCTTCCCATTCATCACTGGATACATTGTCATATTCATGGGTGAAAACAAGCGATTTGGATCCTTCGACAACGATGCTTCGCATATACCAGTCATCATTGGCGGTAAGTGGGATGTCTATTACATCGTCGTAATAATCATGAACAACTCCGTAACTGTAAAGCTCTTTATCAATGAAAACTCGGTAACGGTATTCCTTGAAAGATATATCAACAGACATTTTTGTGGTGGGTCCGTAGTCCAGTCGCAAATGTAGAACCGTTCCTTTTTGAGGTAAAACGCCGTTTTCTGTTTTTTCTGGTATGATCTCTTCTGCTGTCGGTTCGAAAAAAGAACTACACCCTGACAAAAGAATCATTGTCACGGCAGCAAATATGAAATACTTGATGTCCATCATTGAAGACATCTATCTATTACAGCATCTCTTCGATATCCTTCTCGAAAGAAGCAGGCTCGGCTACCGGGGCGAAGCGCTTGACAACGTTGCCGTCGCGACTGACCAGGAACTTGGTGAAATTCCACAGGATGTCGCTCTCCTTCTCCACACTCTTACTGAGCCCCTTGAGCATTTTCTGCGTTGCCTTGGCCTTGAGTCCCTTGTACTGTTCGCTGGGAGCGGCAGCCTTGAGATAGGTGAAAACAGGGGATTCATTCGGCCCATTCACCTCTATCTTCTTCATCAGCGGGAAGGTGACGCCATGATTGAGGCGGCAAAACTCGGCAATCTGTTCGTCGCTGCCCGGTTCCTGATGGGCAAACTGGTCGCAAGGGAAGCCGATGATCACCAAACCCTGATCCTTATACTTCTGATAAAGGGCCTCCAATCCGTCGTATTGAGGCGTAAAACCACACTTCGATGCCGTGTTCACAATGAGGAGGACCTTACCTTCATACTGTGCGAAATCCACCTCGATGCCCTTGTTGTTCAGGGCCTTGAAATCATAAATCTTTGCCATATCTTATATCGGATTGATTTGCAAAGTGCAAATATACAAAGAAATGTGTCAGTTGCAAATTCTAATAAGACACGAACAATTTGGAACATCGTTTTGCACTTCTAATTAGAATTCACGATTCCCGTCATCAACAACATTCCCGAGCTCATAGTCGTACTGGTTCTGACCATCCCCATGGCCATTTTCTCTATGCGCCTCGCTGGGCACGTCCTGAAAAAATCTGTCTCAAAACTAGGATAATCACAATCGGGTTACGGAGTATTATCTGTACCTTTGCGATTATGAAATCGTTTAAAGGAAAGAGATGAACCCGATATTCACCGCATTGATGATTCCGTTCCTGGGGACCGCCTTGGGATCGGCTTTCGTGTTTTTTATGAAGCGGGATATGCCCGCGATGCTGCAGAAGGTGCTGCTGGGATTCGCCTCCGGCGTCATGGTGGCGGCTTCCGTATGGTCGCTTCTGATTCCGGCCATTGGGATGGGGCAGGGAACTGCCTCGGTGTTGCCGCCGGTTATCGGCCTTTTGGCTGGCTTTGCCTTCCTTCTGCTGATTGACTATGTGACACCGCATCTTCATGCAAATGGAGAAACAGAGGGTCCGCGTAGCGGTCTGTCACGCACAGCCAAGCTGGTGCTTGCAGTGACCATTCATAATTTCCCGGAGGGAATGGCAGTCGGCGTGGCTATTGCCGGTGCCTTGACGGCCGATTTCAATATGGCTGGAGCCCTGGCCTTGTCGCTGGGTATTGCCATCCAGAATGTACCGGAGGGGGCGATTATTTCGATGCCGCTGAGGGCGGAGGGCAACTCCCGCTGGAAAGCCTTCGGCATCGGCGCACTGAGCGGTATTGTCGAGCCCATCGGCGGTGCGCTGGTGTTGCTGCTAGCCACTTCCATCCTCGGCATCATGCCGTACATGCTGGCTTTCGCGGCCGGCGCCATGCTATATGTTGTGGTTGAGGAATTAGTCCCGGATTATTCCCAGGGCAAGCACTCCAACATCGGCACCATCGGCTTTGCCCTGGGCTTCGCCTTGATGATGGTGCTGGATGTGGTATTGGGGTAGCTTTTTGTGTTTTGATAATTAATCATATTGAGATGAAAATCAGTTATTTCCCAAGGCGCACAACGTCATCCTCCGCTTTTTCGGTTCCAGTTCCGAAAGCCTGATGGATGTGGAGTGGGTGAAATTCCGTCGAATCATAGTGAAAAGATAATAGCGATGAGAAAACATTGGATTGACAACTTGCGTTGGGTGACGGTACTGCTGGTGCTGTTCTACCACGTGTTTTACTTTTACAATAACAAGGGGGTGTTCGGCGGTATTGGCGGTTTTGGCGACGGACCGCAGTACCAGGACGTGGTGATGTACATCCTGTATCCGTGGTTTATGCCGCTGTTGTTCATCCTGGCAGGCATCAGTGCCCGTTACTCGCTTGCGAAGCATTCTGCGGGGGAATGGTTCAAGACCCGCACGCGGAAGTTGTTGGTCCCCGCCACCATCGGCCTTTTTGTGTTTCATTGGATGGTGGGCTATTTCAATACTGTGGTGGCGGCCCGTGAGGGAGTGTTTGACGGTCTGCCGGCCGTGGCCAGGTATGTGATTATGGCCGTCAGCGGCATCGGTCCGCTGTGGTTCATCCAGGTGCTGTGGCTACTCTGCCTGCTGCTTCTGCTGCTTCGGGCGCTCGATCGCAAAGACCGGCTCTGGACCATCTGCAGAAAGGCAAATATTGTCTGGATCATCCTGATGGGTGTGCTGTTCTGGGCCGGAGAGCAAACGCTCATCGCCAATCCCCGTCCGCAGTCGCCCGATGGCCTGTGGAACCTCTACAAGCCGCTGTTTTACCTGATACCCTTCCTGATGGGATACTTCGTTTTCTCGCACGACGAGGTGCAGGAAAAAGTGGGTAAGGCATGGGTACCGCTGATGGGCTGCGCCGTGGTGGCCGGGGGCATCCTGATCGGCACCACCTTTGGGCAGGACAACACCTCGCCACAGTATCTGGCAGGTCCGCTCAACTGCCTCTATGGCTGGCTGATGTGTCTGGCCATGATGGGCTGGTTCAAGGCCAGGCTCGATGCAACCGGCAGGTTTGCCGCCTACATGACCCGTTCCAGCTATGGCATTTACATCGTCCATTACCTGGTGATTGCCAGTCTGGGCTACATGATGAAGACCTATACCCAGTTGCCGCCATGGTCCATGTATGTGATTCTTACCGTCGCGGTATTCACGCTCTCGCCACTGCTGTACGAGGGCCTGCGTCGCATTCCGGTGGTACGCTGGTGCGTGTTTGGGGAGACAAGGAAGTAAACAAATAAAACATACGAGAGATGAAAAGAAAACTGTTTTTATGGACCATTGCAGCAATAAGTTTGTTGTTTGCCAATGCACAGGAAAGTGACCTGTTCTCGCACCGCCGCATCAATCTCTATGAGGGGGTGACGATGCCAAACACAGTGGGAACCCAGCATTACGACTCGATTGCCAGGAACCGCATTTGGCGTGCCGAACAGCCGAGACTGTATGCGTATGTGCCCGGACTTGAGGAGCGGACCAACAAGGCTGTGATTGTCATCCCTGGCGGTGGATATAACAAACAGGCCTACGAAACGGCAGGTGTGAGCCTGGCCAAGTGGTTCAACACGTTTGGTGTGACAGCCTTTGTGCTGCTCCACAGACTGCCCAACCAGCCCGATGTCAAGGATGCGACGATTGTGCCTTTCCAGGATGCTCAGCGTGCCGTGCGCTGGGTGCGCGCCCATGCCGCGGAGTATGGGATCGACCCCAACCAAGTAGGCGTGATAGGATGCAGTGCCGGAGGGCATGTCTGCGCCGGGGTTTCGACAATCAGCAAGGATTTGAGTGCCTGCGGCGATTCGCTTGACCGACAGCCGTTCCGTCCGAACTTCTGCATACTTGTCAGCCCCGTCATAAGCGTATACAGCCCCAAAGGTCAGCATCCGAGAATAACGAAGATGTTGCAGAAGACCAAGTTTGACGAAATGGTCAACAAGGACAATCCGCCAACGCTGCTGATTCATGCTTCAGACGACCGTACCGTGAATGTATCGAACAGCGTGAAATATTTCAATGCCTTGCAGCAGGCCGGTGTGAAGAATTGCTCCATGCATATCTTCCCATACGGCGGGCACGCCATATCGCTCAGAAACCAGCCCGGCAGCACAGCCCTTTGGCCGACAATTGCAGAGGCGTGGATCAATGAGGTGACGACAAAGTGAGTGTATGCTATGGTTTTTTGGAGAAAAGCATGAGAATTAGAGAAGCGACAATATCGGACGTCGAGGCGATGCTTGCCATTTATGCGCCTTACGTGGAACAGACGGCCATCACCTTCGAGTACGATGTGCCGACAGCAGACGTTTTTCGCCAACGCTTGTTGAAGGTGCAGGCGAAATACCCCTGGATTGTGGCTGAGGAGCATGGGCGGATTGTGGGTTATGCCTATGCCAGTGCTTTCCATGAACGGGCCGCATACCAATGGGCCGTCGAGACCTCGATCTACGTTGACAATGGCATGAAGCGTTGCGGAATAGGCCGCCGGCTCCACGAGGTCCTCGAACAACGGCTGAAGGATCAGGGTATCCTTAATTTGAACGCCTGCATCGCATTTATTGAGCCCGAAGATGAATACCTGACACAGGACAGTGTACGCTTCCATGAACGGCTTGGCTACAGACAAGCGGCCCACTTTCACCAGTGCGGCAAGAAATTCGGGCGCTGGTATGACATGATTTGGATGGAAAAGATTATCGGTGAACATAAATAATATTACGATTATGATTCTTACTACCACCCCGGCCATTGAGGGTCGGACAATTGCCGAGTATAAAGGCGTCGTTTTCGGAGAGGTCATCTCCGGCGTAAACTTCATCCGTGACTTTGCCGCAAGCATCCGCAATATCATCGGGGGTCGCAGCGGCTCTTATGAAGAGGAACTGATTGCCGCCCGAACGCAGGCGATGAAGGAAATGGAGGAACGTGCCCGTCAGAAAGGAGCCGATGCTGTTGTCGGCATTGACATCGACTATGAGGTCCTTGTCGAAAACGGCGGGATGTTGATGGTCACCGCCTCCGGTACAGCCGTGAAACTCTTATGATTCTGCCCCGCTATTTGATTTGGTAGCCATAAGGCGAATATATCGAAGTTAATCATCTCGTAAATTCGTTTTTATCGAAGTTTACCACACTCAATTTTTGATATTTATCGAAGTTTCTGTATCTTTGCAGTCCAAATTTCCGGAGGCGCTTTACCGACTGAACGGAGACTTCGAGTATTTGTTTCTGGATGAGATTCAGAACATCGACGGATGGCAGTTGTTTGTCAACCGTCTCCTCCGACAGAAGATACACATCCTTATTACTGGCTCGAACTCCAAGCTCTTAAGCAGCGAATTGATGACACATCTGACGGGGCGACATAACCGGATCAACCTGTATCCGTTTTCGTTCTCCGAGTATTGCGGCATTACCGGGGTTGATACCAAGTCTTATTCGACCAAGGTCCGGGCATTACGCAAGAACGCACTGGAGAAATATCTGTCGGATGGAGGTTTC
Organism: Bacteroidales bacterium; assembly: GCA_017446025.1. Lineage (GTDB taxonomy): Bacteria > Bacteroidota > Bacteroidia > Bacteroidales > UBA1402 > UBA1757. The sequence continues at coordinate 4,314 of JAFSRR010000069.1, read as the reverse complement.
CCTGAGCTGATTTCCGAAACAAATCGCGCGGGATACATCAGCAGCCTTCTTGATGCCATTATCAATACAGACATCGCCAAGCGTTTCAAGATCCGCCACAAGGATGTTCTCAGGCGGATGGCAACGTACCTGTCGGACAATTATTGCCGCGAATTCATCGCCAAGAATGTTGCTGCAGAGTTTGGGATATCCGACCATACGGCCGAGAATTATTACTCGTATCTAAAGCAGGCCTTCCTGCTGATAGGTATCAACAAGTTCTCTTTCAAGAGCAAAGATAGAATCCGGAACGAGAAAGTATTTGTCGTTGATAACGCCCTGGCAACCGACAAAGAGGGGACCATCGCCAGTGAGAACTTTGGTTGGCGCCTGGAGAACGTTATCTGTGTTGAACTTTTGCGCAGGTGCAAACCTCTTTTCTACGATTTATTCTATTACAAGTCTGCCAGTCATGAAGTTGATTTCGTCGTGGCTGACGGTGGCAGGCCCGTTGAACTTATCCAGGTGAGCTATGACATTTCATCCTCTAAAACTCGGAATAGGGAACTAAACGGCCTGCTTGCCGGCGCCAAAGAGCTCAAGTGTGAGAAGCTGACACTGATTACATTTGACACGGCGGAGACAGTCAGTATGAACGGCCATACTATCGAAATCATCCCGGCAATTGACTGGCTCTGCCAGAGATAACCGCTCTGGCATCACCCTGTGTAGGGAGTTTTTTTATGAATGACAGCTTTGTGGTATCTTTGTTTCGATAAATCGGGGTTTATTATTCATCATTTGGTGGAAACTTATCAACACATTCGATATGCCAGGGCTGGACGCTTCGAAGATCCTGTCCTTGAACCTTTTGCAGGAACCGTGGAGGGTAGTGGGGCCCTTACCGCTTGTCCACAGAATTCATTCCGTCTGAGTTTTCTGATGGGAGGCCACGATAAGCTTACACAAACGGAGGATTGCCATTTCCTGAGCATTTATACACCTTCCAGGGAGGGCTCACGTCCTGTATTGGTGTGGATTCACGGCGGAGCCTATCTGGCCGGAAGCGGAGAAGAAGCGGCCTACGACGGCTCCATGCTGGCCGAAGAAGGCGATATCGTTGTGGTGACCCTCTCTTACCGGCTCGGCGCCTTCGGCTATCTTCACGATGTGGACAAGGGCATCGTCAATCTGGGGCTGAAAGACCAGATAGCGGCGCTCCGCTGGGTGAGGGAAAACATTTCCCGCTTTGGCGGTAACCCAGACAAGGTCACCCTAGCCGGACAATCGGCCGGGGGACATTCCGTGGCTTCCATCATTTCTTCCTGCCATGAACCGCTTTGCCGAAGGGCCATTATCCAGAGCGCACCCTTCACGTTCAGAAATACAGTCAAGTCTGCCCGGAAGATGCTTGCAGCTTTCACGAGAATAGCAGGTAAAAGACCTGCCGACTGTACTACGGAAGAAATCCTGGCAGCACAGAAATCCTATCTCGCAGCAACGTCTTCAATGATGCCGTTCAGCCCGCTGGAACCGGATTTCTCGGGGAAAGTCACCATCCCTTCTTTTGAGAAGGTGCTGGTTTCCTGGCAAAAAGACGACACATATCCCTTTGTCGCATTGAAATTGGGGCGGACAGAGAAGGCCGGCAATCTTTTCCACCACCTTCTCGGTTGGATTGTTACGCAGGCTGGCGTCATCATCCCTTCGAAAAAATATGCGCGAAAACTGGAGAACAACGGTATCAAAACCGAAACTTTTGCATTTGACTGGCGGCCGAATGCTTCATTATTCGGGGCCTGTCACTGTCTGGAACTGACGCTCCTGTTCGGCAATTGGGAAAGGTGGAAAGGAACGGGAATGCTGGGCGATACCACCCGGGAACAGTGGGTACAGAAGGGGAGAGAGCTGCGAAAGAAATGGATAGATTTTATAAGGTAAATTCCCTTTACGAGGTGTTGTATCTATGCGAGCATATCTACTGTCTTTATTGAGCGTTGTCTGTGAGATGGCCCCGTATCTGTTGCTGGGCTTTCTCATCGCAGGCATCCTGCACGTCTTTGTACCTCAGGGATTCTATCGGAAGTATCTGTCTAAGGATAACCGGTGGGCGGTCCTATGGGCAGCGTTGTTGGGCGTTCCGCTACCGCTGTGCTCCTGCGGGGTAATTCCCACAGCCATCGGACTCAGGAACGAAAAGGCCTCAAAAGGGGCGGTAGCTTCCTTCTTGATAGCCACACCGCAAACGGGTATCGATTCTATCCTAGCCACGTTTTCGCTGATGGGGATGGGCTTTGCCATTGTACGGCCTGTTGCGGCACTTGTCACAGGCGTATGCGGTGGTTTACTGGTGAACCGTCTGGTTCCAGAAGATAACAAAGCCATTTCATCGGAATCCTCCTGCCGCGTGGAGACTGGAAATAAGATATGGCGAGTGCTCAAGTACGCCTATTACAGCATGATTCAGGACATAGGCGGCCGATTGGTCATCGGCCTGCTGGTTGCGGCGCTTATCCAGGTGGCCATCCCGGACGAGTTTTTCCTGCATTTTGGCAGCCGGCCGCTACTGCAGATGCTGGTAATCCTGATAGTGGCCGTGCCGATGTACATCTGCTCAACCGGCAGCATTCCCGTAGCGGCCGCGCTGATGTTGAAGGGCCTGTCTCCTGGCGCTGCACTGGTGATGCTGATGGCCGGTCCGGCCGTGAACCTGGCCTCCATTCTGGTTGTCAGGAAGGCCATGGGACGGCGATTTACGTGGATCTATCTGTTGGTTATCGTTGGCTTTTCCGTTCTCTTCGGCCTGCTGGTCAATGCCATCGGCATATCGGTGAAACCTATGGCTGCCCTTGACCCGTGCTGTACGGAAGAGGCAATGATGCCCGGCACTTTCAAGCTTATTTGTGCCATTGTTTTAACTCTCTTGATAATAATCGCTCTCACTATGAAACTGTTCAAACGCTTTACCCACAAGGCCGAAGATCCGGATACAGTCGTCTATACCGTTGAAGATATGCACTGCAGCCACTGCGAGGCCGCTGTCTGCCGCGCCGTGGAAAATATCCCCGGCGTGGAATCGGCCAACGCCAGTGCTTCCCGAAAAACCTTGACCATCAAAGGGCCCGCAACAGAAGACGCTATCCGGTCGGCCGTCGAGAAAGCCGGATATACGTTCAAAGGTAACAGGGCTAAGTAGCTTATGCATTTTAGTGGAATTGTCGTTGGCGCGGCCGTGTTTTTCAGCATCGGCATCTGCCATCCGACCGTCATCAAGATGGAGTACCATCTGGGAAAGAAGAGTTGGTGGGTATGGCTCGTCATGGGTCTTGTCTGCTGCGTGGTGTCATCTCCACCGATGAGATTTGATAAGGAAAATAGAGAATATAATATCTATTGTAGTTTGTTGTAAATCTCGTCCATCACAGGCTCTAACCACTCGTTACTTGCGCCCTCTTTTACATCTTTATGATACGTCAGATGCTGGAACCACGAGTCTTTAGCGGCACCGTGCCAGTGTTTTACTTCTGCAGGGATTGCAATGACGGTGCCGGGAGTCATTTCCACAGGCTCCTTGCCCCATTCCTGATACCAGCCGTGACCGGCGACGCAAATCAATACCTGCACTTGTTTGTGATGGATATGCCAGTTGTTGCGGCAGCGAGGCTCGAAGGTTACGTTCATCACACCTCCGCCAACATCTGCCAGATAGCTCTGGCCAATGAAGTATTTGCCGTAAGGATTAGGCTCACCTTTGGGCCACTTTGTGCTTAGGGTGTAGCCCTCGTTGCATAACCACGCGCAGAGTTCATCCACCAGTTGCTTAGAGTTACCCATATTCACGGCACCCTGCTTGTGGGCAGCGAGTTGTGGTGCTGCGCCTTCGAGGCCACTCAAGGCAGCTACGGTAACTATCTCGCGGTCGGCAGCAGAGAGTTGGTCGCCAGCGAAGATGTCACCAAAGAGGTGGGACTTCAGATAGTAGTCATCCTGCGGACAGAATTCGTAGTTGAAGGGCTTTCCTGAAAGTTGCGTCTGGTTCTTAGTACCCAGTTCGTATGCTTTCTTGGCATTGTCCCATTCTGCAGGACGTTTCCAAGGCTTGCCTTCCTGCCAGTTAGCTTGTCTGTTTTCCAAAACCTTACTCAGCACTCCAAGTGCATTCAAACTTCGTGGAAAACCTGTGTAGGCATAGAGTTGCGAGAAAGCCTCCTTCAGTTCGTTGATGGTTACGCCATTGTCGAGAGCCATACGCACGGCAGGCTCCAAACGGTTCATATCTCCTTGTGCCATCAGGCAGGCACATGCTGCCAATCCCTTTTGACGCTCCGTCAGCGT